>NZ_JADNMD010000019.1:0-125843 GCF_015556325.1 Clostridium sp. 1001283B150225_161107_B6 | reverse complement strand
GTTATCTTTAACCTTCATTACTTGGTTTTGTTCTGAATTTTCTCAAATCCAAAGGTCTAAACCAGACCTTTTGTTTTTAGAATTTTCAGGGTTTTACATACTGTCTAATCTTCAATTATCAAGGTTCTTTGTTGTCGGCTTGTTCAGCAGCAACTTTTATATCTTATCACAGTTGCAAGTGTTTGTCAACAACTTTTTTTATTTTCTTTTTTCTTACTCTCTTGCGCCTTTGGTACTCACCGCAGCGCAAGAGATATCTTACCAGATGCTTCGACAAATGTCAACAGGTTTTTACATTTTTTTCACTTTGCTTCCCTTGTTGTTTCTATTGGTTCAATTTTGAGCCGTAAAGTATCCGTCAGAGCCATATAATCCAACGGAGCGGCGGCAAAGCCGCCGCCCCATGTCCTACAGCACCTGGAACCCTGTTTTAGATATCGGATGGTATCCCGTCAGCAGGAATTCCGTCAACCGGAATTTCATCCGACGGAGCTTCGCTCTCATCTTCAACCACTTCCGGCGCAACCTGGAACTCGGACATATACACTTCCTCAGGAAGCCCGGCCAGATATGCCGGCAGATTAATGGCAATGCCGTCCATATGATGGGGCAGAGTCACTGTCACATCAACGGTTTCCTCACTGCCGCCTTTTTCCTGGGTAATCTCCAGTGTCATTTTGAAGTTCTGTCCAATACAGGTTGCCATGCCTCTCTCCTTATCACGGAGTTTTGCAACCTGTTCACCGTCCACATACACAACCACCTTATATGGTGTGGTATAGGTCTGGCCGTTATATTCAATGGACTTATTATCCATATACACGGTATGGCCGCGGCCAATAACCATCATAATACCTGCGATGATGAGCAGGAGTAGGATTGCTCCTATTCTGAATAGAATGGTACGATTTACTTTCAATTCTCCCCCTCCTCACTCTGTGCAAGCTGAAGCATCTGACCAGCCTTGCCCTTGGCTCTTCGTTTTTTTGTCTCATACATGATAAGAGCAACTGTGATTACACCATAGGAGATGAATACACGGAAGTACTCACCAATCATGGAATCACCTGTAATCGTCGCGCCTGCCTTTGGCGCTACTATGAACATCAGATGGAACAGGATGACTCCAAGGAATACATTACCGATGGAGGCCCTGTCAACGGATGCCCCGCCCACCAGCAGGGCTGCGATACAGAACATACCAATCTGCGTATGTGAACTATAAGTAGAGATATTGCCCATGTTCTGCAGATAGATGACCATGCCCAGTCCGGCGAAAACAGTTGACATGATGATAGCGATGATACGGGTCCGTTCCACCTTTATACCGGCATCACCGGCCACATCCATATCCTGGCCCACTGCACGCATGTCCTGGCCCAGCTTTGTCTTGCGGAACCATACGATGAACAGACACAGCAGGGCAATGATGATAAAAGTCAATACCGGAATCTTGACGCCTCCAATGTGGATAGCCAGCAGATTGTCCAGATACTGTCTCATGTGCAGGAGGCTGACCGTGTTACGGACGCCATAGCCCCTGGGCAGCTTGATGGATGAATGGATGATTGGGATGATGGAACCCATCATATACAGCACCACAAGCTGATACAGACCATTCATGAAAAAGCTGATAATATAACTGGTAACCATCTCCCTGCCTTTGGCCATGTTGAGCATCTTTCCGCAGAAAAGGCCCAGCAGGATGGAAATCGGTATGGAGATAATCATGGCCAGAATGATGCCGGGAATACCCCATATCTGCCAGTCAGCCACAAAGATAAGACCGATTTCCCCTGCCATGGCGCCCAGTGTCATACCAAAGTTAAGACCCATGCCCGCCATGATGGGAATCAGGAGGCTCAGAATCAGGAACGCATTTCTGCCCATTCTTGTGACAATCTCGTTGAGCAGATACCCTGGCGAAAAGCCGGATATCGGAATGCAGACGGCGCAGATAATGATAAACATCAGCGGCACAGAGTTGTTCCGAATTAATTCGAGAATGCTATTACTGCCGTTATTTTTCTGTTTTTTACTCATTTTGTTCCCTCCGTCTTCCTGGTCAAAGCATAGAGAATCATACCGTTGGAAACAACGATACGGATAACCTCGCTCATATCCATATGAATCATGGAATTCATTACTGTTGGGGTCATGGTAACAATACCCTGGAACAGGAATGTGCCTATGATTACGTTGGTAATGGATGCCTTGTTGACTGAAGCGCCGCCAATCAGGATTGCAGACACTGCAGGAAGCGCCATATAGAACGGCGCCATGTAAAGCTGGATAAAGCCGAAGCCCTGTTCATACATCAGGATGCCCACCGCGGCAAGCCAGGTAGACATGATGACGGAGAGCATTCTTGTCCTGTCGATGTTGATACCGGATGCCCTGGCAAAGTTGGGATTGGAACCCACCGCTGTCATGGCAGTACCGGTCTTTGTGTGGAGGAACGCCCACATAAGGAAGGCAAGAAAGGCAAAAAACAGTAGGCTGCCCGTAGGTATGGATATATGACCGATATTAATCTGAAGGAAATTAGCCAATGCCTTATCGTAAAAACCCTCCAGGGAGATGGTTGTACGAAGACCCTTGCCTGACAGTCCCCAAACCATGGTCGGACTGCTGTAGGGCAGCAAAAGCCACATCATGCACATGAAGGAAACAGATGAAAATCCCACATAAGTGGCAATCATCATCTCGCCGCCTTTGATTTTGTTGAGCAGCCAGCCATAACCGCCGCCAAACAGCAGCGCAAAAGGCGTGGCTATAAGAATGGCCATGAAAAAACTCATAGGGCCGGTAAAGCCAAACTGGATGGACAGTGTTGCACCCAGAAGGCCGGAAATAATGCCTAACGGAAGTCCAAAGTTCAGTCCGCAGCCTGAATGCACCATTGGCACCATTGCCAATACCAGGACCGCATTCCAGCTGAAACGGTTAATCGTGTTGGTTATCTGTGTAGGAAGGTCTGCTCCGACGATAGGCGCCAAAATAAAGAGCGCCAGAAGGAATCCGGCAATAATCAGCCTTGGCAGGCCGAAGTCATCAATCATTTCCCTGATTTTCGTCTTCTTCCCAGGATCTATTGTACTATCTTCTATTTTTCCCATGCTGTCTCCCCCCTTATTTAACCTGGCTGACCATGAGCATACCGAATGCTTCTGATGATTCGGTCGCCGGCAGGATTCCAGCAATCTTACCGCCTGAAACAATGGCAATACGGTCACACGTGGTCCTCAGTTCCTCCAGCTCGGAGGAAATCATGACAACCGTAACCCCATGCTCTTTGTTGAACTTCTTAAGGGCATCCAATACCAATGATTTCGCACCCACATCTATGCCTCTCGTTGGTTCAGATACAAACAGGAATTTAGGTTCAAGCGCAAAGGCCTTTGCCAGACACACTTTCTGCTGGTTGCCACCGGAGAGCTCCTTTGCCTTTTGCTTGGAGCTGGTGCATTTTATCATAAGCTCATCTATGTATTTCTGGGTCACTTCGTGGATTGCTTTTTCATCTCTCCATGTTATCAGCCCCCCAAGATATTTCTTAAGGAACTTGTCATGAATCTGCATGGCTGAAAACGCAATGTTCCACTCAAGGGTTTCATCAAGAAGGAGTCCTACATCCCTTCTGTCCTCAGAAACAAAGGCCAGGGAGGCGTCCAGACATCTCCTGGGGTTATTAAGCGGAATGGGCTTGCCGTCAAATTCCACTTTACCGCCTGCTTCGCAAAGGCCCATGATACCGTTTGGAATCCCCAGCTTACCCTGTCCGGCCAGTCCGCCTATACCAAGAATCTCTCCTTCCTTGATATCAAGATTCACATTGCGCACAGTCTCACCTGACATATCCACCCAGAGATTGCGGATTGACATGATATTTTTTGCGTCCGGGTTAATCCTGACATCCGCCCTGGCTGTGGTCTGTATGTTTCTGCCCACCATCCACTTTGTAATGTCAGCGACATCCGTCTCTTTTGCGGGCACGTCCTTTACAACGTAGCCGTCGCGCATGATGACGACCTTATTGCAGACGGTCAGAATCTCATGCAGCCTGTGAGTGATGAAAATCACGGCAATGCCTTTGGCAGCCATGCCGCGGATTGAATCCAGCAGTGCCTCTGCCTCCTTTTCAGTCAAGACAGCAGTTGGCTCATCCAGTATCAACAGTTTCAGATTATCCTTACTGAGTTCCCTCGCAATCTCCGTAAACTGCTTATGACCCACGGGCATATCGCTGATAACCATTTTGGCGTCAATCTTAACGCCCATCTTATCAATAGCCTGCTCAGAACGTTTGGTCATCTCCTTATAATCAAGGGTATCTAACCTGTCACCAAAAATTTCCGAGATAATATTCTTTTTCTTTGGTTCACGGTTAAGCAGTATATTATCTGTTGCCGTGAATCCGGGTATTAATGAAAATTCCTGATGCACCATACCGATACCGGCCTCCAGCGCATCAAAGGGTGTTGAGAAGCTGACCTTCTCGCCATTAATCAGGACGTCTCCGCCATATCCGCCGGTTTCTCTAATCACATCCATACCAAAAAGAAGTTTCATCAATGTACTTTTACCGGCACCATTTTCACCGACAAGACCCAGTACCTCGCCGGCATTCAGTTTAAAGTTAATATCAGTCAAGACCTGATTACCAAAAAAATCCTTCTTGATATTGCGCATCTCCAATAAGGGAGTGTTGTTATTCATCATATTATGCCCACCTAACACAACAGGGGGAGAGTAAATCCCTCCCCACTGTTCTCCATACTTATTTTTATTAGTAAGTGTCTTACTTGATGGTGAAGTATTTCTCTGGAACCTCAATCTTAGTGGAGCCCATGAAATGTCCTGGGTCGCCCATGATATAGGTATCCTGATATACCAGGAACACATTGTCTAACTTAACGCCGGTTTCCACATTGGTGTAATTGGAACCATTCCACTCAGCCTTAGGAGAGAATACCTGGTATGCCTTTGCAATATCATCGATGTCATCCAGCTCGCTCTCGCCGTTAAGAACGTTCAGGGCATGCTGTGCAAGACCTGCGGATGTGGTATATCCGTAAGAATAAGCCCATGTTCCAAAGTGGTCGGCACCGCCCTTTTCAACGATAGTGGACTCAACCTTGGCAAGAATCTTATCAAAATCACCAGCCTCAGCAGTCAAATCAATACCCAGTGCTCCGGGATAACCCATAAGCGGGGAAGGAAGGTCTGCCTCGATGAAGTATCCGCCGTATTCCATCAGCTGCTTTAACAGCGGCTCGGTATGCGCATCATTTGTACAGAAGTAAGCAGCATTCTTGCCGTACTTCTCAACCCACTCCGGAACCTTCTCAAGTATGTAAGCCTGAGCGCCGGCAACACCTACGTCGGAGGTTGGGTCCGGAGCTGTCTCAAGGACAAATTCCATACCGAATTCCTTGCAGGCTTCCTTCATGACAGCCACACGGCGGCTCATGGTCTCATAAGCCATGTGACGAGGGAAGGAGATGTGTACAAATGTATCGCAGCCCAGTTCATGAGCAGTGCGGATAATCAGGTAGCCGCGGGCAACGAAATCGTTGTTGCAGACCAGGTCAGCCGCGCTTCCAATCTCAGGAAGGTCCTCATGGCCCTCGCCGGCAATACAGAGAATGTCAGGGCGTGTCTCTTTAATCTTACGGAAAGCCTCGGTTGTGCCGGGAACGGACTGGTTCATGATGATTGCCTTCATCTTAGGGTCGTCTGAGAGATTGACAATTGTCTGAATGGTAGTCTCTAACTCTTCCGTGAAGTTGTCCGGATAAATGGCCAGCTTGACCATATCCTCGCCATACATGGCCTGAAAAGCCTCGGCGCCACGTCTGTCATCCTCGGACTGGGATACAGAACCGGTTACGATACCGATATGGAAATCGCTGGCGTCCTCGCCTTCTGCTGCCGGCGCTTCGGTTTTCTCCTCTTCGGGAGCCTTGGCGTCAGAAGCCGGTGCCTCAGATGCCTGCGATGCAGGTGCCTGAGTTGTGGTGTTTGTGCTTGTGCTTCCGCAGCCGGCAAGCCCGGTAACCATGGCAGCTGCAAGCAAAACGCTAATAACTTTTTTCATACTAACCTCCAAAATATTTTTTTACAAGGGGACAACAGTTACTTTTTAATTGTAGCATATGCTCATATTTTGTCAATAGTTATAAAATCCAATTTTGGCGGCGGTACAAATTTATGCACATTTCCATATTATCAAAAACAACTGTAAAATACTGTATTTTCAACCATTTTTACAGGCCGCTGTCCACGGTAAACCAGAACTCCACCCCCCCGTCAACATTTTCAACCCCGCAGGATTTGTTGTGGGAATCCATGATGGCCCTGACAATGGAAAGTCCGATGCCGCTGCCTCCGTATTCCCTGGTCCTTGCCTTATCCACCTTATAAAATTTAGTCCAGAGGTTATCCAGGTCCTCCTCCGGTATATGCTGTCCTGTGTTAAACACCGTGACGCGTACTTCGTCCCCTTCCCTGTATATGCGGATTGCAATCCGGCGTTCCCCCTCCAGATGATTCATGGCATTGTTCAGGTAGTTGGTGATGACCTCCTCTATCTTGAACTCATCCGCCCACACCCATACAGGCTCCTCCTGTTCAAACACCACCCGGGCCTCCTTTTGCTGGAGCAGGATACTGGCGGATGATAAAATGCCGCGAATCAGGGCGGCGATATCAAACCGTTCCATCACAGGCATGTCATTGCCGAATTCCAGGGCTGTCAGGGTCAGGAGCTGCTTCACCATCTTATTCATCTTTCCGGCCTCGTCCATAATGACCTCACAGTAGTAATTCCGGCTGTCCTCATCCTCTGCCATTCCCTCGGTCAGCCCCTCCGCATATCCTTGTATCAGGGCAATGGGTGTCTTGAGCTCATGGGACACATTAGCGATAAACTCCTTGCGGGTCTCATCAATTTTTATCTTTTCCTCAATGTCCTTTTGCAGCTCGTTGTTGGCTGTCTTAAGCTCTCCGATGGTATCCTTAAGCTTTTCCGACAATGTGTTCATGCTGTGGCCCAGCACTCCAATCTCATCCTCAAAATCCCCGGTGTAGCGCGCCTCAAAGTCCAGTTCCGACATTCTGGCCGACAGCGCTGCCAGGGAGCGGATGGGCGACACCACCTTCTTGGTTGCATAGTACATAAGGGCGCTTCCCAGCACCAGTGCAGCCAGTCCCACGTAAGCCAGGAATTCATTGGAAATACTCACGCTGTCATGGATGCTGGCCAGAGGCATGGACATGATGAACATGGTCCTGTTATCGTCAAAGAAGCCCCAGCTCTGGAGATAATAGCCCTGGGAGCGCCTGTCATATATTTTCTGCACCTGATGGTCGTCCTGGGATATCAGCGTCTCTGTTCTGGGGTCAATGATTCCTAATATATAGCGGTGGAGGGCATCAGCCAGAAATTTGCCGTCCTTTGCCAGAGGAATCAGCTCCCCGGTGATGCTGTCCTGAATCACGATAGTTGTATTGTATTTATCATTCATTATCCGTAAAAGACGGCTGGCTTCTGTCTGCTCCCCGTCGTTTGAGAACAGGCTCTGTAATTCTTCCGTGATATTCTCTCCCTGGTCCTCCTTGTCCATGGCTATGGCATTCAGGTTTTCATAGGCATTTTCCAAAAGCTGCAGCTTCTGCCTGGTATAAAAGCCCTCCAGAAAAAAGCTGTTTACTGCCCACATGCTGACCAGCACCGCCGCCATCAGACCGATGAATATCATGGTAAATTTTACCCTGATGGAATGCTTCATCCTTCGCTCACCTCAAATTTGTAGCCCATACCCCATATGGTTTTAATATATTCTCCCTTTTCCCCCATTTTGCTGCGCAGCTTCTTCACATGGGTGTCTATGGTGCGGGCATCACCGAAATAATCATAATTCCACACATTGTTCAGAATCTTCTCCCTGGAAAGGGCGATTCCCTGATTTTCCACAAAATAGGTGAGAAGCTCAAATTCCTTAAAGCTCAGGTCAATCTCCTGCCCGTCAATTGTCACCTGGTGGGCCGCCTTATCAATGCAGATGCCTCCCACGTTCATGCTGTCCGTGGAAACCACATTGGTCCTGCGCAGGATGGCCTCCACCCGGGCCACCAGAATCTTTGGGCTGAAGGGCTTGGATATATACTCGTCCACGCCCAGGGAAAAGCCCTGGAGCTCATCCCGTTCCTCACTCCTGGCCGTCAGCATGATGACCGGCACCTGTGAGTACTTGCGGATGGTCCTCAGCACCTCCCAGCCATCCATCTTCGGCATCATCACATCCAGAAGCACAAGTGCAATGTCCTTCTGCGCAAAAAACACATCCACCGCTTCCTCGCCGTCTCCCGCCTCTATGACTGCAAAACCTTTATTGGTGAGGAAATCCTTTACCAGCTTGCGCATCCTGGCCTCGTCGTCCACAACTAATATCTTAAGTGTATCCATGGTACTGCCTCCTTATATATAATCTGGCTTTTTTTCAATCTTTTATAGAAATTATTTTAACAAAAATCAAGGAACATTTCCATCATTTCACACAAGTTTCACAACTGGTGGGATAACCATGCAGACAGCAGCAGAAACAGCGCAGAAACAGACAGCAACGCCAAAGACAAATGCGAAAAAGGCCCCGGGATTTTCCCGGAGCCATACCTCTGCGTCATGATTATTCGGATTATTCTTCCTCTTCCTCGTCCACCAGCTCGTCGTATTCCTGGGCATCCAGCAATTCGTCAAATGCTTCGGCCACGATTTCGTACTCGTCGTCGTCCTCAATGTTATCCAGGTTAGGAGTTTCGTCTTCGGTCTCGCTGTAACGGTACAGGTATACCTCGCCTTCCTCCGAATCAGCGCCTTCCATTGGTAAAAGGGCAATGTATTCGTGCTCTCCTGCATTAAAGATGGTCAGCACCACGCACTCCACTTCTGTATCATCATCCAGAGTAAGGGTAACTGTCATCTCCTGCTCTTCTTCATTCAGATTTTTCTCGTCTGCCATATCCTGATTCCTCTCTTGCTTCCATAAATTTAAGCTTGTTTCTGTTCTCTTACACTCTATCAGACTCAACCTGAAAATGCAAGAACATATTCTCTAATATTCAATTCCTTCCCTGGCCCCGATTCCCCTCTCATAGGGATGGCGTCTCATAACCATTTCCGTGATATAGTCCGCCTGGCCCTGAAGGGCCTCTGACGGTTCCCGTCCCGTAAGGATGACCTCCAGGGCAGACGGTCTTTCTTTAAGAGCCTTTATGAGTCCGGCCTGGTCCACAAATCCCAGATTGCAGGCCCCTATGACCTCATCCAGCACCAGCATATCATAGGGTTCTTCCCCGTCTTGCCCCAGGGCCTTGTTCCAGGCCCTCTGAAAGCATTGGTCATAATACAGGGCAGCGGCCTCCCGCTGGGCCTGGGTCATGTTCCAGGAAAAGCCGAAATTCCGGCCGCACGGCAGCACTGTAATCCCCGGGACATGGGCCAGACCATTTACCTCGCCGGAATCATCTGTCTTTAAAAACCTGGACACCAGTACCCGGTATCCCCGTCCGGCTGCCCGCACAGCCGCGCCCGCGGCTGCCGTGGTCTTCCCCTTTCCATCTCCGCAGTATATCTGGACCAAACCTCTCTTTTTCATCCCTCTGCCTCCTCTGCAAACCTTGATTTTGCCTGTTTCCTGCGGTACCGTTCCTTCACATGATAAATGTGGAGCCTTTCTTTTGCCCTTGTCATGGCCACATAGAACATCCTGCGCTCTTCCTCCACATCAGGGTCCAGGACCGCCTTATGGTGAGGCGTGATTCCCTCGTTGGCGTCCAGAATATAAACCACCCTGAATTCCAGCCCCTTGGCGCTGTGCATGGTCATGAGACTGACGCCCTGACGCTCTGCGTTCCTGTCACCCGCCTGTTTTTTAAGCTGTTCCTTATACTCCTCCATATGGATAAACCAGTCTTCATAGGTCTTAAAGCCGGCAGCGCTTTCCTGCAGCTGGTCCAGTGTCTCAAACAGTTCCTCCGGCTTCATCCTTCTGGACTGGGCGTATTCCCGGATATACGCATCGTACTCCACTGCCTTGCGGATATAGTTGACGGCAGCGGCCGGGGCCATGTTCCTTAACATCAGCAAATCATATTCCAGCTGTTCAATCCGGTCCATCATCCAGTTCTTGTCCTGGTAAAAGGATTTTACCGATTCCCAGTTTACCTGCTGGCTGTCCAGGGCGTCCCGGCTGACATAGCGCTTGGGACGGTTGATGATTTGAAGCACATTGGAACGGCTCAAATCCCCCATTGCAGCCCTGATATAGGAAATTACATTTCCGGATATCCAGTGCTCATACAGATTAGGCACTGCATCCCTCATGCAAAAGGGTATGTTATACTCCATGAGCTTGGATATCAGCAGCCGGGGCCCCATGTTGGTCCGGTAGAGCACCGCCATGTCGTTGTAGGATACGCCCATATCAGCGTAATCCCGCAGCTCCGTGACAATTCCCAGCGTCTCGTCCATTGGTTCCGGCCATTCCTTTATGATAACAGGATGGTTGTTCCCCCTGGCTGCCTTGATTTCCTTGGGGAAACGGGTCCTGTTGCGGGAAATGACCCGGCCCGCAGCCTCCACAATCTGGCGGCTGCAGCGGTAATTGGTATCCAGAAGGATTTTCCTTGCGTCGGGATAATCCCGCTCAAACCCCAGCATCAGCTCAGGCTTTGCCCCGCGGAACCGGTAAATGGACTGGTCGTCGTCCCCCACGATAAAAAGATTGTTCCCGGGCAGGGCCAGCATCTTTACAATTTCATACTGAATCCTGTTAATGTCCTGGAACTCATCAATTAATATGTACCTGTACTTGTCCTGCCATGCAGCCAGGATATCTTTTCTTTCCTTAAAGAGCTCATAACACATCACCAGCATGTCGTCAAAATCCAGAAGCCGGTTCCGTCTCAGCCGGGCTTCATAGCCCTGGTAAAGCTGTTTGAACATGTCCTCGGAGCAGTTCTTTGCATAATAGTGGTCCATGTCCATGAGCTCGCCCTTTACCATGCTGATTTCACTGAGCACAGAGGAAATAAATTCCCCCTCATCCTCCACTTCCAAATCGTATGCAGACAGCATCTCCTTCATGAACTGGATGCGTTTCTCTTCCCTTACTATGTCTGTGGCCTTGTACCGGTAAGCCAGCTTCAGAATCAGAAAAAAGACAGAATGGAAGGTTCCAAAGGAAACCCGGCTGCATCCTGCCTGTGTAATCTGCTCATAGCGTTCCTTCATCTCCCTGGCAGCTGCCCTGGTAAATGTGATTACCAGAATATGGGAGGGGTCCACGCCTGCTTTTTCCGTAAGATAACGGACCCGGTTGGTGATGACTGTCGTCTTGCCGGAACCGGGTCCTGCCAAAACCAGCATGGGACCTTCCCTGTGCCGGATTGCCATTTTTTGTGCGTCATTAAATGCCATTTACTAAATTCCTATGCCTCAAGCATCTGTATCCCTCTGCGGATTCTGGCCAGGGATTCCTCCTTGCCCAGGACTTCCATGATTTCCGTTGCTCCGGCAGGGGTCATCTGCTTGCCCGACACAGCGGTACGGACAGGCCACATCACGAAGCCGGTCTTAACCCCTGTCTCCTCCACATACTTTGACAGGACGCCGTAAAGGGCGTCGTTGGTGAAATCCTCCTGCGCTTCCAGAAGAGGCAGCACATCCTTTAAAACCTTAAGGGAAGTCTCTTGGTTTGTTTTCATCTTCTTGTGGGTGTACATGGCCGTATCATATTCAGGCAGGGATTCAAAGAAGTCCACATGGTCCGCAATGTCAGGGAACACCTCAATCCTTGTCTTGACCATGGCCGCTATCTTCTTAAGGTCCAAATCCCTGCTGACGGCAGCCCTCAGATACGGCTCAGCCATCCCGTAAAAGGTTTCAAATTCCATGGCCTTCATGTATTCGCCGTTCATCCACTTAAGCTTTGTCATATCAAACACGGCAGGCGATTTACTCATGCGGTGGTAATCAAACTCCTTTACCATTTCCTCCAGAGAGAAAATCTCCTTGTTGTCCTCCGGTGACCAGCCCAAAAGCGCCACATAGTTCACAACAGCCTCGGAGATAAAACCCTGCTCCAAAAGGTCCTCAAAGGAGGAATGTCCGCTTCTCTTGCTCAGTTTGTGGTGGTTTTCATCCGTAATCAGCGGGCAGTGCACATAGACCGGCACATCCCACCCAAAGGCAGCATAGAGTCTGTTGTACTTAGGTGATGAGGACAGGTATTCGTTGCCCCTTACCACATGGGTGATACCCATCAGATGGTCGTCCACCACATTTGCAAAATTATAGGTGGGGTATCCGTCTGACTTGATGAGGACCATATCGTCCAGTTCGGAGTTATCCACTGTAATATCCCCGTAAATTTCGTCCTGGAATGTGGTGGTTCCCGTGGTGGGGTTATTCTGGCGGATGACATAGGGCTTGCCCGCTGCCAGGTTGGCTTCCACCTCTTCCCTGGACAGCTGGAGGCAGTGCTTATCGTATGCCATGATTTCCTCGCCGTTTACAGTGGTCTTAAGGGTGGCCAGACGTTCCGGCGTACAGAAGCAGTAGTATGCCTCTCCTTTTTCCACCAGCATCTTTGCGTATTCCAGATAAATGCCGGAAGCCTGGCGCTGGCTCTGGACATAGGGGCCGCATCCTCCGTCCTTGTCAGGACCCTCGTCATGAATCAGGCCCGTATCCTTCAGGGTCTGATATATGATTTCCACTGCCCCTTCCACGTAACGCTCCTGGTCTGTATCTTCTATACGGAGAAGGAAATCACCTCCCTCATGCTTTGCTATGAGATAGGCATACAATGCCGTCCTTAAATTTCCCACATGCATCCTGCCTGTGGGGCTGGGTGCATACCTTGTCCTTACTCTGCTCATGTTAAAGTCTCCTATATTCTTCTCAATCTGATAACTCAAAAACCATTATATAACGAAGGCCGAAAAAAGACAATGCCTGTTTTCACAGGCACTGTCCCATTTCTTCACACCTATTTGAATGTGGCGTTGTTCACCTCATCAGAGAACTTGCTTAAATCCTGAGGCATCCAGGCAACCTTCTCCTTGCCGCTTACATCTACCTTGACTCTCTGACACTTGATGGTCAGCTCAGTCATCTCTGCTGCCGGCTCCATCTCGCCAATCTTGGTCATATACTGCTTTACAGCGTCCTGCATCAGCTTCTGGAGCGCATCCTGGTCACCATTCATGATGGCGGTGGCTGTCTCTTCATCAATATTGCTCTGCATGTCGGTCATCACGTCTACCATGATATTCTGCATATCATCCATGGAATAGCTCTTAACCTTCAGAAGTACGGTGGTCTCATCCTTGCTCTGGTCTGTAATCTCAACGCTGTAATCCAGCTTGTCAATCAGTCCCTGAAGGGCATTGGACATTTCCTCCACCTCTTCGTCAGAGAACTCAATGCCTGCAGCCTCAAATTCAGACTTGAACATGGAAACCAGGTCCGTCTCAGCGGAATCTTCCATCAGAGTGGACTTTACGTCGTCCTCAGAAGCAAATCCCAGTAAATCCTTCATAGGAGTTGCATTTTCCTTAACAGACAGCTCGTACAGCGCTCCCACTACCTGGTCTGCCGGTTCCAGCTTCTGCTGGCATCCTGTCAGTGCAATGCTGCACACAGCCATTACGGTTGCGGCCAATACCGCAAAGTTTCTTCTCATGTTTCTCATAAACTTATCTCCTCTTTTAACTCTGCCTTCTGTCAGGCAATTTATTTTTCCTCTGTCCTGGCAGCAGCCTTCTTCTCTGCCAAGTCGCTTGGCCTCATGGTCAGGTTGATTCTGCCCATCTTATCGACCTCAGTTACCTTTACAGTAACCTCATCGCCGATGTTCACAACATCCTCCACCTTGCCAACACGCTTATCAGACAGCTTGGAAATATGAATCATACCATCCTTATTAGGGGCCAGCTCCACAAATGCGCCAAAGTTCATGATACGCACTACCTTGCCGTTAAATACCATGCCTGCCTCAATATCCGTAACGATTCCGGTAATAATCTGGATGGCCTTATCAATCATGGCCTCGTCCGTGCCGCATACATTTACTGCACCGTCGTCCGTGATGTCAATCTTAACACCGGTTTCTTCAATAATCTTGTTGATGACCTTGCCCTGCTTTCCTACCACGTCGCCAATCTTCTGGGGGTCAATGGTAATCTGCTTAATCTTCGGAGCATATGGGCTCAAATGCTTTCTTGGCTCTGAAATGACCGGTCTCATTACATCATCCAGGATATGCATCCTGGCTTCCCTGGTCCTGGCAATGGCCTCCTCGATGATGGGCCGTGTCAGTCCGTGAATCTTAATGTCCATCTGGATGGCAGTGATGCCATTCCTGGTTCCGCCAACCTTAAAATCCATATCGCCGAAGAAATCTTCCAGGCCCTGGATGTCGGTAAGCACCAGATAATCATCATCCGTATCCCCGGTCACAAGACCGCATGAAATACCTGCCACCATTTCCTTAATCGGAACGCCTGCAGCCATCAGTGAAAGGGTGGATGCACAGATACTTGCCTGGGAGGTGGAGCCATTGGATTCCATTGTCTCGGATACGGTACGGATTGCATATGGGAATTCTTCCGCACTTGGCAGAACCGGAATCAATGCCCTTTCCGCCAGGGCGCCATGGCCTATCTCGCGGCGGCCCGGTCCTCTGCTTGGCTTTGTCTCGCCTACAGAGAAGGACGGGAAGTTATAGTGGTGCATATAACGTTTGCTGGTCTCATTCTCATCCAGGCCGTCTAATTTCTGGGCCTCGGACAGGGGAGCCAGGGTGCAGGCATTGAGAATCTGTGTCTGGCCGCGGGTAAACATACCTGAGCCGTGAACTCTCGGAAGCAGGTCAATCTCTGCTGCCAGGTGACGGATTTCCGTGATGGCACGGCCGTCAGGACGCTTGTGGTCCTTTAAAATCATCTTGCGGACCGTCTTCTTCTGATACTGGTAAACAGCCTCGCCCAGAACAGCAAGCCACTCCTCGTTCTCAGCAAACGCCTCTTCCAGCTTTGCTGTGATTTCTGCTATATTCTTCTCCCGGGTCTGCTTGTCATCGGTAAACACAGCCTCTTCCATCTCCTGGGGAGGCACGATTTCCTTGATGGCTGCAAACAGCTCTTCCGGAACCGCGCAGCTCTCATAGGTGTGCTTTTCCTTGCCGCACTCAGCCACAATGGTGTCGATAAACCGGATGATTTCCTGGTTTACTTCATGGGCCTTAAAGATGGCGTCAATCATGACCTGCTCCGGAACCTCATTGGCGCCGGCTTCAATCATGATGACCTTTTCCCTGGTGGAGGCCACGGTCAGGGCCATGTCAGACACCTGCTTCTGGTCGGCAGTGGGGTTGATGATGAATTCGCCGTCAATCAGACCTACCTGCGTGGTAGCGCAGGGACCTGCAAAGGGGATGTCGGAAATGCTGGTTGCAATGGCAGAACCCAACATGGCTGTCAGCTCAGGGCTGCAGTCAGGGTCCACGCACATTACAATGTTGTCCAGGGTTACGTCGTTGCGGTAATCCTTAGGAAACAGCGGACGCATGGGGCGGTCGATAACGCGGCAGGTCAGAACTGCATTCTCAGAAGCCTTGCCCTCCCTCTTGTTGAATCCGCCTGGAATCTTTCCTACGGAGTATAATTTTTCCTCATATTCCACACTGAGAGGGAAGAAGTCAATGCCCTCCCTTGGCTTTGATGATGCGGTTGCAGTGGAAAGCACCACTGTATCGCCATAGTGCATAAATGCAGCACCGCTTGCCTGTGCAGCCACGCGGCCCACTTCCACGGTCAGCTTGCGTCCCGCCAAATCCATACTAAAACTTTTAAACATACTGGTATCTCCTTTACTCTAATAAAATGATAAATGTTACCGGTATGGTTGGGGCATGTCCGGTCCTTCCGGCACTCCCCGGGCAGAAGACGCCGAAACTACTGATCTGCCTGCAGAAATCCTCCCCCTGCAGGTACATCAGCGGTCTCGGAGTGATACCTCTGCCGCCCACACCGCTTCTTCCTTTCCATGATAAGCAAATATAGGGTGGAGTTCCCTCCACCCTAATCTTCAGAATTACTTTCTGATACCAAGCTTCTCGATTAATGCACGATATCCTTCCAGGTCTGTCTTCTTTAAGTAATCCAGAAGACCTCTTCTCTGTCCAACCATCATCAGAAGACCTCTTCTGGAGTGATGGTCCTTTGGATTCTGCTTCAGATGTTCGGTCAGTTCTGTGATTCTCTCTGTCAGAATGGCAATCTGAACCTCAGGTGAACCTGTGTCCCCTGGCTTACGGCCATACTCTGCGATAATCTGTGCTTTCTTTTCCTTTGAAATCATGGTGTTTCCTCCTTAATATTATTCATCTCACCAAAAACCAGGCTGCCGGCTGGAGTCACCAGGTAACCGGGCATCGGCGTAATTTCATACCGACTTAGTATAGCATAAATGGATGGGGTTGTAAAGTGAGAAAAAATAAAATCGGGCAGTGACGGTAAAAGGGACGCCGCTTTTCCGGCAGCTTTCTTTCACCATCCGCTGCCGCATCCGCACCTCTCACCCTTCTGCCAGAATCTCCGGATGTTTTTCATAGTACGCATTGGCAAACTCTTTGTCCTTCTCTATCCGCTCCTTCAGCTCCTCCAGAGAGGAAAATCTCTGCTCGGGGCGGTCGAAGGCCAGAAGCTGGACCTCTATGTTTTTGCCGTATATGTCGCCTTCCAGGCCGAAGATGTAGGTTTCCACCCCAGCCGGGTAGTCTCCGCCTACCGTGGGCTTTTTTCCGATGTTGGTAACGCCTTTATAATAGATGCCGTCCACCCGCACACGTGATACGTAAACGCCGAATCTGGGCAGGCGCTTGATGGGGGGCGGAAGGATGTTGGCTGTGGGGAAGCCTAAAAGGCTGGCTCCGATGTGGTTGCCGTGCACCACTTCCCCATGGATGGCATAGGGCTGGCCCAGGAGCTGGTTGGCCTTTTCCACATTGCCTTTTTCCAGTTCCTCCCGGATATAGGTACTGCTTATATCCCGCCTGTGGTCCTTTTCCTTTTCTATGACGTGGAGATGATAACCCAGGTCATGGGCCATGGCTGAAAGCAGGTCTGCGTTTCCCGCCCCCTTGTAGCCAAAGCTGCAGTCAGGGCCTACCACAATTTCCCTGGCATGCATGCGGCCTGCCAGAATGTCCTTTACAAAGGCCTCCGGCTCCATATGGCGGGTTTCCTGGGTAAAAGGGTATTCCACCAGATAATCAATTCCCACCTTCTCCATGTTGGCGCGGCGCTCCAGATTCGTGGTGATGACGGTCTGTGGCTGACCCGTAACTGCTGTTCCCGGAGCCGTGCCGAAGGTGAAGATGGCTGTGGGATATCCTGTGCCGTCCTTCAGCTCCATCATGGTCCTTAACAGCTTCTGGTGGCCTCTGTGCCTGCCGTCAAACTTGCCCAGAGTCACGATGGTAGGCTCCTCTATCTGAAATTCTGTGGTGTCTGCTATATACCTCATCCTGTCACTTCCTCGTTTTTTTCCTGTGTTCCGGATGTCCCGGCAGCGTTATATAACAGGCTACATGGGAAACATCTTCCAGGGCTTCCACCAGTGCCTGTCCTCCTGGTACTGGTATACCCCTGTAAAGCCGCTGCCGCTGTCATACATGCGGAACATCCGTCCGTCCTCGGCCCTGGCCATCCGCTCATCCGACCTGCTCCAGTCCAGATGTCTTGCGAAGCAGGGATTGCCGTTGTGCAAAAGTGCATCTGCTTCCTGCAGGCAGTAGAGCGGGGGGTAAGCCTGCAGGGCCTCCTCCACAGGAAGGATGCAGCTCTCCATGGCCCCCTGGTCACGGAGCTGTTCCAGCCGGTCCAGGGTCAGGCTGTCTTCGATGCGGAAGCGGTCCACTCTGGTTCGCGTAAGGTGCTCCATACAGCCGCCGCATTCCAAACGTCTTCCAATGTCATGACACAGAGTCCGTATGTAGGTCCCTTTGGAACAGGTGACCTCCATCCAGACCCTGGGCAGCTCTATTCTGTTTACCTTTATGTCCAGAATCTGCACCAGCCTCGGCTGGCGTTCCACTTCCCTGCCGGCCCTTGCCAGCTCATACAGCTTTTTGCCGTCCACTTTAAGGGCTGAGTACATGGGAGGTATCTGGGCGTAATCGCCCTTAAATCCCATGACAGCCGCTCTTACCTGGTCCTCTGCCAGGGCCAATGCCCTCTGCCTGTTCTCTGCCAGAATGGTACCTGTGGTATCCTGGGTATCAGTCTCACAGCCCAGAAGCATCACAGCCTGGTAAGTCTTGGACCGGTCTGTCAGCATGTCGCACAGCCTGGTTCCCACCCCCAGACAAACAGGAAGGACTCCTTCAGCTGCGGGGTCCAGGGTTCCTGTGTGGCCTATTTTTTTCTGCTTTAAAATTCCTCTGAGCCGGGCTACCACATCGTGGGAAGTGTAGTCCGGCTCTTTGTATACATTTATAATTCCGTGATACATGATATGTTCCTTACTCCCGGCTGCCCGAGGCGGATTCCAGCTGCCTGGCTATGTGTACGGACAGATTGTTGATTACGTCGTGAATGCTGCCGCTCATGGAACATCCGGCAGCCCTTACATGACCTCCGCCGCCAAAGAAAGCGGCAATTCTGCTTACGTCCACCAGATACTGGGAGCGCATGCTGACCTTGAATTCCTGGGGTCCTGTTTCATAGAGGAAGATGGCGACCTCCACGCCTTCTGTCAGACGCAGCTGGTCAATGACTCCATCCATATCCTTGCCGTCAACCCCGTAGAACTCCATCTCGCTCTGGCGGATGGCACTGAAAATACAGCGTCCGTCAAAAAAGGTGATGCTCTCCAAAAGGGCTCTGCCCAGAATCTGGTTCTGGATGTATGTCTTTCTGTAAAAACTGTTGTCTATGATGGCTCCGAAATCAATTCCCTTTTCCATCAGCCTTCCCGCTATCTCCATGGTATGGGCCGATGTACAGGAGAATTTGAACACGCCTGTATCGTGGATGATGCCGGTGTACAGGCACTCTGCCGTGTTACGGTCGATTTTTGCTTCATCCAGCTGGTCAAAGAGGACCTCGCAGGTGGAGCTGGCCTCACCCAGGACCACATTGGTCCCGCCGTAACGGGTGTTGGTCACATGATGGTCCAGGCACAGGCTCCTGTCCGCCTGGTCCAGGTAAGGTTTAAAGCCGCCCAGACGCTGGATATCGCCGCTGTCCAGACAGATGCACAGCTCATACTGCTCCCCATCGGTCTGGTGGCGGATGCTGTCATACCCCTTCAGATAATTGAACTTAGGGGATGACTCCTCCAGATACACGGCTGCCCGTATATCCGGATAGTTCAGCCGGAGATAGTTATAAAGTCCCAGTGTGGAGCCCAGGCAGTCGCCGTCCGGGCGTATATGGCCCAGGATGGCAACGGACTTGGTGCCCTCTAACATCTGTTCAAGAATCGTCATTAAAACTCCTCCTTTGCTCCTTCCTCATCCTGTGTTTCTTCGTGATGAAGGTCTTTTGTCACTTCATCGATGAGTCTGGACATGTTGACACCATATTCAATGGACTGGTCCAATATGAATTTAAGCTCCGGCGTGTTGCGCAGGTTCACCCTTCTTGCAAGCTCCCTGCGCACATAACCTTCTGCGCTCTTTAATCCCTGGATGGTGGACTTGCCCGCCTCCTCGTCCCCAAGGACGCTGATATACGCCTTGCAGAACTTAAGGTCCGGGGTGACTTCCACGGAAACCACGCTGGTCATGGGATGGATTCTTGGGTCCTTGATGCCTGCGCGGATAATTTCACTGAGTTCACGCTGGACCTCCATGTTGATTCTGGTATTCTTTATGCTGTTCTTACGCATGTAACTCCTCTCTTAGCATGATGCCTATCTCGGTACTTCCACCATGATGTAAGCCTCGATTTCATCATCTTCCTGAAGGTCATTAAACTTTTCAAATACAAGACCGCACTCGTATCCTGCAGCCACTTCCTTCACATCGTCCTTGAAACGCTTGAGGGAAGCCAGCGGCCCTTCGAATATCTGCTCTCCTTCTCTCTTGACACGGCAGCTGCAGTTTCTCTGGAACTTGCCGTCCAGTACATAGGAACCGGCAATGGTTCCAATACCGGATGCCTTGAAGGTCTGGCGGATGACTGCATGGCCGATAACCTTTTCCTCGAATACAGGGTCCAGCATACCCTTCATGGCTGCTTCCACATCCTCGATAGCCTGATAGATAACCTTGTACAGGCGGATATCCACCTTTTCACGCTCCGCAATGGACTTGGCGGTTGCATCCGGACGGATGTTGAAGCCAATGATGATGGCGTTGGATGCAGATGCCAGGGAAACGTCGGACTCGTTGATAGCGCCCACGCCGCCGTGAATCACCTTCACCATAACCTCCTCGTTGGAGAGCTTGGTAAGGCTCTGCTTTACAGCCTCCACGGAGCCCTGCACGTCGGCCTTCACGATGATTGGCAGTTCCTTTACATTACCGGCCTGAATCTGGCTGAACAAGTCATCCAGGGACAGTTTTGCCTTGGTATCCTCAATCAGTTTGCTCTTTCCTTCTGAAATGAATGTCTCAGCAAAGTTTCTTGCTTCCTTCTCGCTCTCAGTAGCCACAAACACCTCGCCGGCATTGGGCACATCGTTGAGGCCCAGGATTTCCACGGGTGTGGATGGTCCTGCCTCCTTTACGCGGCGGCCCCTGTCGTCCATCATGGCGCGAATCTTGCCGAAGCATGCTCCGGCCGCAATGGTTTCGCCCACTCTTAGGGTACCCTTCTGCACCAGAACCGTTGCAACAGGTCCCTTGCCCTTATCCAGCTCTGCCTCTATTACAAGGCCCCTGCCCTTACGGTTGGGGTTAGCCTTCAGCTCGAGCACATCGGCAGTCAGAAGAACCATTTCCAGCAGGTCCTTAACACCTTCTTTTGTATGGGCGGAAACAGGTACGAAGATGGTGCTGCCGCCCCAATCCTCAGGAATCAGCTCATATTCAGCCAGCTCCTGCTTTACCTTATCCACATTGGCGCTGGGCTTATCAATCTTGTTGATAGCCACAATGATTTCCACATTAGCTGCCTTTGCATGGTTGATGGCCTCAACGGTCTGAGGCATCACGCCGTCGTCCGCAGCCACTACCAGAATGGCAATATCCGTGGACTGGGCGCCTCTCATACGCATGGCCGTAAATGCCTCATGGCCGGGCGTATCCAGGAACGTAATCTTACGGTCGTTTATTTCAATAACAGACGCACCGATATGCTGGGTGATGCCGCCTGCCTCTCTTGCTGTCACATTAGTCTCACGGATGGCGTCCAGAAGGGAAGTTTTGCCGTGGTCAACATGGCCCATGACACACACAACCGGTGACCTGGGGACCATATCCTCAGTGCTCTCTTCATCTTCCTTCAGAAGCTCTGCTATGACGTCAACCTTTACTTCCTTTTCACACAGGACATCAAATTCCATGGCGATTTCTTCTGCCTGCTCATAATCAATTTCCTGGTTCAGGGTAACTACCTGGCCCTTTAAGAACAGCTTCTTTACAATAACAGACGGCTGAAGCTTCATCTTGTCAGCCAGCTCCTTGATGGTGAGTACATCGGGAAGGGTGATGGTCTTCACCTCATCCGCCTTGCTCTCCTCCTTCTTAGGCTGAGGCATGATGAATGCTCCCTTTCCTGTCTTCGGAACTTTCTTCTTGCCGTCTTCCAGCCTGTCGCGCTTATCAAATCTGTCGTTCTTATGAGCATTCTTATTCTGACGGTTGCTGGTTGGCTTTGTCTGAATCGGCGTATCAAAGGAGGATTTTCCGTCCCTTGCTCCTGCCGGACGGCGGGCGTCATTCCTGCCTCTGTTATCCCTTGCATCCTTGTCATCCCCCGGACGGCCCTGATAGCCTCCCTGGGGTCTGTTGCCGTAACCGCCCTGAGGTCTGTTTCCATAACCTCCCTGGGGCCTTGCCCCGTCGCGGTTGCCCTGGTAGCCTCCCTGGCCGCCCTGGTAGCCTCCCTGAGGTCTGTTGCCCTGATAGCCTCCCTGGCCTCCCTGGGGCCTGTTGTTATCGCGGTTGCCCTGGTAGCCTCCCTGGCCTCCCTGATAACCTCCCTGGCGGTTGCCCTGGTAGCCTCCCTGGGGCCTGTTGTTATCGCGGTTGCCCTGATAACCTCCCTGGCCTCCCTGATAACCTCCCTGGCGGTTGCCGTCGCGGTTGCCCTGATAGCCTCCCTGGGGTCTGTTGTTGTCACGGCTGCCCTGGTAGCCTCCCTGGCCTCCCTGATAGCCTCCCTGGCGGCTGCCGTCGCGGTTGCCCTGATAGCCTCCCTGGGGCCTGTTGCTATCACGGTTGCCCTGGTAGCCTCCCTGGCGGTTGCCATCCCGGTTGCCCTGGTAGCCTCCGCTCCGGTTATTGTCACGGTTTCCCTGATAGCCTCCCTGGTTTCCCTGATAGCCTCCCTGGCGGCTGCCGTCGCGGTTGTTGTCACGGTTTCCCTGATAACCTCCCTGGGGTCTGCCTCCGTCACGGCTTCCCTGGTAGCCTCCCTGGCTCCTGGCTCCATCGCGGCTGTCCTGGGCAGTTCCCTGGGTTCCTGTCTGAGGTGCTGCAGACGGCTGGGCTGCTGCAGACGGCTGGGGCGCTGCGGTTCTCTCCGGAGCAGTATCTGCGGACTGGGCCTGCACCTGCGGTCTGGCAGGCTCTGCCGGGGCTGCCTGAGGTGCCGCCGCCGGGGCTGTCTGCGCTGCTGTGGAAGCTGCTGCCGGAGCAGAAGCCCCATGGCCCTGGTTTCCTCCCTGCGGTTTCGGAGGTACCGGACGCTTAATCTGCTGCTGGGCATTCTGCGGGCGGAATACGGCTGTCAGCTTCTTCTTAGCCGGCTCACCCTTTGCTGCGCTGTCCTGGCTTCTGGCAGACTCTGCCTTAGGAGCCTCTGTCTTAGGCGCTTCGGTTCTTGGCGCTTCCGTTCTTGGTGCCTCTGTTCTTGATGCTTCCGTCCTTGGAGCCTCTGCCCTGTGCTCTGATGCGGCTGGTCTTGCATCCCTCTTAGGATTTGCAAAAGAGCGCACAATATTCTCCTGATCCCTTGTTACATTCGATGCTGCATATAATACAGCGGATTTATCTTTGGTCTTAATAATTTCCAATATCTCCTTACTGGTCTTGCCCAGTTCATTTGCCAGTTCACTTACTCTCATTCAAGCTACCTCCGTTTATATTCATTCGTTCTACCATTGACTTTGCGAAACCTGCATCCTCCACTGACAGTGACGCCCTGAACTCCTGCCCCATGGCATGCCCCAGTTCGTCCTTTGTTCCAAACAGATAGATTGGGACTTTATAGTAAGTACACATGTTGGTAAACTTTTTCTTCGTGTTGTCCGAAGCTTCTTCCGATACGATTACCAAATGGGACTTTCCGCTCTTTACTGACTTCTCCGTCGAAAATTCGCCGCTGACCACCTTCCTGGCCCTTGTTGCAAGGCCCAGCAGGCTTAACAGCCTCCTGTTATCTGCCAAGTTCTTCCATCTCCTTTTCCAGAGTTTCATACACCTCTTTGGGAATGGCCATCTTGAAGGAACGTTCCAGTCCCTTTCCCTTCACTGCCTTCTTCAGGCATTCCATTGATGGACACAGGTAAGCGCCCCTGCCGTTCTTGCGGCCTGTGGCATCCAACATAATCTCATCCTCGGCGGTTTTTATGACTCTTATCATTTCTTTTTTGCTCTTCATCTCCTGGCAGCCAATGCACTGCCTGAGCGGAACTTTTTTCATGCTCACTTACATCACTCCTAACCTTCTCAGAGTATCCCTTTTACTGTTCGCTTCCGTCTTCCTGATAGTTTTCTTCATATTCCTGGTAGCTTTCCGGTTCCTCCGGCTCTTCCTCGTAGGTCTCAGCCGGCGTATCGCCATACTGGAGCCCCATCTGCTCGAAGAGTCCCATTTCCCTGGCCTGGGTCTCACTCTTAATATCAATCTTAAAGCCCGTAAGCCTTGCAGCCAGTCTTGCATTCTGGCCTTCCTTGCCAATGGCAAGGGACAGCTGGTAATCCGGCACAATGACCTGTGCCTCCCGTTCCTCCTCGTCAGCCACAACGCAGATGACCTTGGCCGGGCTCAAGGCATTTTCAATCAGGTAAGCAGGATTGTCATCCCAGTTAATGATGTCAATCTTTTCACCTTTTAATTCGCTTACAATGGAATTCACCCTGGAACCGTTAAGGCCCACGCATGCGCCTACCGGGTCCACATTGGAATCATTGGATTTTACTGCAATCTTTGTCCTGGAGCCTGCCTCCCTGGCAATGGCTTTGATTTCCACCGTACCGTCCCGTACCTCAGCCACCTCGGATTCAAAGAGACGCTTCACCAGGTCCGGGTGTGTCCTGGAAACAGAAACCCTTGGCCCCTTGGGCGTATCCTTTACCTCGATGACATATACCTTGACGCGCTCTGTGGGACGGAATGTCTCGCCCTTTACCTGCTCGCTTTCATTGAGGATGGCATCCACCCTGCCCAGGTTAATGCTCACGTTTCTTCCCAGATAGCGCTGTACCACGCCGGTCATGACATCTTTTTCCTTCATATAATACTCGTTGTACAGTGCCTTGCGCTCTTCCTCGCGTATCTTCTGCAGAATCACGTTCTTTGCGTTCTGTGTGGCAATACGGCCGAACTTCTTGGAATCCAGCGGAATCTGCACCGTATCCCCAATATCATACTTGGGGTTCAGCATCCTGGCATCCGCCAGACTCATCTCCAGACAATCGTCCTCCACTGTTTCCACAACCGCTTTTTCTGCGTATACTGCAAAGTCACAGGTATTGGGGTTCACCGTGACCCTTACATTATCGGCTTTCCCGAAATGGTTCTTACAGGCAGTGAGTAAAGAGTTCTCAATGGCTTCAATGAGCGTATCTTTGGAAATGTTCTTCTCTTTCTCCAATACTTCCATTGCCTCTAACAGTTCCTTGTTCATGTTTATCCTCCTATCCATGTCTCAGCATGTGAATGATTTAACTAAAAATCCAGCGCCAGCCGTATGAGGGCAATGTCCGCTTTTTCAAATACCATCCGGCTTCCGTCTTCCATGGTCAGCGTCACAGTATTTTCATCATATGCACTGAGGGCGCCCGTAAATTCCTTTTGCTTGTTAAGCTGACGGTAAAGCCTTACATCCACATCCTTGCCCATGCTTCTCACGAAGTCCTTTTCCTTCTTAAGAGGACGGCCTAATCCCGGCGAACTGACTTCCAGAATATAACTGTCATCAATGAAATCCTCTTTATCCAGCCAGTCGCTTAAGGCCCTGCTGATGACTTCACAGTCATCTACGGCAATCCCGCCTTCTTTATCTATATAAGCTCTCAGGTACCAGGTACCTGCTTCCTTTACATATTCCACGTCTACCAGTTCAAACCCATGCTCTTCCATCAGTGGAAGGAGGTGTTTCTCCACCCGGCTCTCATAGCTCTCCTTTTTTCCCATCGTTCCACCACCTTTCCTGTCTTTCCAAAACGAAAGAGTGGACTGGTGTCCACTCTTTTATCAGTAATCTACATTAGTTATCGTATACACTATACCATCATGCCGCTGTAAATGCAAGCATTTTCAAGGATTTTATCGAAAATTTCCTTTGAATCAAAGCATTGCACGTCCTCTGCACCAGGTCTGGAGCACGCTGTAATCATCATCCAGAACCACCAAATCCCCATCACAGCCCGCTGCAATCCTTCCCTTTCTATCATCCACGCCCAGACATCTGGCCGGGTTGATGGTACAGGAATTAAGAGCGGTGTCAAAGGGCACCAGGGCCTGCTCCACCAGGATTTTAAGACCCCGGTTCATGTTCAGGGTGCTTCCTGCTATGGTATCTGTTCCCTTGAGGCGGGCCAGTCCGTCCTCGCCTATCTCGATGTCATGGCCGCCCAGCTGGTACTGTCCTCCCGGAGGGCAGTGCTTGGCTCTGAGGGAATCGCTAATCATAATGGAATAATCACGCCCCTTGGCAGTAAAGAAGTTATTCAGGGCCGCCAGATGGGAGTGGCACCCGTCGCAGATAATTTCCCCGTAAATATCCCTTACCCTGAGGGCAGTTCCTACCAGTCCCGGCTTGCGGTGATGGTAAGGAGTCATGCCGTTATATACATGGGTCATGGACGACGCGCCGTTGGCAATGCCTAAAAGCGCCTGCTCGTAAGTGGCCGCTGAATGGCCCATGCTTACCACCACGCCATGGGTGGAACAGTATCTTGTGAGTGCATGGTCCGGGTCCCGCTCCGGCGCCAGCGTGATATATTTGATGAGGCCTTCCGCCGCCTCCTGATAACGCTTAAACTGCTCCACAGATGCAGTGGCTATGGCCTCAGGCGGCTGCGCGCCCTTGTACTCCATATCCAGGAACGGTCCTTCAAAATGGATGCCCAGTATTTCAGCGCCTTCGTAGCCCTCCTTCACCACCGCCGCCACATTGGCCACGGCATTGGTGAGCACATCCGGCATCTGGGTCACGGTGGTCGGCAGGATGGCTGTGACTCCCTCCTCCGGTATCCGCTTCATCCAATTGCGGAGCCCTTCCGGCTCGCCGTCATTTGTGTCAAAATCATATGCCCCGTGGGTGTGGATATCAATGAACCCCGGCACGATTCTCTTGTCCCCGTAATCATGGTCCGCCGGTCCCGCGCCGTACTCACGGATACGGCTGATGACTCCATCCTCAATCTCCATCTGGGCTGCCATGAACTGGCCTGCTATCCAGACTCTCTTACCCTGAATCCTCATAGTTTCTTCTCCTTCCATCTATGTGTGTTCTCTATATTAATTCCCCTTAGTTATAAGTATATCACGTTAGAAATATTTTTCAATATAGTTTTTAAAATAAAAATTATTTTTATTTCATAATGCAGAACACGGCCATGGCAGCAAAGAATATGCGGACCCCGTCCATCCGCGAAGCGGAATGTAAAAGGCAGGAGCCTGCAACACACAGCATGCGATGCACAGTTCCTGCCCTATCTTCATTATATGGACTTGTATTCTTTATATGGACCTTTATTGTGAGATTACGGCTCCTTTTCCGGCTGCGGCTTATTTCCGTCCAGCAGCGCCGCTATCTCCGCAAACGGCTCCACGCTCCGCCTCAATATTCCCTGAATATAGGCAATGGCTATACCATAGTTGGTCATGGGAATCCCCTGGTCCTGGGCGCATTTCATCCTGTACTTCATCTCCCGCTCATTCAGCATACAGCCTCCGCAGTGGATAATCATGCGGTAACTCCCCAGTTCATCCGGGAACTCCGTACCTGAGGTGAACACGAATTCCGGCTCTGTCCCAGTATACTCCCGTATCCACCCGGGCAGCTTGACGGTGCCGATGTCCTCGCACTGCCTGTGATGGGTACAGCCCTCGGAAATCAGGATTCTGTCGCCCTTTCCTATGTCATCCAGAGCCCTGACGCCTTCCACCATCGGCTCCAGGCTGCCCTTGTAGCGGGCAAAGAGAATGGAGAAGGAGGTAAGCAGGATATCCTCCGGCGTATCTGCACTGACCTTTGCAAACACCTGGCTGTCGGTAATGACCATTCTGGGCTTCTTCCCCAGGGAGGACAGGGTGTTCTTAAGTCCGTTTTCCCTGACCACCACAGACACGGCATCCGCTTCCAGGATGTCCCGTATGGTCTGCTGCTGGGGCAGAATCAGGCGTCCCTTGGGAGCCGCCTTATCAATAGGCACCACCAACACTGCCAAATCAGAGGGGGAAAGCAGGTCCCCCACGATTTTCCTGCTGCTTTCCTGGGTCTTTCCCAGCCTGGCCAGACACTCCTTAAGCGCCCCAATACCCTGACCGGTATGGGCGCTGACAGCCAGGACAGGAACGGATTCAGGAATCCCCTCAGGCCTTTGCCTGACAGCCCCGTCCCATGCCCCCTCCATACGCCTGAGGGTCCTGTCCAAATCCGCCTTGTTTAAAACCGCTGCACAGGGAATCTGCTTTTCCCTTATCCTTTTCAGGAGGGCATAATCTTCCGGGGCAGGACCGTGACAGGCATCCATCACCAGCACAGCCACATCCGTCTTGTTGAGCACCTGACAGCTCTTCCTCACCCTCAGGCTGCCCAGCTCCCCCTGGTCGTCAATCCCCGGCGTGTCTATCATCATCACAGGGCCCAGGGGAAGCAGCTCCATGGCTTTATACACAGGGTCCGTGGTGGTCCCCTTCACGTCCGACACCACGGCCAGGTCCTGACCCGTAACCGCGTTCAGCACGCTGGATTTGCCGGCATTTCTCCTTCCAAAAAATCCAATATGTATCCGGTCCGATGCCGGCGTATTGTTCATTCCCATGGCCTTTTGCTCCTTTTCCCTGATTGCCTGTCTGCCTGCTATTCATTCCCTCCCGCCTGCATTTTTGCCGGCTGGAACCGCTAAAACCCGAACCCCCTGACGCCCTGTTTAATCGTCTAAAACCTGAAATCCCTGACGCCCTGTTCAATCTTGGCCAGGTTATCCCTGACAATCTGCTGTACCTTCTCCTTTGGTATGCTTCCGATTTCCTTTTCTATAAGCGCCTCGCCGATGCGCCTTGTCTCCTGGGAGCTGTAATCCATGAGATACTCCTTCAGCGTCATAAGGGCATTGGGATGGCAGCAGTTCTGAATCTGACCGCTTTTGCACAGGGACATGAACCGGTCGCCGGTGCGCCCTTCCCGGTAGCAGGCCGTACAGAAGCTGGGAATATACCCCATTCCCATAAGCCAGTTCACCACCTGGTCCAGGGTCCGGTTGTCGCTCACATCGAACTGGGCCGAACATTCCTCCT
Source organism: Clostridium sp. 1001283B150225_161107_B6 (assembly GCF_015556325.1). Lineage (NCBI taxonomy): Bacteria > Bacillati > Bacillota > Clostridia > Eubacteriales > Clostridiaceae > Clostridium > Clostridium sp. 1001283B150225_161107_B6. The sequence goes on along the minus strand of NZ_JADNMD010000019.1, from coordinate 96,908 downwards.
CAGGCTCCGGTTCAAAGTAGCCGCCAACACTTGTCTTGGAACCTCCGCTGATTTGGGAAATGCCCAGATGCAGCACCCGTTCCCTGGTCTTCTGGCTCTCCCTGGTGGATACTATCATGCCTGTGTACGGGACCGCGATGCGGATGCAGGCCACCAGCTTGGCAAAGATGTCGTCGTCAATTCCGTTGTCAAAGGAATCCGGGTCAATGTCGTCCGCCCTCCGTATCCTGGGCACGCTGATGGTGTGGGGTCCCACTCCGAACACCGCCTCCAGATGCTCTGCATGCATCAAAAGTCCGGCAAACTCATACCGGTAAAGCTCCAGGCCGAACAGCACGCCGCAGCCCACATCGTCAATACCTCCTGTCTGGGCCCGGTCCATGGCCTCTGTGTGGTAACAGTAGTCATGCTTTGGACCTGTGGGATGAAGCTTTTCATAGCTCTCCTTGTGATATGTCTCCTGGAACAGAATGTATGTACCGATTCCCGCGTCCTTAAGCTTCCTGTAATTCTCCACCGTGGTGGCTGCAATGTTCACATTGACACGGCGTATGGCGCCGTTCTTGTGTTTGATGCTGTAAATTGTGTCGATGGATTCCAGCATATATTCAATGGGGTTATGCACCGGGTCCTCCCCTGTTTCCAGGGCCAGGCGTTTATGTCCCATATCCTGCAGCGCCATGACCTCCCTGCGGATTTCATCCTGGGTCAGCTTCTTTCTGGGGATATGCTTGTTCTTGGCATGGTAGGGACAGTACACACATCCGTTGACGCAGTAGTTGGACAGGTACAGGGGCGCAAACAGTACGATGCGGTTTCCATAGAAATCCTTTTTAATCTGCTCCGCCAGCTGGTAAATCTCCTGGTTCTTGTCCTCCAGGTCACAGTCCAGAAGCACCATGGCTTCCCTGTGGGTCAGGCCCCTGCGCTCTCTGGCCTTTGCCAGAATTTCGTCAATCAGCTCCCTGTTGGTGCGGTTTGCCTCCCCGTAGGCAAGAGTCTCCTCAATTTCCCCGTGATGGATGAATTCCTCTGCCCGGGATGATTTTGGGTCGTAGTTCATGTTTTTCCTCTCCTTTTCTTGCCGGGTCAGGGCCCATGGCCATGGCGGCCTGCAGCACTTCCCCGTCAGATGATTTATGTCGTTTTATCAACAACCAATATTGGAGTACAGGGCCTTGGAGGTAATGCCCTGAAGCCTGCCCAGCTTACCGGACAGGGCGCTTATGATGTCCTGGGGCGCATCCACCACAACGCTGATAATATTCACCTTTTTCTTTGCATAGGGAAGCCCCATCCTCCCAATGATATACCGGCTGTACTGGTGGAGCAGCTCGTTGACGCTCTCCACTGAATCCTTATTTTCCACTATGATGCCAATGACTGCGATTCTTGTCTCCATAATAATCCCTCCCAGAGCGCCCTGCCCTTCCCGGCATTGTGTAAGAATCAGGTGTAATACCTGCCTATAAAAAAAGGATACGCCAAAAAGGCGTATCCTGAACATACTGCTACATCTGTGTCCCCGCCTTCCCCTTCAGCCCTGCTTCAGGTCAGTCCTTCACATATCCTGTTATGGGACCTGCAGCCGTCACTTTGCTGTAAGGCAAGCCTGTCAGCGCAGATACCAGTACTGTATACTGCGGCGCACATCCGTTTTTCTTATCTTACTACAGGCCAGGGGGACTGTCAATCACTATTGCGGAAATAATATCCGGCATCATACAGCCTTGTCATTTCCACACTGCTTGAAAGACCCGGTAAAAATTTCCATATGCCACCGCGCCCAGCTCCTCATCCGTATATCCCCTGTCCCTCAGCACCCTCAGGAGATTGCCCGCCTCCGTCTCATTTGCAACGCCTTTGCCGCTTGGTGAATCCAGATTGGAACTAAAGGAGCCCAGGGCCTCCTGTCCCAGATAATCATCAAAATCATATCCCAGGCCAATGTGGCGGATTCCAATTAAATCCGCAATATATTCCACATGGTCCGCCAGATGCTCCACATCCTGGTTCTCAGGCTGTTCATCGATGAATTCCCGCAGGCTGTTCATTCCCACCAGACCGTCTGTAGCCGCAATCTCTTTCAGCATATCGTCCGACAGGTTGCGCATGACCGGGCACAGGGACCTGGCGTTTGAGTGGGAGGCAATAACAGGGCCTCCGGCCAGCCTCATAACATCCCAGAACCCCTTGTCATTCAGATGGGAAACATCCATTACCATGCCCAAATCCTGAATTCTTCTCACAGCCCTTACTCCTGCCTGCGTCAGCCCCTGGTCCTTATCCCGGGGCCATCCCGCAGCCAGTGCATTCTGCTCGTTCCAGGTAAGCATGGCGTGCCGGACCCCCACCTCATCATAGAAGAAGTTAATCCGGTCAATATCCTCCCCTATCTGGCTCAGCCCTTCCATCCCGGTCACCACATTGATTTTTCCGGCAGCGGTCCCTGCCTCAAAATCCCGGAAGCAGGTTACTGGCTGCAGTATATCCGAAGCCTCCTTCAGTTCTGCGCGGATACTGTCCACAATCTGGGCAGAGCGCTTCACCGGGTCCTTATCATGGGGAGGGTCAATCCAAATCACAAAGATTCCTCCGGATACATTGCCCTCCCGGAATTTTTTCAGGTGACGGCGGCGGAATACATCGCATTCCTGATGCTCCACCCGCCGGCACGTAACATCCGTCCATATATCCCCATGCCCGTCAAAAATCATACGATGCCTCCTGTGCTCCTGTCTGCCGCGTCAAAATCATCCCGATGCTTTTTCTGGTTGAACATCACATACAGGGGCCTTTTATAGGTCAGGGCAGGGATGGGAAAAAGGACCTGCTGTCCCGCCATGAGATATTCCTTCACCCCCTGGTCACAGACGCCGCAGTCCACCTCTCTGTTGCAGATTCCCTGCAGGACCTGGGCTGTGTCAGGAAATTCCACCTTGCAGCTATCCGGCAGGCTGTCAATCTCCGGTCCGTTGGCAAACCCGGCAATGACCCCCAACTTATAGCCGGCAAGGCCAGCATACTCCTTTAACGCAAGAAGCGCCGGATTGATGGTGACAACCTCAGTCACCGCATACCGGAGCATCTTCGAGAAGTAAAATTTTTCCAGGCGTTCCGGTGAATCCTGGGCCTGGAACAGGACGTCCTGTTCCCCGGCCTGGAATTCCCTGTATATGCGGTCCCACGGTGCAATACATACCTCAGGGTCGTATCCTGCCGCCCGCAGGCGGCTTACCACAAGCTCATAATCCCTTCCCTTCATACTTCCGTCCCTGTCCACATACTGGTAGGGCGGAAAGGGGTCTGCACATACCTTTATCCTTGTCATATTATTTTCCCAGCTTTTCAGCCAGTGCCTTAAGCTCCGGTTCTACATATCTGCCATTTTCCAGAATCATCACATCATCTATGTAAATCGTACAGTTCAGGCAGATTCCGTCAATATGGCTCTTTGCGGACCTGGGAGCCCCGCCGGAATAGCAGGAGCCCTGGTGGCCGAATCCCCACTGGGTGCTTCCCCACACGCGCTCGTCCTCTGTTGTGCAGCCTTCCAGCCTGGCATTTGGATTCACGCCATAGCATACATGGGCTGCTATGTACATGTTGGGGTCATCCAGCTTCTTGTAGTAGGCGCGCAGGATGTCTGCCTGCTCTCCGCCCTGGATTTCCTGGATGCGCCCTTCCTTTACAATATAGCGTACCGGCTCGGACAGCTTGCCAAGCTCGGCATCTCCGCCTCCGGAGATGGTGCCGTCAAAGGCTATTACGCCGTGAATTGTTTCCTCCTTTGGCGCCCATCCAATCTGTCCCAGCAGGAAGTGGCCCCCTGCAAAGCTGTAATCGCACTCATTGGCAACCGGACGGTCAGGGTCATTTTCAAAGGTCACATCGGTTCCGGCCTCATTGGTAATACGCATTTTCTTTGCCTGCTTTGTCATGGCCGCAAGCCGGTTCTGGAATGCCTGCTGTACCTCCAAATCCACTTCTCCGATACAGCGCACAATCCGCTCCACGCTCAGTCCGCCCAGCATGACCTGGCGTGTGCGGCCGTTGGTGACAGCCTTATCCCATATAGGGGAATATAAAAGCCACTGGTCGTTCATCTCCACCCAGACATCCGTCTTATCCACACACTCGATTAATGGCTCCGGTAGATAAGGCATAGTCAGGGCGCCGTATCCTTTTGGCGTGGAATGCCATGCCACCATGGTTTTTGCCCCAAGCACCTCTGCTGCCTTTGCCATCTCCTCCACAACACGGAACTCCGCTTTGGAATCCACTGTAATCAACACACTTTCTCCCTTTTTCACCTGAATCAAATCATGCATCAGTTTGTAACATGCATTTGCCAGTTCCAAATCCATAAATTTAGGCATATCGTTTTCCTCCTTATAGTTAAAAATTCATTATCATTAAACTTCCGTTTCTTCCCCGATGATTCCGGAATTTCCTCTGCCCAGGGTTTTCATGAGGACAAGGTGCAGAACCATGCTGGCTACCAAAGAATTGATGGAAGCAATGCCCCAATGTGCTGTAAATCCTATGACGATGCCGCCAATCATGCTGATAAACGCCCACGCATTTACCTTGCAGTACACGGTGCCTGCGCCATACTCATATTTCATTCCCTTCAGTAAATAGTAATCGCATATTATGACCCCGGCTACCGGAGGAAGGGCGACTCCCAGGATATTCAGCCAGGTGGTAAAGTAATCCGCCAGTCCCATGGCTCCCACAATGGTTGCAAGCACGCCGGTGACAATCACAATCTTATGCTTGGTAAACGGCAGGCAGTTGGACAGGCCCAGGCTGGCCGTATACAGGTTGTTGTCGTTGGTGGTCCACTGCGCCAGTATGAGAATCAGAAGGGCCGCCACCCCAAGTCCCATTGCCAGGAACGCAACAGGAGGGTCTGCTTCCCCGGTTGCCGCCGTAATCAGATAACCGGCCAGGATAACAAAGGTATTTGCAATGAGGTATCCGAAAATCGTTCCAAGCCAGGATGTTTTCGCATCCTTTGCATACCGGGTGATATCGGACTGGGCTGCCGCTCCTCCTGCAAAGGAACCCACTATGGCAACTATGGTGGCGCTTATGGTCGTGGGCTTTGACGGAATCAGATTCATAACAGCGTTCCAGCCTCCGGAGCCTTTAACCGCCACACCGACGCCCACAACGGAAAGAATCGCTATGGCCGGAACAGCAATATAGCTTAGGATATTCAGCCCCTTGTATCCCATATAAGCAGTTATCATCATCAGGATGCCGCCCCAGAAAGCGGCTACGTACTGGGATGTAATGATGCCTCCGTTGGGGAACAGGGCCGACATGGTTGAACCGAAGAACCCTACCTGCACAGCGTACCAGCCGGCCATGACTGCTGCCAGAAGAATACCAATGACCTTGGAGCCCTCTCTGCCGAAGGTATGCCTTGCCAGCATGGATGTGGACACGCCTTCCCTTGCACCGGCCGCGCCAATCAGGCCGCCGTACACGCTTAAGATAACATTTCCCACAATGACAGCCAGTATTGCCTCCTTAAAGCTCATTCCAAATCCCATGGCTGCTCCTGTGTACAGGCCGGACATGCATATGCAATACCCGGCTGCCACAAATGCAATACTGCAGAACCCCTTTTTCTCATTCTCCGGCACCCTCTGGGTGGCATTGTCATTTTGAGATTGTGCCGGGACATTTTCCTGCATCCTTTCTTTTGGCATTCTACCTTCCTCCTTTGTTTTCTGTTATTCTTTGTTTAACTATATCCCTTTCTCTCCCGGCTGTCAGCGTGTGGAAAAACAGAAAAACAGCCGTCTTATGTGCAGATACACATAAGGCGGCTGTCCTTTACACCCCTCCCCTTATTTTTCTTCCATAATATCAAAAATCATCAAAAAATTCAGCCGGTAAGGCATATCAAAGGGCGAGAATCCGAACAGCTCCACAATCTTATTCTTCCTCTGGAGGACCGTATTTTTATGTACAAAAAGCTTCTCTGCTGCCAGCTTCACATTCTCATTATTAACCAGCAGGCACTCCAAGGTGCCGGTCAGTTCCGTGCCGTGTTCCTCGTCATAGCGCAGCACCGGTTCCAGATGCTTATGGCACATTTCCACGATTTCCGGCTGTTTGCCCATCTGACGCAGCTTCTGGAAAAAATACACTGCATCATAAAAAATAACCTTATTTTCCCCATAGTGGTCCCTGCCCAAAGTAGCTGCCTGGAAGGCCTGGTTGTAGGCGTTTGGAATATCCGTCATGGACCCAAATGCATTGCTGACTCCTATGGAAACCGACAAGTCAAATTTACCATCAAATATCCTGAGCAGCTTCTCCCCCAGGGTGTGGAGATTTACGGACCCGTCCTGATGGTTCATGAAAAGCAGAATGGTATCGCTGCGGAACACCAGCCAGCTCTTGGGGTCGTATAGATTCAGAAGCTGTTTTACCTGCGACAGCAGGACCCGCCTGATATACCGCTGCATTTCCTGCTGCACCTTTGAATCAGTCACACTCTGTATGGAATTGATATTCACCACAATAATCTGATTCTTGTCCAGTACCGTCAGCCCCAGCTCCAGGCCCCGTTCCAGGGCCTTTGCATTGGACGGGAAATTCCACACCAGCAGGTCCGTCACATATTCCTCTATTACCTTCTCCCGGAAATGGGACACCTTGTTCCGTTTCTGCAGAATCAAGGTCCCGGATACCACCATGGAATTAATCAGGCCGTTTTTTATGTTGTCCTCAAAATCCCCGTCGTAATCCATGAAGAAAAGACCGAACAGATTCTTCTGGGAGCGAATCAGTACAATGGCATTTTTCCGTCCCTGTATATCCTGTACCGTATATCCGTCCCTGCTGCATTCAAATAAAATATGGTTGAAATTATCCTTCAGATACTCTTCCTCAGCCTGTACCCCCTCCGTTCCCCTGTCGGAATATATAACCTTTCCGTATGTATCGTAATAGGATACCTTCTTTTTCAAACGCCGGTTCATCTGCTGAAAGACCATGTCTATGTTTTCCTCATTCACCACCAGGTTCAGGAAATCATTGCGTACCATGGAATAGTCATTGGTGACCATGGCCCGTGTGTTTTCCTCATACAGCAGGGTGATGATGGGGTTCATGATTTCAATATAGGACACGTCTGTCCTGGCCTGAATCAGCGGAAATCCCGCCTCATCGCACAGCTGTATGATGCCAAGGTCAATCTGACGAATCCAGGTTCCCACATAACAGAGCACCAGACCGCAGCACTCGCAGTCTATCAGCGTTTCAATCACTTCCTTCTGCTGCTCCACATTGTCCCAGATTGCGTAAAAAGATGTAATATACAGCTGGTTTTTAAGAACCCACCTGGAAATATTATGTTCTGCCACTTCCAGGACACTGACACTTTCAATAGGTGCATCCAGCCCTTTTTTTCCTGCAACCACCGATGCCCCGAATAACCCTCCGAACTTCAAAGCCGCCTTAATTGTCAATCCCATATCAATCCCCCGCCATTCACTTCCCCCCGGCATGGCCGGCCCGGGTAAATCTAAATATAACATGGAAAAAAGGACTTCATGTTTGTTAAAATTCAGGTGCCTGATTTGAACAAAGCAGAAGTCCCCATACATAGTTTACACGACATGGGCCTGGAATGCAATAAACAATTTAGATTGAATTTGGGGTTGAATTCCGGGTCAATCCCCCCTACCTGGCGCCCCTTATATACGGCTTGCCCAATGCTTCCGGCGCGCTGTTCTTGCCAATGGAGCCCAGAAGTGCAACCAGGGTTATGATGTAGGGCAGCATGGCCAGGGCCTGTGTGGGAAGCGGCACGCCGATGGCCTGAAGACGAATCTGAAGGGCATTGGCAGCGCCGAATATAAAGGCCGCCCCCATCATTCCAAAGGGTGCATACCGGCCCAGTATAACAGCCGCCAGGGCAATATATCCGCGGCCGGATGTCATGTTCTCAGAGAAATTACCCACCTGCACCAGGACCAGATAGGCGCCTCCCAGACCTCCCAGCAGGCCGTTCAGCAGCACGGCCGCCCACTGGTACCGGTGTACGGGAATACCTGCGGAATCCGCTGCCCTGGGGTTTTCCCCGATTGCCGCAAAGGCCATTCCTTTGGATGTCTTTCTGTAGAAAAAGGTGACCAGGATTACCAGCACATAGACCCCGTAGGTCAGTATATCCTGGTTGAACAGTGCGTTTCCAATCAGGGGAATATCCCCCAGAAACGGAATCTTAAGCTTTGCAAAGGGTTCTATCTGCTGATAGGACTGGCCGCTTGACATCAGCTTATAGAGGAAACTGGTAACTCCGGCCATGAATATATTGATGGCGATTCCGCTGACAGACTGGTCTTTGGCCAGCCGGATGGACAGAAGCCCGTGAATGGCGCTGACCATTGCCCCGCCTGCCATTCCGCACAAAATACCAATGGCCAGGCTTCCGGAATAAAAGGTTCCGGCAAAGGAGAAAAAGGCCCCGCCCAGCATGACGCCCTCCATTCCGATATTGAGGATGCCCGCTTTCTCGGATATGGTCTCCCCCAGTCCGGCGTAAATCAGGGGCACTGCCATCCTTACTGAGGCCGTCAGAAAGGCCGTCAGGAAACCAACGGTCATGATTTGCTCTAACATGGTTTTTCCCCCTTTCTCTTCCTGTCAAACAATTCCCTGCCCAGAATCAGCAGCACAATCAGCCCCACCAGGATGTTGACGATGGCTGAGGGCACCCCCATCTGCCTCTGCATGGAATTTGCCCCCACCTCCAGGGCTGCAAACCCAATGGCTGCAAAGAGCACGCCCAGGGGATGGTTGGACGCCAGAAGGGCAATGAGCACTGCTGTGTATCCGCACTCACCGGAGATTCCCTCCAGGAGCTTCCTCTGCACGCCCATAACCTCCACGGCTCCTGCGATTCCTGCCAGACCGCCGCTTAAAAACGCAGAAATAATGATGTTCCTCACAACAGAGATTCCATTGCACTCAGCTGCCCGTTTGTTGAACCCAACCACCTTGATTTCATATCCCACTGTGGTTTTCTCCAGGATGAACCAGATAAGGAACACCATGAGCACGGCAATGATAAAGCCCGCGTGAAGCCTGGTGGGCTTTAGGAACCGGTAAAGGGTAACGGAAGGGTCCAGCTTGGGGGACTGGGGTATGCTGCCTGCCGGGTCCATAAGAAAGGTCCTGACCGCAATGCCCAGGAGATTGATGGCAATGTAATTCAGCATGATGGTCACAATGATTTCCGATATCCCCAGCTTTGCCTTAAACATAGCTGCTATCAGCGCCCACAGGCCGCCAAAGATAAATCCCATCAAAATGGCGCACAGGATGCGCAGCACCCCGGGAAGTCCGGTCCAGGTAAGGGCTGCCCACGCAGAGGCAAGGGCCCCTATGTAAAACTGCCCTTCTGCTCCTATGTTGAAAAAGCCGGTCCGAAACGCCACCGCGCAGCCCAGCCCTGTGAAAATCAGGGGCGTTGCCTTGACAAACACTTCCATAAACCCATTCAGATTTCCGAAAATACCTTTAAAAAACATGGCATAAGCCTCTGCCGGGCTTGCGTCCGACAGCATGATGAGAACCGTCCACACTGCCGCTGCAATGAGTCCGATGCCCGCTATCTCAAATACCTTTGATTTTCTATCCATTTGCCGCCTCCTTAGCAATACCGCCCATCAGCAGGCCAATCTTATGTATATCCGCCTCTTCCCTGGGCATCTCCCCTATGATACGGCCTTCATACATGACCAGGATGCGGTCGCAGAGCAACAGGATTTCATCCAGGTCAGCGGAAATCAGCAGGATGCTCATGCCGTCGTCCCTCTGTCTGATAAAGGTTTCATGCACAAACCGGGTGGCGCCGATATCCAGGCCCCTTGTGGGCTGGCTGGCCAGAATCAGGCTGGCCTCCTCAGATATCTCCCTGGAAAGTATGACCTTTTGCTGGTTTCCGCCGCTCATCAGCTTAACCGGCGTGTGGATACCGCTTTTGCCTGAGGTCTTGATGCTGTATTCTTTCAGGGCCTCCTGGGCTCTGTACTCAGCCTCCTCGTAATCCAGCACCATTCTCCCTGAATATGGCCGCCGGTCAAAATCCCTTAAAATCAGGTTGTCCATCACGGTCATGTCCATGACCAGGCTGTCGTTCTGACGGTCATCCGAGATGTAGGATATGCCTTTTCTGAACCGCTGCTTCACATTCTTCCCGCTCATATCCGCTCCCAGGAATGTAATCTCTCCGCTGCTCATCCTGCGGATTCCTGTTATAACCTCAGCCAGTTCCTTCTGGCCGTTTCCCTCCACGCCTGCGACTCCCAGGATTTCTCCCCTGCGGATGGCAAAGCTTATATGGTCTAAGGCCAGCTTGGAGCTGTGCTTTTTGTGGAGGCACACATTACTGAGTTTTAAGGTTATTTCCCCTTCAGGGGCTTTCCCTACGTCCATATCCTTCTTAAGCTCCCGGCCAATCATGCAGGCTGACAGCTCCTCTGGCGTTGTCTCCTTTGTCACCAGGCTCTTAATCTTCCGGCCGTCCCGCAGCACCGTCACCCGGTCGCTGATATCCATGATTTCCCCCAGCCTGTGGGTGATGATGATGATTCCATATCCCTCATCCCGCAGCCGTTTCAACACCCCGAAGAAATTTTCCGTCTCCTGGGGCGTAAGAACGCCGGTGGGTTCATCCAGAATCAGCAGGCTCACATCCCGGTACAGGGCCTTAAGAATCTCCACCCTCTGCTGCTCTCCCACGGAAAGGGTATGGACAGGGGCCTCCGGTTTTACCAGAAGTCCGTAAGTCTCTGCAAGGCCCATAAGCTTTTTCCGTGCCGACTTCCGGTCCGCCACCATCCCCTCCCCTTTAAGGCCCAGCATCACATTGTCCAGCACCGTCATTTTCTTCACCAGGGAAAAATGCTGGTGCACCATGCCGATTCCCCTGGCTATGGCCTCCCCCGGCGATTTAAATTCCACATGTTCACCTTTAAAACAGATTTCTCCCCTGTCCGCCTTATAAATGCCAAACAGAATATTCATGAGAGTGGTCTTGCCCGCCCCATTTTCTCCTAACAGCGCATGTATCTCCCCCTGTTCCACAGACAGGTCCACATCCTCATTGGCATACACGCCTGCAAAGGATTTTGTTATATGCTTCATCTCAAGTAATGGCATCTGCTCCATCCTTTCTTTCCAAACAGGGCCCGCACCCCCGGACACGCTCTGCTGCGTTTGGTTTGATGCAGGCCCTTTTCAGGAAATATCTTATGCTCTGGGCTTTGTATCACATGGTACTTCAAACGCTCCAGATTCAATTGCTGCAATCTTATCGGAAATCCGCTGCTTCAGCTCATCAGGAACAGCTGATTCCAGATTGTGGTAAGGCGCAACGCTCACTGCCCCGTCTGCCATTCCCAGCTGGTAGATGCCTCCCTCAAAGGTTCCGTCCACAACGGTCTTGAAGGCCAGCTCAATCACATGGGGAATATGGTAAACAGAGGAGGAAAGGATGGTGTCCGGAGCCAGGTCGTTCTGGTCATAGGAATCACCTGTGGCATAGACCTTTGCTTCCTTTGCAGCATTGATGGCTCCTGTTCCCGATTCGTTGGCACAGTGTCCGATTACATCCGCACCGCTGTCAATCATGGCCTGGGCAGCCTCCTTGCCAAGGGCTGTATCGGTAAAGGAACCGGTCCATGCGGTCTGTACCTGGATGTCCGGGTTTACCTCCTTTGCCCCGTCCTCAAATCCGTTCATAATCTTCACAAGGGAGGCACCCTGAATCGGCCCTATAAAGCCCACCTTGCCGCTCTCGGACATGCCGGCGGCCAGCATTCCCATGATGTATCCGCCTTCCTCACATTTTGACACATAGGAAGCCACATTATCAGCAGATACCTCGCCTTCAGTCACAATAAACTTTGTATCGGGATACTGCTCCGCCACATCCACAGCCGGGTCACCGAACTCGTATCCATGGCCGATGACAACGTCATATCCGCTGGCCGCATAATCCGCAAAAGCAGCCTCAATGTCATCCGGCGTCAGATTCTCCGTATAGGTCACCTCACAGCCGTAATCCGCCTCCAGAAGCTTAAGGCCGTCATAGGCTGACTGGCACCAGCCCATATCATTGGCTGCGCCGGACAGGCACAGGGCTACCTTATACGTCCTGCCGTCCGCTGCCTGTCCCCCTTCTGCCTGAGAGCCTTCTGCCTGCTTATCCGCCGTACCTGCTCCCTCTTTGTCCGCTGCCTGGGCAGCCTCTGTCTTTGCCGCTGTCTCCTTTGTTTCCCCGCTGCATCCGGTCAGGCCAAAGCCTGCCATGGACAATGCCAGGGCTGCCGCTGCTAAACGCTTTCTGTTTTTCATGTCTCTTATCCTTCCTTTTTCTTTCGATTTTTCAAATTTCCTCATTTGACTTTATAACGCCATTCAGCTCTGCAACACCCGAATCTGCATGGCGGTGATGAAATTCTCATTACGGCTCTCCACGAACTGGTCCAGTATATTAAAATTAATGGCCTGCGCCCCCAGCTTAAGATCTGGTCTGGCCTCCCTCAGGCGTCGTATGGTATCCGGCACGCCCTCATATCCTCCCAGATGGTATCCGCAGAGAAAATCGCCTCCCGGGATAATCTGGATTTTGGACCGGGGTATTGTCTTTGGTATCTCCTCATGGTCCGGATACAGGTAGGCCCCAAAGTATTTCCGGTCCCCCTCATAAAAGGCAATGGTGGGATAAAAGTAAAAGGAATTCTCCCTGTACAAAAGCTCCTCGTCTCCAATGGATATAAACTTCCGGTCCTCAAAATGCTTCACCGTAATCTCATCCAGGCGGATTCCCTTCATCTCCTGTTCCACAAACCGGATTTTTCTCTGGATGGCCTCGTCTATGTTGAGCAGCTCCTGCCACTGCCTGCGAAGCTCCTGGGAACGCTGCTTCATGATGTCTACGGCCTTGCTGGAGTTTAGGCTGGTTCTGGATTCCTTGATTTCTTCCAGGGAATAACCCAGGCGGCGCATATAGGACACCGTTGCCAGCTCGTATATCTGGTCGAACTCATATTTCCTGCGCCCGCTTTTTCCGCTGCGTTCCCTGGGTGAAAAGATGCCGATACTGTCATAATAGTACAGGGTCTGTATATTCAGCCCGAATAGCTCCGCCAACTCGCCAATGGTAAAATATTCCTTCACCCCGCCAACCTTCTTTCTTGTTATACTGCCGGATTTGGTGCCGGATTCCCTGTCAGATGAAATCCCTGTAAGCGCTGTGAGGCTCCCTGATAACCCTTGTGCACACAGCCTCACCCTCGCGGGCCAGCTTTCTTTCATCCACGCCCTTCAGGACTCCGTCCTTGTAAACAATGGTTCCGTTAATCATTGTCATCCATACCGGTCCGGTGAGTCCCACTCTTGCCAGCAGGTTCCTGGGGTCGTGGAGAGCTCCCGCCAGCTCCAGTGTTTCTGTGTCAATCATAAACAGGTCTGCTGCTTTTCCTGCTTCCAGGGACCCCAAATCAGGCCTTCCAAGGGTCCTGGCCCCGTTTATGGTGGCCACCTTCAGCATATCATAGGCAGAGGTGCATCCCCCTCTCTCCTTGGTGTGGCAGGCCTGCATCAGATAAGCCATGCGCAGGGCATCCATCAGATTGGAGCTGTCATTGGTGGCGGAACCATCGCATCCCAGGCTCACCAGAATGCCGGCTTCCTGCATTTCCTTTATATTGAGAATCGGGAAACCGCCCAATACGGCCGGCGCCGGACAGTGGGAAACCCCGGTGCCGGTGGCTGCCAGCACCTTATACTCGTCCTTTGTCACTTCCCAGTCATGGGCATACCATACATCCTCACCAATGAATCCCATCTCCCCGCACCAGTCCATGGTGCGCATGCCCCAGCGGGCCACCATGCCTTCGTTCTCTCCTTCGCCCAGATGGGTGTGCATCCTGACCCCCTTATCCCTGGCCATGGCAACGGTTTCCGCAAAGGTTTCCCTGCGGCAGTTAATGGGCTGGCAGGGAGCCATAACAATCTGTTTCATGGAAAATGGCCTGGAATCATGATACAGTCCAATCAGCCTGTCACAGTCCTTTAAGAACCCGTCTGTTGTCTCAAGCATATTGTCGGGAATGGAGCTTCCCTCGCTTCTGGGCAGAGTGTTGGTTCCTCTTCCGGCGTGGTACCGGATGCCTAAAAGCTCCGCTGCCTCCATCTGGCGGTCCACAGGGGAACAGCCTGTCTTTTTGGTGTAGCAGTACTGGTGGTCAAAGGCACAGGTACATCCGTGTTTAATCAAATCCGCAAAGGATGTAAGGGTGGAGTAATAAATCACGTCGGAATCAATGTTCTGGAATATGCGGTAAATCTTATCAATCCAGTCCATCACCATCATATTGGGATAGTCAATGGTTATGAGGTTGCGCACAAAGGTCTGGAAAAAGTGATGATGGGTGTTAATCAGACCCGGATACACAAATTTTCCGTCGGCACGGATTACCTGGATGTCCTCACGGCTCAAATCCCCTGCCCCTTCCGGGCCCTGTCCCTTCATCAGGTCCCTGCCGATTGCCAGTATCTTCGGTCCCTCAATCAGCATATCCGCATCCCTGTAAACCCGGTCTTCCCCGTCACAGGACACGATTGCCTTTGCATTCTTAATAAGAATCTTCCTGTCCATTCCTTACCTCTCTTTCGGAAATGTCTTAAGTAAAAAGACCGGCTTTGCCAGCCGGTCCTTTCCGTTTGGCTCTTGAATTCATTATATATCCTATAGTTACTATAGGTTCAAGAGCAAATTTGGTTTTATTATAAATTGCTATATTCATATTAGTCAAACTTATAAATCAATTCATTACAGCCCGCTTTCAATCTTCTGCCTTTTAATCCCGTGTTTCTCGGCAAAGCCTGTGAGAATCATGGTCAGGGCGCCGTCGCCGGTCACATTGCATGCGGTTCCAAAGCTGTCCTGAAGGGCAAAAATGGTAAGCATCAGGGCAGTACCCGTCTCGTCAAATCCCAGCACGCCTGTAATCAGCCCCAGGGAGGCCATAACCGTGCCTCCCGGAACACCGGGCGCTCCGATGGCAAACACGCCTAACAGGGCGCAGAACAGCAGCATGGTGCCCAGGGACGGAATGGTTCCGTAAAGAATCTTGGATATGGTCATGACAAAGAATACCTCTGTCAGAACAGAACCGCACAGATGGATATTGGCAAACAGCGGAATGCCGAAGTCCACCATGTCATCCCTGAGGGGCGGCTGCGACTTCTTGGCGCAGCGCAGGGCAACCGCCAGTGTGGCCGCAGACGACATGGTTCCTACTGCGGTAATATAGGCAGGACCGTAATTCTTTATGACATCCAGCGGATTCTTGCCCGAGTAGGCGCCGCCGATGGCGTACAGCAGGGCCAGCCAGATGTAATGTCCAATCATGACAATGATAACTACCTGGATGAACACCGGAAGCTGTTTTGTAATAGTTCCCTCATAGGAGAGGGCGCAGAATGTAAATGCGATAAATACAGGAAGGATGGGAATAACCACCCTGGTAACAATGGAGAGCACAATCTGCTGAAATTCTTCCAGCACCTCCGTAATCACTGCGGCCTTGGTCCAGGTGGCAGCCAGGCCCAGAAGCAGCGAGAACACCAGGGCGCTCATCACGGGCATGATTTGAGGTATATCCAGCTGGAACACAATTTGGGGCAAATCCTTTAATCCCTCCACCTCAGTGGCAATGGACAGGTGAGGAATCATAAGGAAACCTGCCGTCATGGCAAAAAGGGCTGCTCCGATGGATGAAACATAGGCGATGGTAATGGCAACTCCCAGCATTTTGGATGCATTGTTCCCCAGCCTTGTTATGGAAGGGGCAATGAATCCGATGATGATGAGCGGTACACAGAAAACAATGACCTGATTCAGGATGTATTTGATTGTCACAACAACATGCATGAGGCCGTTCCCGGCCAGCTGGCCCACAATGATGCCCAGGATGACTCCCAGAAGCAACCGGAACGGTAAACTGCCTGTTATTTTTTTCATACTTATTCTCCAATCATGATTTTTATGATTTCCTCATTGGTCTCCTTCATCCCTTCTTTTCCAAGGCGACCAACGTTCTTAAGTGTGGCCTCGACACCCTTGGTGACAATGCCGTCTCCCCCGTAAAACTGCTGACCGCGTATATACATGTTGTATCCCAGGATTCCCGCATCCACTGCCGAGGCAATCTTGGCTGCACAGGAAGCCTTTGCCCCGTCACAGACAATGCCGGACACAATGGCAAGGGCGTTCACAACCGTATGTACGACTTCTTCAAAACCGCCGCCGCACAGGTAAGCAATGCCTGCGCCAGCGCCTGCGCCTGCACTGACAGCACCGCAGTAAGCGGACAGCCTGCCAATGGGCGTCTTCTGATGGATGGCTGTCAGGTTGGACAGGGCCAGCGCCCTGTACTTCTTATCCTCATCCACCTTCAATTCCTCTGCGTATACCAGCACGGGAACAGAGGCAGTGATACCCTGGTTGCCGCTTCCCGAATTGATGATGACCGGCAGTTCACAGCCATTCATCCTGGCATCCGAACCTGCTGCCGCCATGGCCTTTGCCCTGGTGCGGACGTCATTTCCGGACATCTCCAGAAGAACGGAACCAATATTGGCGCCGTAATTCCCCTTCAGTCCCTCCTGTGCAATGGCCCAGTTGTACTTAATCTGACGGTCCAGTACTTCCCGGATATCCCCGATATCCACCGTATTGATGAAATCCCAGATATCCTCCATGTTCAGCAGGCTTCTGTCAGTCAGACCTTCCTCCTCCTCGCCTGCCACCTCAACCTGCTTAAGAATCTCCCCATTCTTTTCAACCAGCACAATATTGGTGTGGTAATTGGCGATACGGACCTTTGCGTAGGAATCCCCCTTATACAGAGTCACGATAATATCAAATGTGATGCCGTTATCCACATGCTCCACCCTGATTTCCGTATTGTCCAGGAATTCCTTCATCTGTCTGGTCTCATCTGGCGTAACTTCCGCAATCACCTCCAGTTCTTTGTCCGAATCTCCTGCCACGATTCCCGCTGCCGCTGCTGCCGGAATGCCCTTCAGATGATTCGTGTTAGGCACAATGACTGACTTCACATTCTTGATGATGCTTCCGCTGGCTCCTACCACAACACGGTCCGGCAGTTCCCCCAGCACTTTCCTGGCTGTGGCTGCCGCATAGGCAAGGGCAATGGGCTCTGTACATCCCATGGCAGGAAGCAGCTCCTCCTTCAGAATTTGAACATAAGCTCCGTACTTAACATTTGTTTTCTCCATGATGATTGTGATTCCTTTCTCATTTTAATTGATTATCCGGAAAATTACTATACATTTTGTATTGATTTCTGATTAACATTAATGTACCATAAAACCATATGGTTGTAAAATTTAATGTCTTTATAATATCGTTTAAAAATTTTTATACAAAATGAGCAAAGGAAATCTATTATATGGAACTACGGGAGATTGCCGCCTTCCTTCAGGTGGCGCAGTTAAAGAGCTTTTCCAAGGCGGCAAAACAGCTGGGATATTCCCAGGCAGCCGTCACCATTCAAATTAAGCAGCTGGAGCAGGAGCTGAACGTCCATCTCTTTGACCGCATCGGCAAGCAGACCACCCTGACCCACCAGGGAGCCCTGTTCTACGAACACGCTGTCTCTGTCATGAAGGAGCTGGAACACGCAAAAGATGCAGTCACCCATGTATCCGTGCTTACCGGCAGCCTGTGCCTGGGAACCATCGAATCCATTTGCGCCACCATATTCCCGGAGCTTCTCAGGGAATACCACCGGCTCTATCCCAGAGTCAACATCCGGCTAATCACGGATTCCCCCGAAACACTGTTAGAGATGATGAACAGCAATGCCATTGATATAGTGTATTTCCTGGATAAGCGTATGTATGACAGCAAATGGATAAAAGTCCTGGAAGAACCGGAGGATATTGTGTTCGTCACTTCTTCCCGGCATCCCCTTGTGGGCCGGGACAGCCTGGACCTGGACCAGGTCATTGAACAGCCCTTCATCCTCACCGAACGAAACGCCAGCTACCGGTTCATCCTGGACCAGTACCTGGCTGCCCAGGAAAAGCAAATACAGCCCTTCCTGGAAATCGGCAATACGGAATTCATCATCAGCCTGCTGAGAAAGAACCTGGGCGTTTCCTTTCTGCCGGAATTCACCATTCACAGGGACATCATCAAAGGGGAGCTGGCTGTGCTGGATGTCAGGGATTTCTATATGAGAACCTGGCGCCAGATTGTTTATCATAAGGACAAGTGGGTTACCAGGGAGATGGATGCCTTTATACGGCTGGCCAGGGGAATGGGGTCAGCCGCCGTATAATATTACAGTATTGTATCCTCATATAAAACCGTCATGATATCTGAAAATCAAGGCATCTGCACCAGCAATGTTTCAATTGCAGCGCAGATGCCCTGTTTTAGTCAGTTTGATTCATAATTAAAATGAACCTATTATCTAAAATTATTGTCCGTTAATATAATTCACCAGTCCGCCGGCCGTAATGATTTTCTGCATAAAAGCAGGGAAAGACTGGCCCTGATAAGTCTCTCCTTTGGTCTTATTGGTTATGATTCCGGTGTCAAAATCAACTTCCACCTCATCCCCTGCCTCAATGGCCCTGGCCGCCTCCCGGCACTCAATAATGGGAAGGCCGATGTTAATGGAATTCCTGTAGAAAATACGGGCAAATGTCTCCGCAATAACGCAGCTCACTCCCGCGCACTTAATGGCCAGCGGCGCGTGTTCCCTGGAGGAACCGCAGCCGAAATTCTTGTTGGCCACAATGATGTCCCCCTTCCGGACCTTGTTCACAAATTCCTTATCAATATCCTCCATACAATGCTTTGCCAGCTCATCCCCCTGGGTGGCGTTTAAATATCTGGCCGGAATGATGACGTCCGTATCCACATTGTCACCGTATTTAAAAACGTGTCCGCATGCTTTCATGTTCAGTCTCCTTTTCCTTTCACAATGATATTGCTTTTATACCGTTAATCCAGCTGGCACGGGCAGATGATTTTCCCTGCCACAGCACTTGCGGCAGCCACTGCCGGGCTGGCCAGATATACTTCTGAATCCACGTGTCCCATACGGCCCACAAAGTTACGGTTGGTTGTGGAGATACACCTCTCGCCGGCAGCAAGGATGCCCATGTAGCCGCCCAGACACGGACCGCAGGTAGGTGTGCTCACCACGGCTCCCGCCTCAATGAAAATCTCCAGCAGTCCTTCCCTCATTGCCTGAAGGTAGATGGACTGGGTGGCCGGAATCACGATGCAGCGCACGCCCTTGGCAATCTTCCTGCCCTTTAACACCTCTGCGGCGATTCTCATATCCTCAATACGTCCGTTGGTGCAGGAACCAATAACCGCCTGGTCCACCGTCACATCCCCTACCTGGTCAATGGTCCTGGTATTGGAGGGAAGATGGGGGAAGGATACGGTAGGCTTTAGCTCTGACAAATCAATGACATATGTCTCATCGTACTCCGCGTCCTCATCCGCCTCATATACGGTAAATTCACGTTTGGAATGTTCCTTCATATACTCAATGGCCAGCTCATCCACCGGGAAGATTCCGTTCTTTCCCCCGGCCTCAATCGCCATGTTGCAGATGGTAAAACGGTCATCCATGGAAAGGTTCCTGATTCCCTCTCCCACAAACTCCATGGACCTGTACAGGGCGCCGTCCACCCCAATCATGCCGATAATATGCAGGATAACATCCTTGCCGCTGACCCACCTGGACGGCTTGCCCACCAGTTCAAATCTGATGGCGGAGGGCACTTTGAACCAGGCCTTGCCCGTTACCATGCCGGCAGCCATATCCGTGCTTCCCACACCCGTTGAAAATGCTCCCAGGGCTCCGTATGTACATGTGTGGGAGTCTGCGCCAATGACAGCGTCACCAGCCACCACCAGTCCTTTTTCCGGCAGAAGGGCATGCTCGATTCCCATCTCTCCCACATCAAAATAATTGGTTATCTCATGGCGGCAGGCAAACTCCCTGCAGCACTTGCAGTTCTCAGCTGACTTTATATCCTTGTTGGGTATAAAATGGTCCATAACCAGGGCAATCTTGTCCTTGTCAAACACGGTTTTCCTGTCCATCTTCTTCATCTCGTTGATGGCAACAGGAGAAGTGATGTCATTTCCCAGCACTAAATCCAAATCCGCCTCTATTAGCTGTCCTGCCTTCACTTCCTCAAGTCCTGCGTGGGCAGCCAGGATTTTCTGGCTCATGGTCATTCCCATAACTTATTTCCTCCTTCAATATCCTTCTCTTTAATTAATTCCTCGAAATTATATCATCCGTGCTTTACATTTTAGCATATGTATTGTTATAATAAAAATACATAATATGAATGGGATATATGAAAAAATGTTATACAGCAGGAGGGGATTCCATGGAACAGAACCTGTCCCAATACAAGATATTTTATGAAGTGGCAAAAGCAGGCAACATATCCAAGGCAGCAAAGGAGCTCTACATCAGCCAGCCGGCCATCAGCAAAGCCATCAGCAAGCTGGAGGACAGTCTTGGCCTGTCCCTGTTTACCCGCAGTTCCCGCGGAGTACAGCTCACCTCTGAGGGTGAAATTTTATTTGAACATACCAGGGAGGCATTTGACGCCCTGGACCGGGGCGAGCAGGAACTGAAGCGGATTCAGGAATTTGACATCGGACACCTCAGGATTGGCGTCAGCAACACACTGTGCAAATACATCCTGCTTCCCTATTTGAAAACCTTCATTGACCAGTACCCCCATATGAAGGTCACCATAGAGAGCCAGGCCACAGCCCAGACCCTGACCCGCCTGGAGCAGCAGAAGATTGACCTGGGACTGGTTGCCGAACCCTCGGTCCGCCGTGACCTGGCCTTTATCCCGGTTATGGATATCCAGGACACCTTTGTCACCACCCCCAGTTATCTGGAGAACCTGTATCTGAGAGAGGGCCAGGATACCAGTCTGTTTGAGACAGGCAACATCATGCTTTTGGATACCAGCAACATGACCCGGCACCACGTGGACGAATACATGGCTGAGAACAACATCTTCCCCCATCAGATTCTGGAAGTGACCACCATGGACCTGTTGATTGAATTTGCCAAGATTGGCCTGGGCATTGCCTGCGTTATCAAGGAGCTGGTGCAGAAGGAGCTGGACAGCGGCCTGCTGGTAGAGATTCCCCTGGATATTCCCATCCACCGCAGGACCATCGGCTTTGCCTACCATCCCGCCAACCAGGCCATGGCCCTAAAAACATTCCTGGAGTTCCTGTACTGATTTCCGGAACACACGCCAAAACAGGCGGATACCCCTTTTCCTTCCGGGGCATCCGCCTGTTTTCCATTGTATCCGCTGCCGCAGATACAATCTATGTAGCACTATGCTGCATCTTCATACTAGTTATTAATCAGTTTGTCCGTATCATTCCAGCTGTACAGCTTTCTCAGCTCTGCTCCCACCTTCTCAAGGGGCTGCTCTGCCTCATTCTTCCTCATGGCATTGAAATGGGGGCAGCCGACCTGATTCTCAAGAAGCCACTCTTTTGCAAAGGAGCCGTCCTGGATATCGGACAGAATCTTCTTCATGGCCTTCTTGGTCTCGTCGGTTACAATCTTTGGTCCGGTGATGTAATCGCCGTACTCAGCTGTGTTGGAGATAGAATAACGCATGCCTGCAAAACCGCTCTCATAAATAAGGTCCACAATCAGCTTCATCTCATGCACACACTCAAAATATGCATTCTCAGGAGCATAGCCGGCTTCCACCAGTGTCTCAAATCCCGCCTTCATCAGAGCGCACACACCGCCGCAGAGCACTGCCTGCTCGCCAAACAGGTCTGTTTCGGTCTCTACCCTGAAGGTAGTCTCCAGGATACCGGCTCTTGCGCCGCCGATTCCCTGTCCATAAGCCAATGCCATATCCATGGCCTTGCCTGTGGCGTCCTGGTAAACAGCTACCAGACATGGGGTTCCTCTGCCTCTCTGATACTCGCTTCTAACGGTATGGCCCGGTGCCTTGGGCGCAATCATGGTAACGTCCACATCCTTAGGCGGAACAATCTGTCCGAAGTGGATGGCGAAACCATGGGCAAACATCAGCATC
This sequence comes from Clostridium sp. 1001283B150225_161107_B6, assembly GCF_015556325.1. Taxonomy (NCBI): domain Bacteria; kingdom Bacillati; phylum Bacillota; class Clostridia; order Eubacteriales; family Clostridiaceae; genus Clostridium; species Clostridium sp. 1001283B150225_161107_B6. The sequence continues at coordinate 74,702 of NZ_JADNMD010000019.1, read as the reverse complement.
ATTCCCGGACGCAGATTGGGCGCAATGGACTCCTTATACATGGCTGCCTGCTTCTCATCGTTAATCAGAATCATGATGACATCTGCCTTTTTGGATGCCTCAGCTGCTGTATATACCTCAAATCCCTGCTCTTCCGCCTTCTTCCAGGAACGGCTGCCCTCATACAGGCCTACAATTACATTGCACCCTGACTCCTTTAAGTTTAAAGCATGTGCATGTCCCTGGCTGCCGTAACCAATCACAGCAATGGTCTTGCCCTCCAGTAATGACATATTACAATCTTCCTGATAAAAAATCTTTGGCATTGCTCTCTTCCTCCTTCAATTCCTTTGAACTTGAATCTTAAATAATATATGTTTAAGGCAACAAAACCGACGACTCTCTGTCCGCCTTTGGCCGCCCCCTTAAGCCTCTTTTTATGGCAGCATCCTGATATCCTCTGCGCCTCTCTCCAGTCCTGTAAGGCCTGTGCGGGCCAGCTCCAGGATTTCATAATCCTCCAGCAGGTTAATCAGCGCATCCAGCTTGGACTGGTCCCCTGTCAGCATAACGGTCAAGGAATCTTTTCCCACATCCACAATGGTGGCGCGGAAGATACTGGATATGGCGCTGACAGACTGGCGGTCGCTGGCATTGGCCCGTACCTTTACCATCATCAGTTCCCTGTATACGGAACGGTCCGGCTTCAGCTCCTTGATATCCCTTACATCCTCCAGCTTATTGAGCTGGTTCTTAATCTGCTCCAGGACGGTCTGGTCTCCAAGGGAAACCACAGTCATTCTGGAGTACCGCGGGTCAGCGGTGACACCTACAGTCAGACTCTCAATATTATATCCGCGGCGGCTGAACAGCCCGGCCACACGGGCCAGCACACCTGCCGTATTGTCCACAAGCAGCGATAACACGATTCTGTCGTCCATCTAATCCCACCCTCTCATCTGATGGCAAGTGCAAAAGCAGCTGCCTTCTTAATAGTAATTTCAATCATAGCAACCATTGTTCTATTTGTCAATTGCATAATAGGAATGGTTATTATGAGTTCAGGTTATAGTGATAGAAGTAAATCCCTTAATTCCCCTACTGTCCCTGCAATCCAGGCAGGTTTGCAGGCATCCATCTCCTGGCGGTCTCCATAACCGTAGAGTACACCCACACATTCCATGCCGCACTCCCTGGCTCCCAGGACATCGTGTTCCCTGTCCCCCACCATTACGCAGCGGCCAATTGTTTCATTATCTGAATCCAGGCCGCACTGTTCCAGCACATAGCGGATTACATCCGCCTTGCGCACCCGCGTTTCCCCCATATCGGCCCCGCCGATGAAATCAAAGTACTCCGCCATGTCGAAGTACTCCAGTATCCTCTTGGCAAACTCCTCGGGCTTGGAGGTTGCCACCAGCAGCACCCTTCCGGCCTCCTTCAGTGCTTCCAGCATTTCCTTTATGCCCGGATACACCTTATTCTCAGCCCAGCCCCGGTCACTGAAATACTCCCTGTATACCTGAACGCCCTCCCATGCCTGCTCATCGGAAAAGCCATAATACTTCTGATAGCTGTCCTTCAGGGGCGGCCCTATGAAAGGCGTCAGGCTGTCCAGGTCATCTTCCTGTATCCCAAAATGCTTCAGTGCATACTGCACTGACTTGGTGATTCCTTCCTTTGGATCTGTCAGTGTCCCATCCAAGTCAAATAAAATGTAATCCTTACGGTTCATAGTCACTTCTCCTTTTATATATCGCTGCCGGTCATATACGGTTTCCCGCCGGACACCGCTGTCCGCTATATCTTCCCGTCCTTAAAAGCCTTCATCATTTCATGCCCCACACTGATATATGGGCCGTATTCCACAATTTCATCCCGCGTAAACCATCCGGCCTCGCACAGCTCCTCTTCCTCCAGGCGTATGGTATCATCCCCGTCCAGCTCAGCTGTGAATCCCACCATCTCCGTATCGGAAAATGCCCAGGGCTGGCTTTTATAATAGCGGATGTTCTTCACCTTAAGACCCACTTCCTCCATAACCTCCCTGTGCACGCAGTCCTCAAAGGTCTCTCCAATCTCCACAAACCCGGCAATCAGCGCATAATTGCGGTAAGCGCCTCTGGCGTACCGGGACATCAGAAGCTTGTCCCCATTGGTAATGGCCACAATAACAGCCGGACTGATTTTGGGATATTCCGTCTGCCCGCAGGAAGGGCAGACCAAAGACCGTTCCGTTGTACCGGGCTCTGTCTTTACGCCGCAGTGGCCGCAAAACCGCCTGCTCTGCATCCACCGGTAAAGCTGGCTGCCTGTTATGCCTGCAAACGCCTGATAAAGAGGTTCGAAATTCCGGAACACGGTCAGCGGCTCCATGTAAAAACCGCCGAATTCCGGCACTGCCATATCCGTCACGCAGTAATAGGCCCTGTCATCAATGGAAAACAGGTACTGCGCCCTGTCTGAGAAATCTCCTTCCTGCTTCAGCTCCCCAAAGGTTGGAATCACACTCCCCCTTTCACTTTTTAAAAGCATTACCTTATTATATTCGTAGTACAGCAGGTAATCCCTGTCCACAGGTTCCTTCCTCCTGAATACAGGGTCATATGTATGAGGTGCAATATCCTGAATCATGGTTCCTGCCATCGTCCTTTCCGGTCTGTTTATCTTAAACATTCAGCCTGTAAAAATATATTTGGTGTCTATTGTATCACAGGAACGGTCCAAAGTAAAACCTTCCTTTCAAATCAGGCTGAATCAGCGGAGCTGATACGGAAAAAGGACGCCCCTGCATCAGGTACGTCCTTTTCATCTCTCAGTCATGAATCACAACATTCAATTTTTTATGAATCCCCAGACTGAGGATTCCCAGTATGGACTTTCCGTCCACCATGCAGCTGCCGCAGCACACATCAATATCCTCGGGCTGCTTCTCGCTCTGCCGTACAAACTGTTTTACATCCTCCACTGAATCAAACATGACTTCCTTCGTTGTCATATAGGCGCCTCCTGCATTTTTATACAGAAAGTCTTCCCATATCAGAAGGGCTTATACACGCCAAACCTTTTTTTAAGAGGCTTAAGCTTCCACCGTCTGAGACTGCTGAAAAAGTAATAATAGATTACAAACGCAACCGTGGTCAGGCTCCAGGTCAAAGGATAACAGAAGGCTGCACCTATGATGGTGTGGTAATGAGGCAGCACAAACATAATCCACAGCACCCTGACCGCGCACACGCCGATGCCTGTGATGATGAGAGGCATCCAGGCGTCCCCCACGCCCCTTAAGGTACCGGAAAGTATCTCAATGGCAATATAGGTAATGAAGGTGGGAACCATGAAATGCAGCAAATCCATACTGATAGCCTGCACCTGCTGGTCTGTGGTGAACAGCTCTACCAGAAGATGGCCGCCGTTATACAGCACCACTCCCACGGACGCTGTCAGCACCACGCCAATCACCATACAGGCGCCGGCTCCCTTCCGCACACGGTCCAGACGGCCGGCCCCGAAATTCTGCCCCACAAAGGTGGTGGCGGATATGCCGAGGGCATTAATCATCATCCAGTACAGGCCGTCCACCTTGCCGTAGGTGGCCCATGCAGTTACATTATCTGTTCCCAGGGTATTGACGCCGGCCTGGATAATGACATTGGATATGTTGTACATAACGGACTGCATTCCTGCGGGAATGCCGATTCGGACAATTCTCTGGAGCATCCGCTGGTCAATGCGCACCTTTTTCCATTCCAGCTTATACATATCGTCTGTCTTCATAAGAGCCCTGACCACAAGAACGGCGCTGAGCAGCTGGGATGTAATGGTTGCCAGGGCAGCGCCTGCCACCCCCATCCCCAGCACCGCTACCAGCAGCACATCCAGAATAATGTTGGTAAAGCAGCTGGCAATGAGAAAATACAGAGGCCGTCTGGAATCCCCGATGGCGCGCAGGATTCCGGCTCCCATGTTATAAACCAGGTTGACAATGATTCCAAGGAAATAAATCCGGATATACACCACCGCATGACCCATGACGTCCTCCGGCGTCTTCATGGCTTCCAGGGCCCAGGGAGAGCCCAGCAGTCCCACAATCATGAATATGACGCCGCCAATAACGGAAAAAGCAATGGATGTATGTACAGCCCAATGGACCTTATCCGCCTTCCTGGCGCCGTAAAACTGGGATATGACCACTGTTGCGCCGCTGGACAGGCCCACAAAAAAACCAACCAGCAGGTTAATCAGAGTGCTGGTGCTTCCTCCCACCGCCGCCAGGGCCTGTTTGCCCACAAAGCGGCCAACTACCATGGCATCCGCCGTATTATACAGCTGCTGGAAAAACGTTCCGAACAATATGGGAAAGAAAAACAGCAGCAGCTGTCCGAAAATACTTCCTTCCGTAATTCGGTTTCCCTTTACAACCTTTCCCTCCATACCTGCACCTCATGTCTGTACATTTTCATAAAGCTAAAAAATCATAAAGAATAAAACAGCACCCACCAGTTAAATCAGCTGATGGGTACTACCTTCAATTCCTATCTTATATCATGGATTGGCTTTTGTCCACTGGATTTTATTCGGATGCCTCATCTTTTGCCGCCACCTCTGCTATGGATTTCACCAGACCGGCGATTCCCTGGATATCCGAAGGAATGATAATCTTATTGGCCTTTCCGTTGGCCGCTGCCTGGAATGCCTCCAGACTCTTAAGCTGAAGCACTGCATTATCGGCCCCGGCTTCCTTGATGAAGCGGATACCGTCTGCCGTAGCCTTCTGTACCGAACGGATGGCCTCCGCCTGGCCCTGGGCCTCCTTAATCTTCTTTTCCTTCTCAGCCTCTGCCCGTAAGATGGCTGCTTCCTTTTCAGCCTCCGCATTCAGAACCGCGGATTCCTTGTTGCCTTCCGCCACCAGAATCATGGACTTCTTCTCGCCCTCGGCTCTCAGGATGGATTCACGGCGTTCACGCTCTGCCTTCATCTGTTTTTCCATGGCCTCCTGGATGGCTGCCGGAGGAATGATGTTCTTAAGCTCTACCCTGGTGACCTTAATGCCCCATGGGTCTGTGGCAATATCCAGAGACTCCTGCATCTTGGCATTGATAGTCTCTCTGGAGGTCAGCGTCTCGTCCAGTTCCAGGTCACCGATGATATTACGCAGGGTGGTGGCTGTCAGGTTCTCAATGGCAAGAAGGGGACGCTCCACGCCGTAAGCATACAGCTTCGGGTCCGTGATATAGAAAAATACAACGGTATCAATCTGCATGGTTACATTATCCTTGGTGATAACAGGCTGCGGCGGGAAATCCTCCACCTGTTCCTTCAGGTTCACCTTCTTGGCCACACGGTCAATAAAGGGAACCAGGAAATGAATACCCACGCTGTATGTGCCCAGATAGGCGCCCAGACGCTCCACCACCAGGGCCTGGGCCTGGGGTACGATTCTGATACAGGTGGACAGTATAAATAAAATAATAACTGCAATGACAATAAACGTGATGAATCCTCCGATTGCTCCAAACATATGAATCCTCCTTATGTTTCTTTATGCTTTTTCCACTTCATGTTCCTGCTCTGCCGCCGCCACCATCAGCTTTGCCCCGCTGACAGCAGATATGACCACTACATCACCTGTCTCAAAGGTATCCCCCTCCTTTGCCGCCCTTGCAAGCCAGGTTTCGCCGGCCAGGGTGGCGGTCCCTGTACCGGCCACATTATCAATCCGGTCCTTGACCACGGCCTTACGGCCTGTAAGGCTGTCAACATTGGTTTTCGTTCTCTTGCTGTACAGGTACTTGTACGCAAAGGGACGGACCATGAGAAACAAAACGAAGGACACTGCCACAAACACGGCCAGCTGGGGATACAGACCTCCGCCGCATACCTGAACCACCAGCGCTGCCAGGGAACCTCCGGCAAACCAGATACTGGTCAGGGATGTGGTGACTCCTTCCACTACCAAAAAAACTACAAACGCGATAAGCCAAATAAGGGACATGTAAATCTCCTTTCATCTGCACAGAATATGGAGAAAATTGGTTACTTATTCTTATTGTATCATAGTCAGACTTAAAATCAATCAAGGGATTGTAAATTTATCATATTCTTAATATAATTGTAAGCAGTACGAAAGTTTATGGCAGCAGCCAGGACAACACAGCTGCTGTTATTATATGTTTTTGCAGAAAGGTTATACTTACCGTAAAGGGGGCACGACATGAAACGCATACTCTTACTTGGAACAGGCGGCACCATTGCCTGCAAACGCACGGACAAAGGACTTAAGCCTGTCATTACACCGGATGAAATCCTGTCCTATGTGCCTGACAGCCAAAGCTACTGTGAAATCCACTCCATCCAGCTGATGAACATAGACAGCACCAACATCCAGCCCTGCCACTGGCTGGCCATTGAAAAAGCAATCGAGGAACATTACGGCCAATACGACGGTTTTGTCATTACCCACGGCACGGACACCATGGCCTATACGGCCGCAGCCCTGTCCTACCTGATTCAGCATTCGCCAAAGCCAATCATCATCACCGGAGCCCAGAAACCCATTGACATGGAGAACACGGATGCCAGGACCAATCTGGCCGACAGCCTTCTCTTTGCCTCCTGTCCCGGAGCCCATGACGTGAACATCGTCTTTGACGGCAAGGTCATTGCAGGCACCAGGGGCAAGAAGGAGTGGACAAAAAGCTACCATGCATTTTCCAGCATCAACTTTCCTTATGTGGCCATCATCCAGGACAGCCAGATAATCTTCTATCTGGACGACAAGGACAGGGACAAAGAGCCGGTCCGCTTCTACCGGGAGATGGTGGGGGATGTGGGACTCATGAAGCTGATTCCTTCCATGGACGCCTCCCTGCTGGATTACATGGCGGAGCATTACGATGCTGTCATCATAGAGTCCTTTGGCGTGGGAGGGCTGCCCTCCTACGAGGACGGGGATTACCATGGAGCCATCGCACGCTGGACCGGACTTGGAAAGACCGTCATCATGACCACCCAGGTCACCAATGAAGGCAGCGATATGTCCGTGTACGAGGTGGGCCGGAGCATCAAACAGGAGTTCGGGCTTCTGGAAGCATATGATATGACCCTGGAGGCAGTGGTCACAAAAATCATGTGGATACTGGGCCAGACAAAGGACCCTGTTCGGATACGCCGGATGTTCTACGAGACTGTGAACCGGGACATACTCTGGAAATGGAGCGAACAATAATATCCAGCCCTTTGGAGGCAGTATACCGACAGGAGATAACCGCCATGAAACTAGCAGTAATATTAACCCGCTTTTTAAAGGACTATGTGGAGTCCTATTTCAGCTCCCTTGCCCTTGACTGTGATTTATCTTATTTTATTTACAATGATTTTGCCCATGCAGGGGAATTATATATTGAACTGGAGAAATCCTATGACGGTTTTCTGGTCAGCGGACCTGTTCCAAGGGCAGCCATCTGCCGCAGGGTTCCGGTGCTGACCAGGCCCATTGTATCCTTTGGCAGCAATGCCCTCTGCTACTATGAGACATTTTTCCAGGTGCAGTATAAGGAACAGGACTTTTATCTGGAGCACGGATATTTTGACCTGCTGGAATGGCTTCCCGAAACAGTCCCCCTGCACCAGTACCTGGAACGGGGCCAGTTTAACCAGCTCATATACCAGGTATACCAGAACACCTCCACCTATTCCCTGGAGCAGCTGTGTGAGATGGAAAAGAAAATCAAGCTCAAACACATACGCCTCTGGAATGAGAAGAAAATCCAATACTCCGTAACCCGTTTCAGCAATATCATACAGGATTTGCTGGATGCCGGGGTGAAGACATATTTTGTCTATCCAAAATATGAGATACTGCAGGAATCCATTACCCTGCTGCTGCAGGAAATCCATCTGAAGACCATTGTACAGAACCAGAACGCCATCACCGCATTGAACCAGCAGTTTTCCGACGGCGCCTCTGTCATGGCTCCCCAGGTTCAGGATAATAATACCTCTTTCCCGGCATTAAGGTCCCAGAGCCAGCTGCTGTCCCGCAAAGCAGGCATCTCCGTATCCTATGCGGACCGCCTTCTATCAGCCCTGTCCGCCATGGACCGGGACTGCATCACGTCCCAGGCCCTGGCAGCAGCACTGCACATCACTCCCCGCAGCGCCAACCGCCTCCTGGGCAGGCTGTCCGCAACCGGCATTTTCCTGGAACTGGAACGGCAGCCGTCCTTTACCAGGGGGCGCCCGGAAAAGATTTACCAGTTCCATCCTGAATATATTTTATGACATCAGATAACGGAAGAGGCACGGGTATCCGCCGGATATTTCAGACAACGGCAGGCTTAAGACTCAGCAAAGCGGCCGGGGAGCATCCCCGGCCGCTTCACATTTCCGGCCATTCTCAATGAGCATTGAGCCATCTCACCGCACAGTGGGCAAATACAGCCACCCCATGCTTCATGCCGCTTTCATTGAATATTACCTTGGAATTATGGCTGATATATGGGTAGCCCTCCTGTTTGTCACCCAAGCTGACCCTGAACAGAACCCCCGGCACTTCTTTCAGGACTTCTGCAAAATCTTCTGCTCCCATAATCTGCGGGAGCATCATGGTTCCATCCTCTCCCACCAGTTCTCTGACATAGCCAAACATTTCATCGCCTACTTCATAGTCATTGACCGTGGCCGGCAGCTCGCTCAGGAACTCCACCTCCGCCCTGCCGCCGAACAGCGCTGCTGTCTGTTCTGATATTTCCCTCAAACGCCGTTTAGCCAGGTTTCTCACATCCTCCTCATAAGCCCGGATGCTGCCGCACATAAAGCCCTGTTCCGGTATCACGTTTCCTGCCCTGCCTGCGTTTATCTGCCCAATGGTCAGGGCCAGGGCGCTTCCCCTTGGCTTTTCCGAGCATTCAATGGACTGGAGGCCGTTATATATCTGGCAGAGAATCTGCACCGGGTTGACCCCGGATTCAGGGCTGGCCCCATGGGCGCTTTTGCCCCGGACCGTTATCCTGAACATATCGGCTGAGGCCATCATAGGGCCGCGGGTATATCCGATGATTCCCGTGGGCACATGGTCCCTTGCCACCACCTGATGCAATGCCATGCATGCGTCCACATCCGGCGAGCGCAGCACGCCTGCCTCCACCATGGCGCGGGCTCCGCCTCCGCCCTCTTCCCCGGGCTGGAACATGAGCTTGACCCTGCCCTTTAGCTGGTCCTTATGCTTCATAAGAAGCTTTGCCGCTCCCAGCAGCATGGCTGTATGGGTATCATGGCCGCAGGCATGGCTGATTCCCGGGCGCTTGCTGGCAAACCCAAGGCCGCTTTCCTCCTCAATGGGCAGTGCATCCATATCCGCCCTGAGAAGCAGAGTCTTTCCCGGCTTTTGGCTGTCCAGCACAGCAATGATTCCTGACCGGCCTATGTATTCCGGCTCATACCCCATGCTCTTTAATTCCTGTTCCACAAAAGCGGCTGTCTCCGGCAGGTCCATGAGCAGCTCCGGGTATTGGTGGACATGGCGCCTCCACCCAATCACTTCCTGCTCAATCTCTTCTGCTTCCTTTAAAAAATCCACCATGTCAATCCTCCTGCCAGGGCATCCTCATTCCGTCCGGTATGGGGCACTTATAGCTCCTGCCCTCCATCTGCCTGTCAAACTCTTCCTTTGCCTGCGCAATCAGTTCCGGCTTCTCAATCAGCTTAAGGCCGTATAATGCCATTACCTTAGCCGCGTAAATCATTCCCTTTTCACCGATGGTGCTTCCTGCACAGGAGGCGAACTGCCAGCTGTGGGCAGGCGCACCCATGTTGGTGCAGGCTGTAAAGAAGTAAGCGGTTGGCACCAGATGCATCACATCTCCCACATCCGTGGAGCCGTAGCTGTTAAAGCAGGTCACCTTTCCCGGACCAGTGTACAGATGTGTATCCGCAGGCAGTCCGTATTTCCTGGTGGTTGCCTTTGCTGCTTCCGCGGTCTGCCGGTCCAGCGCCTCTGCAAAGTCCAGCTCCTCCTCTGTCCATGGTTCCTGGGGAATCTCGTTCATGGCCTCCGCCACCACACCGGCCAGCACATGATTGTTCTGGGTGTTATAGCAGCCGCCAAGGAATTCTATTTCCAGCTCAGTCTCTGTCATCATGGCTGCGCCCTGCGCTACCTTTACAAGGCGTTCATACACATTTTCCACCACTTCCCTGGAAAACGCCCTCATGTAATACCATACCACGGCCTTATCCGGCACAATGTTGGGAGCCACTCCTCCGTCCACAATGGTGTAATGGATTCGCACATCGGAAGGCACATGCTCCCTCAGATAATTGGCGCCGATATCGGTCAGCTCCACTGCATCCAAAGCACTTCTGCCGTTTTCAGGCGCATTGGCTGCATGGGACGCCCTGCCGTAAAAATGGAATTTAACCGAATTCACTGCTGTGGACACTCCCACTGTTGCCTCATTGATTTTGTTGGGGTGGAAATTCACCGCCACATCCAGGCCCTCAAAGGCCCCTCCCTTTGCCATAAGGGGTTTGCCTGTCAGAAGCTCCTCTCCCGGGCATGCATAGAACACAATGGTTCCCGGAAGATTTCTCTGAACCATCTCCTCCTTAAGGCCAATCACGCCGGCCACATGGGCTGAACACAGCAGGTTATGGCCGCATCCGTGTCCATAGGCCTGTCCCTCCACCGGCTCCTTGTTGACCGAAACCTTCTGGCTGAGACCCGGCAGTGCGTCAAACTCACCCAAAAAACCCATAACCGGATGGCCGCTTCCATACACGGCTTTTATGGCCGTGGGCACGCCGCCTGCTCCTGTTTCCACCTGGAATCCTTCCTCCTGCAGCAGTTTCGCCACCTGTTCGCAGGCCTTGTATTCCTTAAAACCAGCTTCCGGATGATTCCAGATATATTGGCTCAGGCTGTGGATTTTCTCCCTTTTCCTCTCAATTTCCTCAATTGCAATCTGACCTGTCATACACTCAATCTTTCCTTTCCTTTAAAAGATAATGGGACCAATAATGCTTGCAAATGCAACGGATGCAATGGTCACTGTAACGAAACCGCCGATAATCATTTTAGGCAGGATATAATCCATGGCCCTCTGTCTCTCTTCGCCTTCCCACTCAAAGGAATCAACGCCTTCCGTGGTGATAATCTGGGTGGCCGGATAAGCCAGCATACAGGTCACGCCCACTGCTGCGGATGTATAAGGAGAACAGCCAAGCACCTTGCCCACAATACCGCAGATAACGATGATGCCGACGGAACAGATTAAAAGGATGCCGAATACCGGTACAATCATGGATATCAGCCCGGAGGGCGAAAGGGTTGCAAGGCTTCCCGGCAGCATCAGCAGCAGACCGAATGTGATGATACCTGAGGAATTTGCTTTTGCAAATATATCCTTTTCCAAAAATCCGATTCTGGCAAAAATAAGTCCGAACAGCAGGTAAGCGATGTTGGGATTAAGGATATAGTTGGCCGGGGAAGAACCTGGAATCAGTGTTGCCTTGCCCACAAAATCAGCGATACATGCCACCAGAGCCACTTTACAGATATAGACCGTATTGCTTCTCAGGTTTTTAGGCGTCTCTTTGAAAATGCGCATGCTCGGCAGCTTAAGGCCGGTCTTTTCCTCCACCGTATGATTCTTAAAAAAACCATTGCCGCGCTTGATTCTTAACTCCTTGCGGATGCAGAATGTGGAAATCGGTATGCCGAAAAATTTCTGTACAGACAGTACCAGCACTGCAAATGCCGCCAGTTCGGGACGGTTTGCAGCTTCCGCCGCACTGGTGACAATAATGCCTGCCACGGTGGAGCCTGCCACAGGCGGCGCTGCAATCAATGCATACTCTCTTCCGAACAGCAGGGAGCCCACTGTGAAACAAATCAACGCAATAGCTGCAATAGCAAATAATGAGATGACCACAGTCTTCCATTCCCGAATCAGGTCTTCCAGATTAATCAGCGTGCCGATGTTGGTAATCATGAATGCCGTACCAAAGTTGGCCATGACTGCCACCAGACCGGATTGTGTGGTAATGTCCTTGGGCAGCAGGCCGCTCCAGAACCCTATGAGGAACAATACGCAGGCGAACAACAGTGACGAAACAGCCCCCTTGGTCTTTTTAGACAAAAACTCACCTATCGAATAAACCACCAGGCATCCCGTAATACAGGTCAACGGATTCCAAAAACTCATTCCCATTTCCTCCTAATCATCTTTTGCTTTTTCATGTTTTACCTGTGCGCACATATTTCATACGCATATTTAAAGACGTTTTGTCCTTTATATTCCTTTGAATTAAGGACGATTATATGCGTATTTTTTGTTGCTTCAATAATATTATTTACCATAATTATATCCATATGTCTATATTTTGTCAATTATCATTTTATTTTTTGGCTATTTTAGCTATTATTAGTCTTTTATTTTGTCTAATATAATGTCCTAAAATATGTCTTTAATTTTCCACATCCAGACTTTTCCAGCTGGATTCCGTCCCTAAAACAAAAAAGTCCGCCATGGACAGGATTTTAAGCCTGTCCGGCGGATAAAAAACAAGAGGCGCCAGCACTGTGATACGAAATAACCGTCATGGCCTGGCACGGGGCTTCACCTCATTTAAAACCGTAAACCCAAGTATCATTCCCCCTCCCACTGCCTGAAACACAGTGATGGACTCATGCAGGAAGGCCACGGACACCAGAATAGCCACCAGGGGGTCTATGTAGCTCAAAATGGATGCTTCCTGCCCCTTCAGATAACGCAGAGACGAAAAATACATACAATAGCAGACACCGGTGTGGAACACTCCCACTACCAGAAGATTGACAACACCGTAAGCATCCATATCCGCCAGGTGGGAACCTCCCGTCAGGCACACATAAGGCGTGAGAACCAGTATAGCTGCCAGGAACTGAAAAAAGGTCCGGTTGATGCCGGATACATGGCGTATGCTTTTGTTGAACAATACCACCGATGCATAAAACACAGCAGCTCCCAGGCCGAACAATATCCCAATCAGGCCGCTGCTGCCCTCTCCCCTGCTGACGCCTATCACCAGCACCAGGCCCAGGGTGGACATGACGAAACAGAATACCTGGCGGGCGGTAAGCTTTTCCTTAAACAGGAAAGGGCTTGCCACGGTCACAATGACCGGGGCGAAATAATAGCTCAGGGTAGCCATTGCCACCGTGGTATAGCGGTAAGCCTCAAAAAACAGAATCCAGTTGATTCCGATGGCTGCTCCGGACAGAATCAGAAGATGCAGTTCAGACTTTACATCCTTTATCCTCACAACCTGCCCCGTGCACAGCTGCCACAGAAAAATGGCGCCTGCCGCAATCAGGGCCCGGTACAAAGCCAGCTCCCCTGACGGCAGGGGAATATGTCTCACAAAGGCTCCTATGGTGCCAAAGGCTGCCATGGAACCTATGATTTCCAGTTTTGCTTTCATTGGTTCACTCCTTCCGGGACACAGCCGGTCCCTTCCATTCCATCTGTACATTCCCTTTGTACCGGCCGCTGTCCATTCCCTTCCGGCCAGGCCCCTGCATACTTCCTCTATACCAGGCCCAGGGTACGGATAAGGTCCAGCCACAGCGTCAGGGTAAAGGCACTGCCGCAGGTGGTGATTGCCACCACGCTGGAACTCAGCACGCCTTCATGGCCCATGTTCCGCGCCATGACAAAGCAGCTGACGGTTGTGGCAGACCCCAGCATCACAAGAATGGCCACCAGCTGCTGCTGCCGGAATCCCAGGTATATTGCAGCCGGAAGGAATATGGCGCAAAGGAGCACCAGCTTTACAGCGCTGGCGCCCAAGGCTGCCCTGACCCCCCGGGACGCCTGCCTCAGGTCAAAGGACGCGCCCATGGCCATCAGCCCCAGGGGCGTGGCCACCCCCGCCAGGCTGGACACTGTTTTTTCCATAATCTGAGGCTGCTTAAGCCCCAGCAGGGACCAGGCCATGCCGGACAGAATTCCCAGTATAATGGGATTTTTAAGTATTCCCATCACGGTACCTGCAAGCATCCGGCGGTCCGGGACCGCTCCCCTTGGATTTGTAAAGGACAGAATCACCACTGCCATTACGTTGTACAGGGGAACACTGCCGATTATCATCAGGGGTGCCATACCCACATCCCCATATATATTCTTTATAAAGGCAATTCCCAGAAGGGCTGCGCTGCTGCGGTAGGAAGCCTGTATGAATTCCCCTCTGAGCCTTTTGTCCTTAAGGCCCAACGAAAGAAGGACCGCCAGAAGAATTCCTGCCAGGGTGGACACAAAGCAGAACATCACAAACCGGGTATCCCACACCTTTAAAAAATCCGAATTAGACAGGTCCTCAAACAGCAGTACCGGAAGGGCCACCTTAAACACAAACTGGTTGGCTTTATCCGCAAAAGTCCCTTCCATGATTCCCGCTTTTTTAAAACACGCCCCCAATACCATAAGGAAAAAGATGGGCATGGTCGCATTGAGACTGAATATGAGATGTTCCATCGCAGTCTGCCTCCTGTTTTTTGCACATTTTCCCTGTAACAATATACGCTGGCTGTTTCTTTGTCAAGTCTTTCCAGTTTTTCTTATTGACATTTCTTCCATCCGGTGGTTTAATAGAGTTAACTTATTAATATTATTTTAAAAAGTTAGTTAATAACTATACAAAAGGAGATGCTTACCCATGACCCAGGAAGAACCGGTCACTGTAAAACAACTTAACAAAGAACGTATACGCTCTTACATGGATAAACATGAATCCGCTTCCAAAAGCCAGCTGGCCAGGGAGCTGGGACTGAGTTTTCCTACCGTTGGACGGCTGATTGATGAACTGTGCGCCTCCGGCGAACTGTCCCAACAGGGGGCCGGCTCATCCACCGGCGGCAGGTGCGCCTGTCTTTATGAACTGAATCCCCTTTTCAGCCTTTACCTTCTGGTGCAGATTGAGTCGGACCGCGTGTGCTGGAACCTGAAGGACCTGCGGGAACATACCGTGGAGCAGGGAAGCATGCCGTTTGAGGACCTGTCCCTGGAACAGCTGGACGGCCTGATTCTGGACATCCATCACCGTTTCCCCCGCCTGAAAGCAGCTGCCGCAGGGATTGCAGCCCTGGTAAACCACGGCGTGGTGGAAGAGACAGGTCAGTATCAGGGGCTTAAAGGCATGAACCTGGAGGAACATTTCCGGAGCCTGGCCCCCATTCCCATAACCGTGGGAAATGACATGAATTACCTGACCATGGGCTGCTGGCGCCGGAAACATCCTGATTCCGGCTCTCTGGTCACGCTTTTCATGGGAGGAAACGGCATAGGAGGGGGAATGGTCATTGACGGCCGCCTTTGGACCGGCGCCTCCGGCTATTGCAGCGAGGTCAGCTTTCTTCCCATCTATGAACAGTTAAACGGAGGCAGCCAGGGCCTGCCTCCTGCCGGAAACATCAGCCAGCTTTATGCCCGGCTGATTCAAATTTATGCCGTGACAGTGAATCCCCACATGGTGGTGCTCTACCGTCACCCGTTACTGGAGGGAAAGATAGACGAAATCCGCCGTCTCTGCGTTTCCTATCTTCCATCCAAGGCAATTCCGTCCATAGAGCTGTCCTATGATTACCAGAAGGATTATGAAAAGGGCCTGTTTGCCGTGGCTAAGTCCCTGGAGCAGGCTGTCAGCGAAGGAGGTTCATGATGCAGTACACCCATTTTGTTTTTGATATTGACAACACACTGATTAACACCACTGACGCCGTGCTCCACGGGCTGCAGAAAGCCCTCAGGGACATAACCGGCCAGCACTGGGATATCAGCCGCCTTCTGCCGGTCCTGGGCATACCCGGTCTGGAGGCATTTGAACGGCTGGGCATACATTCTCCTGACCAGATATTCCGGATTTACCCCCGCTGGGAGCAGTACGAACTGGAATATCAGTACACCGCCTATCTGTATGAGGGAATTATACCCCTGCTGGATTTTCTGAAAAAAAAGGGCTGCAGCCTGGGCATCATCACTTCCAAGACAATGAACCAGTACACCTGCAGCTTTCTTCCCTTTCAGATATCCGGGTATTTCCAGACCGTCATAACGGCGGATGACACGGTCCGCCACAAACCGGACCCTGAACCCATGTATGAATATATGGAACGCACCGGAGTATGTCCGGAGCAGATTCTCTATATCGGGGACAGCATCTATGACATGCAGTGCGCCTCCCGGGCCGGAGTGGACTCCTGCCTTGCTTTGTGGGGCTGCCACTGCCCGGACAGCATCGCATCCACCTGCCGCTTCGATGAACCGGCTTCCCTGATGCACTGGCTGGAATGATGGGCCGGCCTGAATCATATGCAGCAGGGATGATAATCCGGCTTTCGCTATATATTTGCGGCTGGATTATTCATCTGGACTGGTCAAATATTATCTAACTGGATATTTTACTCAGTCCACTTTTCCATTATAGTAGGTATCAACATTTAATCATTGCGATTTAAGGAGGTATCACTATGACGGAACGTTTCTCTACTAAAAAGCTGGTATTGTCCGCCCTCTTTGCAGCCCTGGCCTGTGTGGCCACCATGTCCATCCGCATTCCCACTCCCGGCACGGGCGGATACATCCATCCCGGCGACGCCATCGTGATTCTCTGCGGCGTGTTCCTGGACCCGGTATCCGCATTTCTGGCAGCCGGAATCGGCTCCTGCATGGCGGACCTGCTGGGCGGATATTTCATCTATGTACCCATTACCTTCCTCATCAAGGGTCTGGTAGCGTTCTCTGCAAGCCATATCTATCACAGGTTAAGCGCCGGAGGCGTGAATCCGCACGCCGCCGTGGCCGGATGCGGTGTGATTGACATTCTTCTGGTGGCCGGAGGATACTGTCTGTGCGAAATATTCCTGTACGGTCCGGGAGCTGCCCTGGCCAGCGTTCCCAGCAACATCATCCAGGGAATCAGCGGCCTGGTTATATCCAGCGCCCTGTATCCAATCCTTCAAAAACCTCTGTCCATGGCCTTAAGGGCTTAGAGCATGTCTTAAAAATCATTGCGCCCGCCGGCCTGCACACACGCAAGCATTTCAGCCGCGGTTTCTCCATAAATGGGATGGCGCTTATAGGGCGCTATCTCAGCCAGCGGCTTCAGCACAAAATCACGTTTGTGCATCTCTGCATGGGGAATGCACAGATGTTCGGATTCATATACCAGGTCATCATAGAAAAGGATATCCAGGTCCAGTGTCCTGGGTCCCCAGTGTATAATTCGTTCCCTGCCGGCTGCTGCCTCGATTTCATGAAGGGCATCCAGCAGTTCCTCCGGAGTGAGAAGGGTCTGTATTTCCATACAGCCGTTGAGAAAATCAGCCTGGTCCGTCACACCGTAGGGAGGCGTCTCAATAAAGCCGGATACCCGGCCCGCACGGCACTCTCTCAGTTTCTTTATCCCATCCACTGCTCCTGTAAGGTATGCCATTCTGTCCCCCATATTGGAGCCCAGGGCAATATACGCCTGATGCCATCCCCTGGCAATCCTCACCGATACGTACTGGAGGGGAAGTCCTATGGGAGCCCAGGGCTTCCTTATCTCCAATTCCACGGTTTTCAGGCTGTCCGGATACATGAGCAGCAATTCTTCCGCCAGTTGTTCGGCCGCGCTTTCGATGAGCTGGAAGGTATGTTCCCTCAGAAAACGTTCCATAAATTTACTTGCCCGGCCATAGCTGATGGTCTGGTCCAGCTGGTCGCTTCTGCCGGCCTTTCTCGTATCTGTATGGAGCACTGCCGATACCAGAAACTTCTGGCCCAGTACATTTTCCTCCGGTATGGCTCCGTGCTTTGCAAATACCTCCAATTGTTCAATCCTGATTTGGTCCATGTCCAGTACGCTTCCTTTCTCCATTCATATCCTGTATTCCCTGTCTGAAATCCCTGGCGCCCATAATGGCCTCAGCCATCCTTACAGCCCTTTTATTTCCCTCCACATCGTGCACACGCACAAAGGAACATCCCGAAAAAACAGCTGCCGCCGTTGTCACCAGAGTTCCCTCCTCCCGCTGCTCCACAGGAAGGTCCAGTGCAAGGCCAATCACGGATTTCCTGGACGCCCCCAGCAGCACCGGATAGCCGAAGCGCTTAAAGGCAGACAGGTTTTTAATCACTTCCAGATTCATTTCATAGGTCTTTCCAAATCCCACGCCCGGGTCCAGGATGATTCTGTCATCCTTTATACCAGCCTGCTTTGCAAGGAGAATGGTCTCGTTCAGCTCCTCCATCATCGTATTCATGAAATGGTGCCTGACAGGGCTCTGCCTGTTGTGCATGAGGCAGCAGCACACTCCCAGCCCTGCGATGGTCCCGGCCATATCCTTATCCTTCTTAAGCCCCCATATATCGTTGACCATGGCTGCTCCTGCCTCCACTGCCAGACGGGCCACTTTGCTTTTGCAGGTATCCACGGAAACGGGGATATCAAAATTGTCATGAATCAGCCGGATAATGGGGAGAATCCGCTCCATTTCCTCTTCTTCCCCCACCGGCTGATGGCCGGGACGGGTGGACTCCCCTCCCACATCTATGATGTCAGCGCCGTCCAGAATCAGTTTCTCAGCCTGCCTGAGAGCCGCCTCCCGGTCACGGTACCTGCCTCCGTCGGAAAAGGAATCCGGCGTTATGTTCAGAATCCCCATGATATAGGTCCTGTTCCCCACATCAAATTCTTTTTGTCCTATAATCATCCTGACTACCCCCTTACCATTTGAAAAAACAGGTTTACCAGGTCTTCCCGCTGACAGAAGCAGCCCCTCTTTACCACGGTGACGGTCCGGCTGCCCGGCTTTTTGATTCCCCGCATGGTCATACACATATGCTCCGCCTCCATCATGACCATGGCGCCCCGGGGAGCCAGGCATTCCATCAATGCATCTGCAATCTGGGCTGTCAGCTGTTCCTGTATCTGCAGGCGCCTGGAAAACACTTCCACGGTCCTGGCCAGCTTGCTCAGTCCCGCCACCTTCCTATCCGGCACATAAGCCACATGGACCTTCCCATAGAAAGGGAGAAGGTGATGTTCGCAAACCGAATAAAAGGTTATGTCCTTTTCCACAATCAGGTCATTATTCTCCGCCTGAAATGTTTTATCCAGATACATTCCCGGCTCTTCGTCCATACCGCCGTACAATTCCTCATACATCCTGGCCACCCGCTCAGGCGTTTCGGCCAGACCTTCCCTGGACGGGTCCTCGCCCATTCCCTCTAACAGCAGCCTGACAGCCTGCTCCACCTTATTCCTGTCTGTCATCCCTTCTCCTCCTTTCCGCTTCCTCCATAACCTGTCCCAGATAGGACAGGGAGCCGAAGGCCAGCACAACGCCCTCCCGGCCGGCCTGCTCCAGCGCCATGTCAAGGGCTGTTCCCACTGAATCCGCTGCCTGCGTCCTGCCGCAATATTTCCCCGCCTCCTCTGCAAGGACCTCAGGAGGAAGGCTCCTGCTTCGGTCCGGCAGCCATACCGTATAGATTTGTTCCGCCAGAGGAGCCATGGTCTGTACTATGAGGGCATACTCCTTATCCTTAAAAACTCCCATAATAAAAATCAGGCGCTTACCCTTCAGGCAGGTCTGCACACATTCCCTCAGCCTGAGAGCGGCATCCCTGTTATGCGCCCCGTCCACAATCACCGCAGGGGAAGCCTTAATCATCTGGAACCTTCCCGGCCAGGAAACGTTGGAAAGCCCCCTTCTTATGTCAGATTCAGATATGGCGATGCCCTTTTTGGTCAGGGCAAGGGCTGTTTCCAGGGCAAGCGCCCCATTTTCCATCTGATAGGTTCCAGGAAGGGATATGCGGATTCCTTCCATGCCTTTATATGAAAAAACATTTTCACCGGGATAACTGCGGGGGCGGTCCTGCCGCTGCTTTGTTCCTGCATCCAGGCAGCCTCCATCCACCTGGGCAAAGCTGCAGCCCATTTGGGCAGCGCGTTCCTTCAGGACACGGACCACTTCAGGAGCCTGGGGCGCCGAAACCACCTGGCATCCAGGCTTCATGATTCCTGCCTTACAGGCAGCAATTTCGCCCAGGGTATTTCCCAGCATTCCCATGTGGTCCATGCTGATGGATGTAAACACTGCCGCCAGGGTATGCTCCACCACATTGGTAGCGTCCTGTTCCCCGCCCAGGCCGGTTTCCAGCACCACTATGTCACAGCCCTTCTCCTTAAAATACAGAAAAGCCATGGCTGTCTCTATCTCAAATACAGTGGGCTTTCCCCTTCCCCTTTCCTCCATGCGCTCTGCCGCAGCCTTCACCTGCCCTGCCAATGCTGCAAATTCCCGCTCCGTAATCCAGGCGCCGTCCACCTGAAACCGCTCCAGAACTGATATTACCGCCGGGGAGGTATAGGTGCCTGTACGGCAGCCCGCCTCCTTTAATATGGAAGAAAGGCAGGCCGACACGGAGCCTTTTCCGTTGGTTCCTGCAATGTGCACAAATTTCAAATCCTGCTGCGGGTCAGACAGCTCCCCCAGCAGGTTTCTTATGGAATCCAGGCCCATGACGCTGCCCAGTCCTGACCTCTGCTCCAAAAAATCCACTGCCGCCTTAAAGTCCATTGTCTCCGTAAAATCCATGTCCGCCTTCCTCCCAATCATCCTTGCACCGCTAAGCCTTCTGCACACAGCAGCCCATTCTGCATCCTGACGGTGTTGCGGCGCAGCCGCCCAGGGCTGTTTCCCTCAGTTCCAGCGGAAGCCCCCTGCCGACTGCATACATGGCCTCCAGCATTTCATCAAATGGAATCAGCTGCCGGATACCGCTGAGTGCTGTCTCGGCACAGACCAGGGCATTGGCCGCCCCTGCACCGTTCCTGTTCTGGCAGGGGCATTCCACCAGTCCGCCTACCGGGTCGCAGACCAGGCCCAACAGATTCATCAGGGCAGCGGACGCCGCGTCCAGGCTCTGGTCCGACGTGCCTCCCATCAGCTCCACCGCAGCGGCAGCGGCCATGGCGCAGGCCACTCCCACCTCTGCCTGGCAGCCCCCAACCGCCCCCGACACCGTGGCATTGCGCATGGCCAGATATCCGATGGCCGAGGCTGCAAACAGCCCGTCAGCCACCTGACTGTCCGGCAGATTGTATTCTTCCTGGAGAGCCAGCAGCAGCCCCGGCACAATACCTGAGGACCCGGCTGTGGGCGCTGCCACAATCAGGCCCATGGAGGTATTGACCTCCAAAACAGCCATGGCATATATGACAGCCCTTCCCAGGACACCGCTTAAGATGGATGTGCCCCCGGCGCGCCGTTTCTCCATCCTGGCGGATTCCCCGCCGATAAGACCGCCGATGGACGTAACCGGTTCCCTCAGGGGCAGGGTGGCTGAATCCCTCATAACCGCCAGCACATCCTTCATCCTGGCCTCAATGTCCTCCATGGATGCGCCTGTCAAATCGCATTCCCGCTGTTTCATCACTTCCGATATCTTACTGCCCCGGACCGCGCACTGCTCCAGAAGTTCTGCTCCGCTTTTAAAATCCATGTCCATCCCTCCCTATACCTGAACCAGCATGGTATGGTATACATGCGGGTTGCTGTCAATCCAGTCCGTGATTTCCAGGGGCAGGCGTTCGTCGGACTCCACGATGCAGTAAGCCTGCGCGCCTTTTTCCTCCCTGAAAAGCTTCATGAACGCAATGTTCACATTGCAGTCGCTGAGGCATTTGGAGATATGGGCCACCACACCCGGTTTATCCTGATGTATGACAATCAGGGAGCTGTACTCGCCTGTAAAATCCACATCCACCTGGTTTATCTTTACAATGCGCACCTTTCCCCCGCCCAGCGACTCCCCGCGGACCGTCATTTCCTGGCCCTGGCCGTTTACCATGCGGATGTCCACCGTGTTGGGATGGACATCCTTTTCCTTCTCATTTGTCAGGAAGGAATAGCGCAGCCCCCGTTCCTCTGCAATGGAAAATGAATCCCGAATCCGCCTGTCATCTGTCCTGAATCCCATGATTCCTCCCAGCAGGGCCCTGTCCGTGCCGTGTCCGCGGTATGTTCTGGAAAAGGAACCGTACAGGGTAAACTCCGCCTCTTTTACCTCGCCTGCTATCATTTTCTGGGCCAGGAGGGCTATGGCCACCGCTCCCGCCGTGTGTGAACTGGATGGCCCTATCATATTGGGGCCTAATACGTCAAATGCACTGATGACTGCCATATACTTATTCCTCCTGACATTATGCTCTGTCCCCGGCCCAGTCTTAGATACGCTTCTAAACGCCTGGGACCGGATGATGGTTACTGGTTTCCCCTGGACCTGCTCCTGGGAACCGTGTGGATACTGCCGCCTTCCAGTTCCTCCAGCGCCTCTCCCACTGCCTCGTTGTAGGTGGGATGGGCGCGCATGGCCAGAAGCAGCTGGGGCACGGTCAGCTTATTGGCCACGGCTGTTGCCATTTCCCCAATCATGTCCGTGGCCCTGGCGCACATCATCTGGGCTCCCAGCACCACCTTATGGTCAGCTTCTGCAATGATTTTGATAAATCCTCTTTCCTCCCTGGATATCTGGGATTTGCCGTTGGCGGACATCAGGAATTTTCCCACTGATACAGGTATTCCTGCCTGGGCCGCCTCATCCTCCGTAAGACCCACGGAGGCAATCTCCGGGCTGGTGTACACACAGCTGGGAACCACGGATAAATCAATGGAATGACCGGCTCCTGCCAGATGTTCCGCCACCCATACGCCCTGGGCACTGGCCACATGGGCCAGCTGGATTCCCTTAATCACATCGCCGATGGCATACACGCCCTTCATGGATGTCTCAAAGTCAGAATTTACCACGATTCTTCCGCGCTCCATGGCAAGGTCTGTCCCCGGGGCCAGCAGCTTTTCCGTCTCCGGAACCCTGCCGGCTGCGGACAGCACATACTCCGCCTCCTCCCGCTTCTCCCCGCCCTTTTCCTCAAATATGCATGCCAGACCGTGTTCCGTTTTCTCAATCCGTTTCACCATGGCCCCTGTATAGATTTTGACTCCCCGCTTTTTGAGAATCATCTTCAGATTCTGGGATATGTCCTTATCCAGGTTTGCCAGCAGTCTGGGAAGCGCCTCCACTATGGTCACCCGGACGCCAAGGGATGAAAATACAGAGGCAAATTCAGCGCCGATAACGCCTCCTCCGATAATCAGCAGGCTTTCCGGCGCATGTTTCATCTCAAACAGTCCGTCGCTGGTAAGCACCCCAGGCAGGTCCAGCCCCTGGATGGGCAGGTTCATTGGTTTTGAGCCCGAGGCCAGCAGCACATGCCTGCCTTTCAGCACCCGGCTTTCCGGTTCCCCTTCATTCCCAGACACCAGAACGGTCCCGTCCGCCTTAAGGGTGCCGGTCCCCCTTACCAGAGTCACGCCGTTTGCCTTAAAGAGCTGTTCCACGCCCTGCCTTAAGCTGCCTGAGGTTCCCTCCTTATATTCCAGTATCTTATCATACTCAAACCGGACATTCTCTGCAAAAATCCCGAACTGCCCGCCCTCCTTCATCTCCCTGTAAAGCTGGGATGCATGAATCATGGCTTTAGCCGGAATACAGCCGCGGTTCAGGCAGGTGCCCCCTACCTCCCTGTTCTCCACCACTGCCACGGTAAGCCCCAGTTTGGCTCCCTTGATTGCCGCCACATAACCGCCGGGACCAGCTCCTATGATAACCAAATCAAACATTTCTGCCATTTTTCCTCCTATTGCTGCCGGAGCGTGCCGGAATTACTTCCAACACGCTCCCTGGCACTGCCTATATTTTTTCGTGAATCAGTTCTTTGTCCTTACTCTCCCAGATAACGCAGCACAGGTTTCCTCGCTGCAGTCACCTCATCCAGTCTGCCCACCGGCGTCCGCAGAGGCGCCTCATGAAGGCGTTTTGGGTCTGCCTTGGCTGTCTCATAGATTTTGCGGAATACCTCAATGGCCTCGTCCAGGGTTTCCCTTGACTCTGTCTCTGTCGGCTCCACCATCAGAGCCTCATGGACAATCAGCGGGAAATACATGGTAGGCGGATGGATGCCGTAATCCAGAAGGGCCTTGGCAATATCCATGGCCGATACATTGATATCGTGTTTCAAGTCCTCCAGCGTCATGACAAACTCATGCATACAGGTTTCATTGTAAGCCATCTTATACAGGTCTGACAGCTTATTCATCATATAGTTGGCATTTAACACCGCATTGGAGGATGCCTCGGGAATGCCTTCCTTTCCAAGGGTCATGATATAGGCCAGCGCCTTTACCACCACTGCAAAGTTGCCGTAGAACATCTTTACGCTTCCCATGGATTCCGGCATCTTTGCAAGGCTGTAAGCCCTGCTTCCGTCCTCATGCTCCTCCATGGTCTTAACCATAAAGCCCGGCAGGAAGGGTTTTAATAATTCCTTGCAGCCCACAGGTCCGCTGCCCGGCCCGCCGCCGCCGTGAGGCGTGGAAAATGTCTTGTGGAGGTTCAGATGGATTACGTCAAACCCCATATCTCCCGGCCTTACGATTCCCATGACAGCATTGAGGTTGGCTCCGTCGTAATAGCACAGTCCCCCGGCCTCATGGACAATGCGGGTAATCTCCAGGATATTCTTGTCAAAGAGCCCTACGGTATTGGGATTGGTCAGCATCAGTCCGGCCGTATCCTCCCCCACTGCCTCCTTAAGCTTATCCAGGTCCACACAGCCGTCCTCCCTGGATGGAATGCTGACAACGCTGTATCCGGCCATGGTGGCGCTGGCAGGGTTGGTGCCGTGGGCAGAGTCCGGGACAATGATTTTAGTCCTCTTCTCATCCCCTCTGGAGTGATGGTAAGCCTTAATCAGCAGAAGACCTGTAAATTCCCCATGGGCGCCTGCCGCAGGCTGGAAGGTCATGGCATCCATACCGGTAATTTCGCACAGATATGTTTCTGCCAGGTTTAGCACCTTAAGGGCGCCCTGGACCGTATGTTCCGGCTGCAGGGGATGGATGCCGGCAAAACCCTCCAGGGATGCCGCCTCCTCATTTACCTTGGGATTGTATTTCATGGTGCAGGAGCCAAGGGGATAGAACCCGTCGTTGACGCCGTGGGCCCGCTTTGCAAGGCTGGTATAATGCCTGCTGATTTCATTTTCAGAGAGCTCCGGCAGGCTCAGTTTCTTTTCCCTGCGAATCCCTATCTCATGGACCGGCACATCACAGTCCCCAAGCAGATGGCAATGTCTGCCCGGAGTTCCTTTTTCAAATATTAATTGCATGCCCCGCACACCTCCTTCACGATTTGAACTGCCTGGTCCATATCTTCCTTACGGTTCTGCTCCGTGGCGCACCAGAGAATCTCCCTGTCATTAAGGGGCAGTCCCCCCAGGATTCCCTTCTCCTCAAGGGCCTTTAGGATAAGGCCGGAATCCCCATTACCCGTGGTAATGAACTCATGGAAGAATTCCCTGTCATACTTAGCCTTCAGACCCGCCTGTTCCAGCTGCTCCTTCAGATAATGGGCCTTGGAGGTGCAGAGAAGCGCTGTCTTCTTTAAGCCCTCCCCTCCCATGGCCGCCATATAAACGCTGGCAGTCAGGGCGCAGAGCGCCTGGTTGGAGCACACATTGGAGCTGGCCTTTTCACGTCTTATATGCTGCTCCCTGGCCTGCAGGGTAAGCACATAAGCCCGTTTTCCATTCACATCCTTTGTCTCTCCCACGATTCTGCCCGGAAGCTTCCTTCCCATGGCGGATGTGGCTGTCATAAAGCCCAGATAGGGACCTCCGAAGCTCAGCGGCATGCCCAGAGGCTGGCCGTCCCCCACTGCAATGTCCGCCCCGCATTCTGCCGGCGTGGGCAGGATTGCCAGGGATATGGGGTTGCAGCCCATAATATATCTGGCCCCCTTTTCATGGGTGATTTCTCCCAAAAGACTGCATTCTTCCAGGTTGCCGTAATAGTTTGGCTGCTGTACATAGAAGCAGGCTGCTGTATCGTCCAGCATTTCCCTCAAGGCATCTGCATCCGTGACTCCGTCCTTTTCGGGAACAATCACCACCTGTGCCCCGCTTCCGAAACAATATGTCTTAACCACCTCCAGGACCTGGGGATGGGTGGTGGCGGACAGGTAGACCCTGCTCCTCTTCCTGTCCCTGCACATGGCCGCTGCCTCAGCTGCCGCCGTAGCGCCGTCATAGACCGATGCGTTGGATACATCCATGCCTGTAAGCTCACAGAGCATGGTCTGATATTCAAATATGGACTGAAGGATGCCCTGGCTGATTTCAGCCTGGTAAGGGGTATAGGATGTCAGGAATTCCTCCTTGGATACCACGCTTTTTACAATGGAGGGTATGTAGTGGCTGTAAGCCCCCGCTCCCCTGAATATGTGTTTGAATACCACGTTCTGTTCTGCAATGTCCTTCATCTTCCCGATGACTTCCATTTCACTGAGGCCCTCAGGAAGCTTTAAGCCGCCTTTTACACGGACATCCTGGGGAATATGGGAAAACAGGGCCTCAAAGCTGTCAAAGCCGATTTCCCTGAGCATTTCCTGCTGCTCTTCACTGGTATTGGGTACATAAGAACCCATGGGTCCACCTCCTTTTCAAAATGCCTACAGTGTGTCCAGATATACCTCGTAGGCCTCCCCGTCCATCAGTTCCTCTTTGCCGCTTACATCCTTTACCCTGATAAACCATGCCTCATAAGGGTTCTGGTTCACAGACTCCGGGCTGTCCAGCAGCTCCTCGTTGATTTCCTCCACCTGGCCTGTAACCGGCGAAAGCACATCTGAAACAGCTTTTACGGACTCCACATCCCCAAACGCCTCTCCTGCCGCCACATCATCCCCCGGCTCCGGAAGGTTTACAAACACCAGGTCTCCCAGTGCATCCTGGGCATAATCCGTAAGCCCTACCACTACGGTTGTATCATCCACTGCCTTTACCCACTCATGGGACTTTGTATACATTAATTCCTTCGGTACATTCATTTTTATTTTCTCCTTTTCTATTTCTCTCTCTTATAAAATGGAAGCTTCACTACTTCTGCCCCAACCCTGCGTCCTCTTACATCCACCTCAACCTGGGTGCCCGGCTCCTTATAGGCTGTATCCACCAATGCCATGGCCACCGGATATCCCAGGTAGGGACAATGGGTGCCGGATGTGGTTATTCCAATCTGGTCTTCCCCTGCAAATACAGGTTCGTGCTCACGGATGATGCCCCGGCCCGTAACCTTAAGCCCCACGCGTTTCCTGGTAAGAGGTCCCTTTTCCTGCAGCGCCTTTTTGCCGATGAAGTCCTCCTTGTCCATTTTGACAAAGATGCCCAGTCCTGCTTCCTTTGGCGTAATGGTATCGTCCATCTCATGGCCGTAGAGGGGCATGGAGGCCTCCAGACGGAGGGTATCCCTGGCTCCCAGGCCGCACGGAATCAGTCCTTCCTCCCTGCCAGCTTCCAGCAGCAGCTCCCACAGTCTGGGAGCATCTTCTCCTGCCATGTAAATTTCCACCCCGTCCTCTCCGGTATATCCTGTTTTGGAAATGATGCAGGGGATGCCGTCTATGCGGCAGTCCTTTCTGAAGGTGTAGTACTTATCCGGGATATCATCCGGCTCCACCACCTTTTTAAGCACATCCAGGGCTTTGGGGCCCTGAAGGGCCAGCTGTCCCACCTGGTCGGATATGTCCTTCAGCTCCACATCTCCTGACACATGGTCCTTCATCCACTGGTAATCCTTATCCTTGTTGGATGCATTGACAACGATGAAGTAGCTGTTGTCCTTTATTTTATAGACAATCAGGTCATCCACCACGCCGCCCGCCTCATTGCACATGGGGCTGTATCTGGCTGTTCCGTCTTCCATGACCGTATAATCATTGGTCAGCAGCATATTTACATTCTTAAGGGCATCCGGTCCGCTTAACAGAATCTCGCCCATGTGGGATACATCGAAAAGGCCGCACTGCTCACGCACTGCCATGTGCTCCGCAATCACTCCCGTTTCATACTGGACCGGAAGAAGGTAGCCTGCGAACGGTACAATCTTTCCCTTATACTTTACATGCATGTCATACAGCGGTGTCTTTAATTCCATACTCTCTGCTCCTTTTTCTCCATGTTTTTACGGTTGCCCTGCAACCGCTTCCAACGGTTTTGCTTCACTTTATAGTTACCTTCCTGATTACCGGTACAGCGGATATTTGCCGCAGATTTTATCAACCTCTCCCCTGATGTAATCAGCCTTGGCTTCAAAATCAGTGGCTGCCAGCCAGATGCACTGGGCAATCTTTTCCATATCCTCTTCCTTCAGCCCCCTGGAGGTGACTGCCGGTGTCCCGATGCGCACGCCGGAGGTGACAAAAGGACTTCTGGGGTCGTTTGGAACCGTGTTCTTATTCAGGGTGATGTATACCTGGTCGCAGCGGTTCTGAAGTTCCTTGCCCGATACATCCATTCCCCTCAGGTCCACAAGCATCAGATGGTTATCCGTTCCCCCGGTCAGGATGTTGAAGCCCTGCTCCTTAAGGGCTGCTGCCAGGGCTGCCGCATTTCTGATGACCTGTTCCTGGTATGCCTTGAACTCCGGTTTTAATGCCTCTCCGAAGCAGACTGCCTTGGCCGCAATGACATGCTCCAGAGGTCCGCCCTGGATTCCCGGGAAAATGGCCTTATTGAAATTAAATTTATCTGCCGCTGCCTGGTTTGCCAGTATCATGCCTCCCCTTGGGCCTCTCAGGGTTTTGTGGGTGGTGGTGGTCACCACATCCGCATATGGGATGGGACTTGGATGAAGGCCTGCCGCAACCAGTCCGGCAATGTGGGCCATATCCACCATCAGGTAAGCGCCCACCTTGTCGGCCACTTCCCTGAACCGCTTAAAATCAATGGTCCTGCAGTAGGCGCTGGCGCCTGCAATGATTAACTTAGGCTTGGAGGCAACTGCTGTCTCTTCCAGCTTGTCATAATCTATGTAACCCTCCTCATTGACGCCGTAAGGCACAATGTTGAAATACAGGCCGGAGAAGTTAACAGGGCTTCCGTGTGTCAGATGGCCGCCGTGGTCCAGGTTCATGCCCATAACCGTGTCGCCCGGTTTCAGCATGGCCACAAACACCGCCATGTTGGCCTGGGCTCCGGAATGAGGCTGTACATTTACATAGTCGCATCCAAACAGCTTCTTTGCCCGTTCAATGGCAATGGTCTCCACCACGTCCACAAACTCGCATCCGCCGTAATAGCGTTTTCCCGCATATCCTTCCGCATATTTGTTGGTGAGAACCGTGCCCATGGCAGCCATCACCGGCTCCGATACAATGTTCTCAGAAGCAATCAGTTCCAGGTTCCTTCTCTGGCGTCCGCACTCTGCCTTGACCGCCTCCCCTATCTCCTTATCATATCCCTCAATAAAATCCATTACCTGTTCAACCATTGGTTCATATCCTCCTTTTATTTTTCATCATGGGCTTATCAACATGCCCTGCTCCACACCGTTTCCCGGTATCATCCCTTGACGCCGGATGATGCCGGATGGCTCTGCCTCCGAAACCATACCACCTCCCCTTTCGTACCGTGCGCTTTTTTGAAGTCCGCCGGATACATCCGCGGTCCGGATATCAAAAAAAGCGCACGAACAAAAATTTGTTCATGCGCTCTGTCTTTGTACCTGAAAGATTTGGCTTCGTCGGTGCTGTCGCTTTCCAGAGTTTCGTCCAGTATCCGGTTCTTTTGCCTGAGAGTTCTTCGCTTCCCCTTCGGCGCTGCCTGAGCAGTCTCTCCCGAATCCATCATCCGATTATATAAAATTGTCAACAAAAGCATTTCTTCTGGTCCTGCTTTGTGCTAATGTCATAGTATCACACTTAATATTTTCAGTCAATAGGTAAAATGTGTTTAATTTTTAACGCATTTTACCGTCAATCTGCTGTGTTTTTCATCTTATCCCTGTTCCATGTCCCCTGTTTTTTTGTCTGACTATGAGCTTAGGACAAGGCTGTTTCCCCGCCTGCTTTCCCCATACGAACAGCCGTTTCCTGCTCCTTTATGCACATGCGGCTGACCCTGTAGGAGTACAAAAGGGATAGGGTCATGACTATGGCCAGGGCTGCCACAATCATCCACGCAATATTGTAGGATCCTGTCAAATCATAGGCTGATGCAATCAGAGGGCCGCCGATGGCATATCCCACGCTGGGGAACAGACTCAGGAATCCATAGATTTCCGCATAATGCTTTGTGCCGAAGATTCCGCTGGTAATGACCGGCGCGCTTACGGTTCCTATACAGGTTCCGAATCCAAACAAAATTGCCATCAGATACAGGAAGGGCTGGTGTTTAATAAATATCAAACAAATAACTGAGAGAAAAAATATGGCATTCCCAAACAGTATGACTGCCTTCACTCCATACCTGTCATAAATATGTCCCAGTATGAGTTTTCCTGGAATGGCAATAAACAGGTACAGGGATGCAATGGAGGCCGCTGTGGTCGTGGCATATCCGGCGTCCATGACAGCGGCCGGGTGCTGGCAAAGGAATAACAGCAGTAAGCCAGACAGTTTCCGAGCATACATACCACCAGCGCCTTGTGCATGTATGGCTTTGACATGATTTTTCCGATGAACGGCGACATAAACGCCATCATCAGGGCTGCAATGGTACTGACCAGAGCATATGCGCTTCTGGTAAATCCCAGGTCCTTTGTCACCGGCTTTGTGAACAGGCTGGCGCAGCTCACCAGGGGCGCGTACCCCAGCCCCATTATCAGGATGCAGGTCAGCAGTATAAGCCAACCGTAAAAAAAACCTTTCTTTTCCGCTATATTACCCTCCCTCTATATGTATGTCCTACTGGTTGCCATGCAGTTCCAGCCATCTCATGGCTGTTCCGGCATAGATAGCCGCGCCTTTAACCAGGGCCGGCTCATGGAATCTCACCTTGGGATTGTGCTCCACATACCGCTTTGAGACATCCTCAATACCGGCTCCAATACACATATAGCTGGAGGGTATCTCCCGGGATATATAGGCAAAGTCCTCAGAGCCCATTACATGATAAGCGCAGACTGCCTTTATCTCCGGCTCCAGCTCCTTAATTGCCTCTTCCAATAATTCTCTATACATTTTTCTACCCCTTTCCTTCAGACAGGCCATGCTGTGTTTTGTCAGTTTTATGACTACTTCTCCAGAAAGCTGCTGGTCTCCCAGCCCTATTTAAGCGGAGTTCTCAAGAATCTGGAGGAGGAACTGGGCTGCCAGCTATTTAAGCGCAGCCATAACGGAATCCTGCTGACAGAAAAAGGAATAAAATTCATGGACAGCGCCCGCATCATACTGAATGAATACGAAAAGCTAAAACAGCTGTCCTGGGATGAGTCAGTACAGCCGCTGGAGATTTCCACCTATTTCGTATCCAATATCATGAGGCTCTTCCTTGAATTCAAAAAACAGTCCGCAGAACAGTTCCCGGACCGTCTCACAGAGATGGGGAATCAGGAGGTCATTGAGTCTGTCGCTGCAGGCCGCACGCGTCTTGGCTTCATTCTCTGCGCCTCCGAAAAAAAAGATAAATACCTGCGGCTGGTCAAGGACTTCCACTGCTCCTGCGATGAACTGATGACCTCCATTCCGCTGTATGTCATGGTTTCCAGGGAACATCCCCTCTATAAGAAGACCTCTGTTTCCCTGAAGGAGCTGTTGGACTACCCCTATGTGCACTTTAATGATGTGTCCGCAATCTCCTATTTGAAATTAGTCGGTCTGGCCGGCCATCCAAACCGGCTGGAAGTGGATAACCGGGGACAATTCTTTGATGCCATCCGGGAGGGACAATATATCTCCCTGTCTGTCCGGGGTAAAACCTCGGAGGGACGCGGGTTCTTTTTCGTGCCAATCAGCGAAAAAAACCTGTATCTGAATCTTTACTGTGTGACGCAGAAGGACTACAGGCTTAACAAAAGAGAACGGGAATTTATACGGTTTCTGCGGGATTTCGCCACCTTAGACGGACAGAAGTCCTGATGGGCCGATGAGTCATGGAATGGATTTGGACTGGTGTTGGAATATAATATAGAGACAATGAAAGAACAGCAGACTAAAGGTGTTTCTTCTATAATAATAGATTTTAATGGTTTATACTGAGGCCGGATGATTACAGAACGTGATGCAAACTTCCCGGGGATGGTTTTAACTCCCCTCCCCGGAATCATTCATTCAACTATCTGCTCACAATACCTGACAGACTCAGCTCTCTTTCAGCTTCAGCACATCAGCCGGTCTCACGGGAATCCGTTTCACCTGTTTTCCCACTGCATTGGATACCGCATTCGCCACAGCGGCCGCCACAGGCACCACGGAACACTCTCCAATGCTCTTGGCCCCAAAAGGTCCTGACTTCTCAATCCGTTCCACCATACCCACCTTAATGGGCGGCATCTCCTGGGCATTCAGCATATGGTACTGCTTTAGGGTGGTATTCTTTACCTTTCCCCTGTCATCCAGTATAAAACCTTCTGTCAGTGCATAGCCGATTCCCATCTGGACAGCACCCTCAATCTGGCCCTCCACAGCCATGGGATTGAGAGCCTTGCCAATGTCATGGACTGCCGTGTAATCCAGCACCTTCACACTGCCATTTTCCATATCCACCTGGACCTTGGCAAAATGGGCTCCGTAAGATACGGCCATGGCGCAGGAGGCAAATGTGTCCGCACAGCAGATATCCCTGCCATGGGCCTGCTTTGCATATCTGATTACCTCGGCCAGGGTGGCGGACATTTCAGGATTGGAGCTGCAGTACACTCTCTGGTTCCCCAAATCCAGCCCGCCTGCATCCACTCCCAGAAGACCGGCCCCTTCCTTCAAAAGCTCTTCCTTCACCTGGCCCGCAACCTTTAACGCTGCGCTGCAGCTCACAAAGGTGCCTCGGCTGGAGTAATTCCCCATATCCCAGAGGGTGGCATCGGTATCGGCCTGGACGCATTCAATGTGCGACATGGGGATTCCCAGTATCTCACTGACTACCTGGGTCTGGGTTGTAACGGAACCGTTTCCCATGTCGCTGACCCCGGTGAACATAACAGCTGTTCCGTCCTCATTCATCTTGATGATGACGCCCGTTGTATCCGGCTTTACGCCGAATACCCCGTTGCCGTGGGCAGCCACAGCCATACCCACGCCGATGCGGTACCGGCTGTCCCTGGCTGCCTCCTGTTCCCTGAGGGCCTCCTGGTATCCCGACAGTTGGATTCCCTTCATGACACAGTCAATGGGCCTGGGATTTCCATGGGGCAGGCCGTCCCTCTGGTCATAACCGTCCGGCTCCACCAGGTTCTTAAACTGAAGCTGGATTATGTCCATCCCCAGTTCATTGGCAATCCGGTTCAGCTGGCTCTGCTGGGCAAAGAACTCCTGGGGGGAGCCAAATCCCCTCATGGCCCCTGCCACCGGGGTGTTGGTGTACACCGGAACCGCGTGAAACCGCAGATTCGGCGTTTTATGGTTCTTGAAGTATTTGCCGCTCATGGCCCATACAATGCTCATGGTTCCGCCTGCGTATGCGCCTGCATTCACAAGGACATCCATTTGCTGGGCTACAATGGTGCCGTCCTTTTTTATGCCTGTTTTTAAATGGAGCTTCATGCTGTGGCGGTTCCTGGAAGACGGTATATCCTCCCTCCTGGTGTAAACCAGGCGCACAGGACGCCCTGTCTTCATGGCCAGAAGAGCGGTGACAGGCTCTGTCACCATATCAATCTTGCCCCCGAATCCGCCTCCGATTCCAGGGTTCACCACCCTCACCTTGCTCATGGGAAGGCCAAAAATCCGCGACAGATTGGTCCTGTGCCCGAACACATCCTGGCTGGGCGTATAGACGGTGAGCTTGCCGTTGCTCTCATAGACGGCCAGGGATGTGTGTGTCTCAATGGCCCCATGATGGATGGCAGGGGTCTCAAAATCATCCTCGAAAATATAGTCCGCCTCTGACATTCCCCTGGTCACATCCCCTGCTTCCTGGACCACTTCCTCAATCACGTTTGAATCCTTGTGAATGGGATAAGCTCCCTCCTGCAGCGCATCCTCCGGCTCCAGATAAAAGGGCAGCTCCTCATATTCCACCCGAATCAGTTTCAGGGCCTGCTCCGCTGTCTTTGCTGTCTCAGCAGCCACGGCAGCCACCTTGTCACCCACATAGCGCACCGTACTGTCAAATATGCGTTCGGTCTTCTCGCCGTCAATCTCCTCGCCGCAGCTGTTAAACAGGGCGTCCGGGGCGTCCTTGTAGCAAACCACGGCCCGGACTCCGTCTAACTGCTCTGCCTGGCTGGTGTCTATGGACTTGATTCTGGCATGGGCCACAGGGCTGAACAGCACCTTGGCGTGAAGCATATGGGGAAGGGTCATGTCTCCCACGTATTTAAACTGCCCTGTTACCTTAAGGGCCGCGTCCCTGACAGGCACATCCGTTCCAATCACTCCGTTCTTAGGCGTCTGTAATTCCATCCTCTACTCCCCCTCCTTCTGCATCCGTCTGGCCGCCAGCTGAATGGCCTTGACAATTTTTACATATCCCGTGCACCTGCACAGGTTGTTAGAGATGCCGGCCCGGATTTCCGCCTCTGTGGGGTCAGGATTTTTATCCAGCAGCGCCTTGGCCGACATGACCATACCCGGTGTGCAGTAGCCGCACTGAACCGCGCCCACGTCAATAAACGCCTGCTGGATGGGATGAAGGTGAATGCCGTCCGATAAACCTTCCACGGTCTCAATGGTCTTTCCCGCCGCATTCCTGGCAAGGACCAGGCATGAATTCACTGCTTCCCCGTCAATGATTA
The DNA here is from genome assembly GCF_015556325.1 of Clostridium sp. 1001283B150225_161107_B6. Classification (NCBI taxonomy): domain Bacteria; kingdom Bacillati; phylum Bacillota; class Clostridia; order Eubacteriales; family Clostridiaceae; genus Clostridium; species Clostridium sp. 1001283B150225_161107_B6. The sequence continues at coordinate 39,901 of NZ_JADNMD010000019.1, read as the reverse complement.
CCTTGCAGGCGCCGCAGTCTCCTGTATTGCAGCCGCATTTCGCAGCTGTCAGCCCCAGTTCTTCCCGCAGTACATAGAGCAGCGTCCAGTTTTTCTCAATTGCCACATTGTAGTTTTTTTTGTTAATATTTAAACATACCTGTTCCATCTTACCATCTCCTGTCTGTCGTCCTCAGAACGCCTATCCCTGCCCTGCATCCCGGGATAACCCATCCTGTTTTTCAGAATAACCCATCCTGTTTTTCGGGATAAAAAAAACATAAGCATGTCGGCCTTTGGTAAAGAAAGGTCTCCAAACTTATGTCATGTGTTGTTTTATAAAAAGCCGAAGCTTTGTATTTATTTGTTTATTTTTTGATTATACCAACTCAATCATAAAAGTCAACATTCTCGAAAAAGATTGTCGCTTTATCACAACAGAAAGCAGCTTTTTTGAGCATTATTTACAAATTTCAACTTTTTTTCTCCGTTTCTGCGTCCGATGCATTGCTGGGATTCCAAAAAATTCCTTGTAAATCAAGGCATTTCGCCTGTTTAATTATCATATACACACCACATTTTATGCAAGTTGACAAAATATTGCAAATGACTTATACTCGCTTCGTAGAACTTTTAACATACTTTTCATCAAAGGAGATTTATCCGAAATGAATGCACAAAAGGAAAAAACGAGCCATTCCCTGTATGTCTTTGACAGCAAACCGCCTGTCCGCAAAGCGCTTCCCATCTCATTGCAGCACATCATGGCCATGTTTCTGGGTACAGTAACAGTACCCATCGTCATAGCCGGCGCTGCCGGCGCCGACGCCGCCACCAGGACCATCATGATTCAGTATTCACTGATGATGTCCGCCCTGGCCACCATGATTCAGGTATGCCCCCTGGGCCCTGTTGGCTCCAGGCTTCCCGTCATATTCTGTGCGGGATTTACCTGTGTACCTGTGTTTACTCCCATCGCGGCCCAGTACGGCCTGGCCGGCGTATTCGGCGCCCAGATTCTGTGTGCGGTCATCACCATTGCCCTGGGCTTCTTCGTGGGCAGGCTGCATAAATATTTTCCCACGGTGGTCACCGGCACCATCATCCTGTCCATTGGCCTGTCCCTGTATCCCATTGCGTTGAAATACATGGCCGGCAATGCCAGCTCGCCTACCTATGGCCAGCTGAACAACTGGATTGTGGCCTTTGTGACCCTGGCCGCCGTACTCTTCTTCAACCTGATGTGCAAGGGCGTGGTCAAGATGGCCTCCATCCTGTTAGGCGCTGTGGTAGGATATCTCCTGGCGCTGTGCATGGGCATGGTCCATTTTGACGGTGTGGTCACTGCCAGCTGGCTGGCCGTGCCAAAGCCGTTTTTCTACGGAACCCCCTCTTTTGACTTATCCATGGTGCTGCCCATCCTTCTGATTACCATTGTGAATATCATGCAGTCCGTGGGAGACATAACAGGCACCACCGTAGGAGGATTTGACCGCGAGCCCCGCAGCGAGGAGCTGACCGGAGGCGTGGCTGCATCGGGAATCGCCACCCTGATAGGCGCTGTCTTCGGTGTGCCTGTGGTTTCCTCCTTCAGCCAGAACGTGGGCATTGTATCCATGAACAAGGTGGTAAGCCGCCGGGTCATCACCATTGCCTGTGCAATCATGCTGGCTCTGGGTATTGTGCCAAAATTCAGCGCGCTGGTATCCACTCTTCCGGCTCCTGTTATTGGCGGAGGAACCCTTATTGTATTCGGTATGATTACGCTGACAGGGCTTAAATTAGTATCCAGCGAGCCCCTGACTGCCCGCAACAGCACCATTGTGGGAGTGTCCATAGCCCTGGCCATGGGTCTTTCCACCCTGGAAGGCACTGCGGCTCTGGAAAATTTTCCTCCTCTGGCCCAGGCCCTTCTCTCAAAACCAGTGGTAGTGGCAGGCGTTATGTCCTTCCTTCTGAACCTGCTGGCCCCCGGAAAAACCGTTGACGAAGAGGCCCGGGAGCGTGCAGCCCTGGACGCGGAGTAAGCAAACGCACCATCCCGCCTGTCTACCTGACACAGGCATCCATCCCTGTCCACCGGCATTCAGAGGGTTCACGGATTCCCATCTGGTCCAGAATCCGCGTCACAAAGAAATCCACTAACTCCTCAATGGTCCTTGGGCGGGAATAAAAGCCTGGAGATGCAGGCATTATGACAGCCCCGTAACCGGACAGCTTTGTCATATTCTCCAGATGAATCTGATTGTAGGGCGCTTCCCTGGGTACGATTACCAGGGGGCGCCGTTCTTTCAGGCAGACATCAGCGGCCCGTTCCAAAAGGTTGTGGGAGGAGCCATGGCAGATGGCGGATAATGTACCCATGGAACAGGGGACCACTATCATGGCATCCATGCCGGACGAACCGCTGGCTATGGGGGCGCCGATTGCATGGATATCGTAATGGTGTATCAGCTCCTTTGACCCGAAGGTTTCCTGCAGATATTGTTCCACCTGGCAGGAAGGGGTATCCTGCCCAATCTGCCAGCCAAGCTCAGACTCCACCACCAGTTTCCCCGCCTGGGTCATACAGATACACACATGATGACCGTTCTGAATCAGCCTTTCTATAACCCGCTTCGCATAGACGGACCCGCTTGCCCCGGTGATTCCTACAATATATTTTCCCATTTGCCATGCTCCTTATCTCATATTTTCTGTATTCCGCACAGGGATTTTACTGGTAATCCTTTAAGTCCGCCTTTGGATAGCGTACTCTTTCAAGGCATCTGCTCTCCTCATTCAATGTGGCGTCAATCCCCATCTTAGTCTGCACACCCCGCTCGTCGGAGCATGGGTCCAGCTCATGTCCCTGGGCATTGTGGATATAGAAAATGTCCCTCTCAGGAATGACCCGGTTGGATACCGCCCACATCACGTCTGCAGGGTCATAGATATCCACGTCCTCATCCACCACAATTACATTCTTGATGTTCACATAGGCGGTCATGGCTGCAAGAGCCACATTCTTAGGCTCTCCCGGGTTCTTTTTCTTCATCTGGACAATAGCAAGAAACCCGCTGCCATAAGGGGGAATATGTACATTGGTAACGCCCTTGCTCACATACTGCGTGTGTGTCTTAAGCAGGGGTTCCCTGGGCAGTACATTTCCAAGATTGATGTGCTCAAAGGAGGCGCCGTTAATGGTCTGGTAAATAGCCCCGTTCCTGTGGGTAATGGCCTTTACCTGTACCATGGGGCTGTTCCAGGGCTCGCTGTAATGGCCGGTGAATTCCCCCAGAGGTCCTTCCTTTTCTCTGTAATCCGGCAGGATTTCGCCCTCTATCACAAACTCAGCCATGGCAGGTACATAGATATCGGAGGTAATGCATTTCACCACCTCAATGGGCCTCTTCCGGATGGCGCCTGCAATCTCTGTCTCGTCCCCGTCATAGCGAAGTCCGGCTCCCACATAGATAACAGGGTCCGCTCCTATGACAACCGCAATGGGCAGGGCCTTTCCCCGGCTTTCTGCCTGGTCGTAGAAATCCTTCAGGTGGCGCCACTCGTTAATCATGATGCTGAACTTATCCTTCCCCTTTACATGCATTCTCTGGAAGGACAGATTCTGACGGGTTCCGTCTATCTCCTTACTGACAATCACCCCGCCTGTGATAATGGGGCCGCCGTCCTTTGGCGCATGAATGGGAACCGGAAGGCGTCCCAGGTCAATATCCTCCCCTGTCAGTATGTTTTCATGACAGGGGGCGTCCGCCACCACCTGAGGTTTAATGGGATGTTCCAGGCACTCTGCCAGAAAATCCGTCATCTCATCCTTCCTGCATCCCAGGGCCAGGGCAATGCCGTCCATGGATGCCAGCACATTTCCGCACACGGAAAATTCCTTATCCTTGATGCTGCAGAACAGTCCTGTTTTCTGCCCTTCTGCCTCCAGGGTGGCTAACAGGGAGCCAATTTTGTTGAGGTAAGATAACGTAACCTTTTTTGCAGAGGGTGTTATCTTACCTCTTTTTGATGTATGTTAGATAGCATAACTCTTTACGTCGGCTCCAATCTGTCTGAAATAGGAGATACTTTCAGTAGGCTTGTCGCCTGTATCAACTCTGCCGACAAAGCTATAAAAGATTTCGATTTTGCGGGTGTTCGTTTCCTTATCCAGTTCGTGAATAAGAATGCGGTCAATAAATTCATGGACGTTTTCGTAGGTCAGTTCGGTAATGGCGGTGTATTTGCGTACCAGTGCGACAAACCTTTTCACGTCCGCGCTGCGCTCGGTGGCGTTGTCAATTTCCTGTGACAGTTCCGCAATCCTCCGGGTCAGCGTCTTTTTTTCTTCGTCATAGCCGGAAGTCAGAAAAGCAAATTGTTCATCTGAAAGTTTCCCTAAAGCGTTGTCCTCATAGAGCTTGCGGAACAAGATATTCAGCTCGCTAATCCGGCTCTGCGCCTTGTCAAGCTCTTTCCGTTGCTGCGTCAGCGTCTTTTGTACTGCCTTTGCGCTGCACTCGTTGGCGGTTTCGATAAACTCCTGTTCATGCTCTTTCACATAGGACAATACCCTTTGTAAATCGGCAAGGACAAGTTCTTTAAGGACGCTCTTTCGGATATAATGGGTAGTGCAAAGCTCGCCAGTCCTTATCCTGTTTCGATACTTGCCGCAAGTGTAGGCGTGTTTGCGTTCCAGTGTCCCGGCTCCCTGTTGCAGATACATTTTATAGCCGCAGTCCCCGCAAAAGAGAAGCCCCGAAAAAATGTCAATTTCATCAACCTTTGTAGGGCGGTGTTTGGTGGCAATCCGTTTCTGTGCAAGCTCAAAGGTTTCTTCATCAATCAAGGGTTCGTGTGTGTTGGGGAAGAAGTAACGCTTTTCCTCCGGGTTCTTCTTCGTCTTTTTCGATTTGTAAGATACCTTATAGCTCTTGCCTGTAATGGTATGCCCCAAATACTCTTTACGCGCCAGAATGTCATAGAGCGTCTTATCCGGCCAGTTGTAAATACAATTCGGGTGTGGGCGGGGGTGCCTGTGGCTTCCTGTGCGCCTGTACTGCAATTCTGCAACAGTCAATACCTCATGTTCCCGTAGCCAGTTCTGGATTTCGCAGATACGGTCGCCGCGCACATACATAGCGAAAATCTGTTTTACAATGTGCGCCGTTTCCGGGTCGGGCAATAGATGATTGCGGTCGTTGGGGTCAGCTATGTACCCATAAGGCACTTGCCCGTTGACGCGCTCGCCTTTCTGCGCCTTTGCCTGTTTGACAGCCCGGATTTTCTTTGAAGTGTCGCGGGCGTAAAACTCGTTGAACCAGTTCCGCAGAGGGGTAAACTCGTTATCTTCCCTTGCTGTGTCTACACCGTCGTTAATGGCAATGTAGCGCACTTCATATTCGGGAAAAACAATCTCTATCAGCTCCCCGGTTTTCAGATAATTACGTCCCAGACGGGAGAGGTCTTTTGTTATGACGGTCGCCACGTTCCCGGCTTCAACTTCGTGCAGCATGGCTTGAAGCCCCTCACGCTCAAAGCTCACGCCGGAAAATCCGTCGTCTACGAAAAAGCGCGTGTTGAAAAAGTGGTGTTCGTCAGCATACTTTTGTAAAATCATCTTTTGGTTCTGTATGCTCTCGCTTTCCCCGGCCTGCATATCTTCCTGGCTCAATCTGCAATATAAAGCGGTAATCTTGTCTGTCTGTAACATTTTGTCCTCCTTTCCGACGACAGACAAGCATGGCATTTGTACTGTCTATATTATACCACATACCGCTGCCTGTGTCATGTATAAAATGTGAAGAAACGCCCTATTTCCGGGCGTTTGCGGGGTTCAGTTCCATGTCTTTGCGAATGAGTTTTTTTATCTTTTTATCCAGTGTGTCCGTTGCGCGTTCACTTGCGGACGAACATACAAGGTAAGTAACTTTTCCTATTTTATGCTCCGTTGTGGTAACGGGCGTTTGGTTTTGCGTCAAAGAAAATCCCCCTTTCTTTCGCAAACATATAATACAGTCTATGAATAGCAGCAAGTCCACTATTCAATAAAACAAAGGCTTTAATCGGACGGTTATTAGCATAACCTCATGGGAATTTCACCCCGGCATGGTTCTCATGCAGCCCTACCCATTGCCTGCGACGCTCTTAACGCTCGGACTGTGGCTGTAAGGAAGTATCATTGTATATTCTGCGTGTCGTCGCCCGCAAGCCGCTACACTTGCTTTCCGGCGCGGTGTTGGTCGCTCGGCTGTCCGGGCGGGGATAACCTCACCCGGATAGCGTCATGGCGCACCCGCCGTATGGCTCGGCGCAAAAGGAACGTATCCGATTTGCCCTATGCTGCGCCGCCGTTATCTTGCGCCGCTTTCTTTGTCAAGGTTCAGAATGGCTTTGCTGCCGCGTCAGCAGCGGAACGGAAAAGGGGGAGAGAGAAAGCGTCCCGCCGCCGCTGCGGTTTATTCCTCTGCCTTAAAGGTGAGGACAGCCATCATCAGTTTTGCTTGCAGCCGTTCCCGAATGTCGTGGTCTACGCCGAAATAGACATTCCCGCGCTCGTCGTACAGCTTCCGCATGGAGAGGCGGGCTATGTAGCCGCTGAAATGCTGCAAGACAATCTTCATAGCGTCCGGGTCGCCCTTTGTCGCTACCACAATGACAGGATAGGGAACAAGGGCATTTTCCGGGTAGCCGGGTTCGTTACCATTCGTCCCATTCATCAGCATTTTCCTCCAGATATTTTCTTAATCTCTCAAAAGAGCTTGTCCGCCTGTACTGTATCGTGCTTCTCGACGTATTGAACAGTTCCGCAATCTCGGTATCGTTCATTCCCTCGAAGTAATACAGCAGTATGGCTTTGCGCTTTTCTTCCGGCAAAGTACGGATTGCTTCAAGAAGCAGCTTTGGCGTGATTTTCTTCCCGGCTTTCTCAAAGACGGTTTCAACAGTTTCCCGTTTGAAATATTCATCAAACGTATGAAGCTGTCGCGCTTCGTCTAAGGTCATGTCGGAAAAGGTCACTTCCTTTGCCCTGTGTCTGCGAAGCTCTCTATGAGTGTCGCACGCTTCATTGTGAAGTACCGTATTACAAAACTTCTGAAAAGCACACTGTTTGTAAAACTCCCTGCTGTTAGGTTCCACATTCTCACCTCCTTTCTCGTTGGAAAGTTGGTGGTGCTTCCCCCTTTTCGCGGGGCAATACGGCGGTTTTCAAAAACGCCGAAGATTTTTTGAAATTTCTTCAAAAAATTTTTTGAGCAGCAAAATGCGCCTGTCCGAAAAGCCCGGACAGGCGCATTGGTATTGTGAGTAGTATTTAGATGATTAGACAGTTCATATATACAAGCGTAATTTCCCCCGGTGGTGGTCGGGCTTTTTTTGATGTGTCAATGACCGTCGGATTTTGTCGATATGGTATGTGCTTCATGGCGGCTACCTCCTTTAGCCGCCGCTTTTAACAGTGATACCGCGTCATTTCTTGAGAAGATAAAAAGAAACGGCGGCTTTGATTTTTCAAAGCTGCTGCGGAAATCAAAGAACGACAAGCAACAGTTCTGATTTTGCTCCAATATGGTTATTGGGGGCACAAATTAAATCAAAAAAGAGCCGATAACAGCAGTATTTCAAACTGCATATTATCGGCTCTGCGTCTGTGCGTCTGGCTCTTTTAATTAAATTATTTTTGTTGTTTTTTGGCTTTATTATATGTATTAGCTAACTGTCCACAAGCTGCTTTAATCTCTCTACCATGAGAAACTCTCATGGTAACTTCAAGTCCTGTTTGCTCTAATTGATGTTTGAACGCAACCATTTCTTGTTTTTGTGGTGCTCTAATTTTTGAATTACTCGTCGGGTTGTATTGCAGCACGTTAATCATAACATTTTTGCCCTTAAACCATTTTGCAAGTTGCCTTATATCTGAGGAACGGTCATTTATACCTGGTAAAAGCAAATACGCAAATACCACTTTTCGATTATGCCTTTGTGAATAGGACAATGCTTGCTTAACAACATCTTCAATAGCGTACATGTGCATATGAGGAATGATACAGTTTCTCACAGCCTGTGTTGCTGCATGTAAAGATATTGTCAACTGAATTTTTAGATGTTCTTCGCGCAATTTTTTTAATTGATTAACTGGACCAACTGTTGATATGGTAATGCCGTCGGTTGGAAAGTTAAGTCCATTTCTATCTCGAAGAATATGGATTGCTGCAATCAAGTTGTCGTAATTGAATAAAGGTTCTCCCATTCCCATAAAAACGATACGATTTACTTTTTGACGTATCAATATGACCTGCTGCACAATTTCAGACGGTGTTAGATTACGAACGAAACCATTGCGTCCGGACTCACAAAAAATACAGCCAACAGAACAACCAACTTGCGTACTTACGCAAACAGTCCCACCATCTCGCCGTTTAATAAAAACCGTTTCGATATACCTGTTGTCTTTCAATTCATAAACATACTTTTCAGTATCGCTACTTTTATAGACTTTTTTTGTTGATATTGATAGATTTTTTTTGTGAAATGGCTGTTTATACAATTTCGCATATAAGGCTCTTGCTTTATCCTCTCCAATTACTTCCGACATTTCTTTGTAAGTAAATCCGTATGGGTCATTCAATATTTCCGTAGGTGTACTTTTAGGTAAGTGTTTCATTTAATATCCTTCCTTTTCAAAATTAAAAAGTTTGTTTTTCAGAGTTTTTGATTATGATTTCTAATTTTTCAACATCAACGATATGTGTTAATTTACATTTAGGGCAGAAAAGAGGAAAATTTCTTAATACCGTATTATAAAATACTTGAACCCTCGTCTTTCCGTTACAAATTGGACATTTTATCCAATATTTTTCAAGCATAATATTTCTCCTTTTGCGCAAAAAAATACAGGTCAATTCTCAACATGAGCATTGACCTGCATTTATACATATAACACTACAACAAAATTAAGGCATAGTTTTTATACTATGTCTATACATCGTTAGTTTTGTTGTATAGCATACGCAAAATAAGCATGACAAAAAAGCCCATATTGAAAATGGGAAAAATCTTTTTTAATTTCAATGCTTATCGAATACGCATGCTATGTAACATAAACATTTCCCCCCTTTTAATAATACTATACAAAAAAAGCGGCTAGTTGTCAACATATACATATGAATTATTTTAGTCAACTGATAGAACAGTGTAGACATATCCAAGAGGAAAGGTGAACAGTAAAATGTAATAGGGTGAATAATTATGGCAAAAAGACCAGTACCGAAATACGACTTCAAGGCTTTTGGGGCAGCGATAAAGGCGGCGCGGACAGGGCGCAAGGAGAGCCGCAAGAAAGTAAGCGACGAAATGTTTATCTCGCCGCGTTACCTTGCGAACATTGAGAACAAGGGGCAGCACCCAAGTTTACAGATTTTCTTTGAGCTTATGCTCCGCTACAATATATCCGTAGACCAGTTCCTTTTGGAAACGCCGCCGGAGAAGAACACGCAGCGGCGGCAGCTCGACGCGCTTCTTGACGGTATGAGCGATACAGGCATACGGATTGTGACCGCAACGGCAAAAGAGATTTCCGAAGTCGAAAAAGAGGGCGAATAGGAATGTCCGGCTTAAAACTGAACAGGATTTAGAAAGCGTTGCAATCTTTTTTGAATTGCAGCGTTTTTCTTTTGCGGAAGTTTGGCAAAATAGCTTTTTCTCCGTAGTAAGGGATAAGGGCATAAGGGATAAAAACATTCGTAGCAAGCATAGGAAGCGGGTACCCACTTCCGTATTTTCGCCCTCCCGCGCTGCGGCGCGTCGGTTGAAAATGGCTTGTTGGGAAGTGTCCCAAACCCTCGGAACGGAAAGGAAAGGAGCGAAGCAATGGACGGACGGAAAAGGACGGTGCAAATCAAATTCAGAGTGACGGAAGCGGAACGGGATTTAATACTGGAAAAAATGAAGCTCGTACCCACCCGGAACATGGCGGCGTATCTGCGGAAGATTGCCATTGACGGGTATATCATTCAGATAGACCACGCCGATATAAAGGCAATGACCGCAGAGATACAGAAAATCGGTGTCAACGTCAACCAGATAGCCCGCCGCGTGAACGCGGCGGGGAACGCATACCAAGAGGACATAGAGGAAATAAAGGGGGTGCTTGCGGAGATATGGCGGTTACAAAGATTAAGCCTGTTAAAAGCACCCTAAGCAAAGCCCTTGACTATATCGAAAACCCGGACAAGACGGACGGGAAAATGCTCATATCCTCTTTCGGCTGCTCCTATGAAACGGCAGACATTGAGTTCGGCTATACCCTCTCGCAAGCACTGGATAAGGGCAGCAATTTAGCCTTTCACTTGATACAGTCCTTTGCGCCGGGGGAAGTGGACTATGAGAAAGCCCACGAAATCGGGAAGCAGCTTGCCGACGCGGTGACAAAGGGGCAGCATGAATATGTTGTGACGACGCACATTGACAAGGGGCATATCCATAACCACGTCATTTTTTGCGCGGTGAATTTTGTAGACCATCACAAATACAATTCCAACAAAAGGAGCTATTACGGCATACGGAACATGAGCGACAAGCTGTGCCGGGAAAATGGCTTGTCCGTCGTCGTCCCCGGCAAGGGCAGCAAGGGAAAGAGCTATGCGGAGTACCAGGCAGAAAAGACGGGTACAAGTTGGAAAGGCAAGCTAAAGATTGCCGTTGACGCGCTTATCCCCCAAGTTTCCAGTTTTGAGGAATTGCTAACGCGGTTACAGGCGGCGGGCTATGAGATAAAGCCGGGGAAATATGTTTCATGCCGCGCCCCCGGACAGGAACGCTTCACCCGCCTAAAAACCCTCGGCGCAGACTATACAGAGGAAGCCATAAGGGAACGGATAGCGGGCAGACGGGCAAAGGCGGCGAAAGCCCCCAGAGAGCAGCGCGACGTTTCGCTGCTTATCGACATTGAGAACAGTATCAAGGCGGCGCAGAGTAAGGGCTATGAACAGTGGGCGAAAATCCACAATCTGAAACAGGCAGCTAAAACCATGAATTTCTTGACGGAACACAAGATTGAACAGTACGCGGATTTAGTCAGCCGGATTGAGGAAATGTCAGCGGAAAGCGGACAGGCGGCAGACGCATTGAAGAACGCGGAAAAGCGGCTTGCGGACATGGCGGTGCTTATCAAGAATGTTTCCACCTACCAAAAGACAAAGCCCGTCTATGACGCATACCGCAAGGCAAGGAACAGGGAGAAGTACCGCGCCGGACAGGAACAGGCGATTATCCTACATGAAGCCGCCGCAAGGTCGTTGAAAGCGGCGGGCATTGCAAAGCTCCCGAACCTTGCCGCGCTGCAATCGGAGTATGAAGCCCTCCAAGCGCAGAAAGAAGCCCTTTACGCCGACTATGGGAAGCTGAAAAAGAAAGTCCGGGAATATGATATTATCAAGCAGAACATTGACAGCATTTTACAGGCAGACAGGCAGCCGGAACGTGAAAAGGGAACAGAGCGCGGATAAGGATAGCAAAATCCCCGCCGCTGTGCTATGATAAGGCTATCAAATACAGACAGGAGCGTTGAAGCATGGAAAACCAGAAAATGCCGGAATATGAAACCATACGCGCCGCCGTTGCCGGGGAAAAATGGGCGGTGGAGAAAGTCGTGGAGTGCTACAAGGACGAAATCGACAGGCTATCGACGGTAGCGGTCAGACAGCCGGACGGAAGCACGAAACAGGAAATCAACGAAGATATGCGCCAGTCTATCACAAAGAAGCTGATAGAAGCCCTCCCGCAGTTCCCACTTGAAGAAATGGAAAAGGGAAATGTCAGATAGGCAAAAAAAGAACAGGACGCGGAAGCCGGTATATGACTTCCGCGCCCTGTCTTTTTATGGGTGCTGTTTTCGTGAATGTTACGCAGTAGAACGCCATTTTCGGGGATAAAGGTATAAAGTATCGCCTATCCGATTTTCACGCCCGGAAAGCCCTGTAAATCAAGGGATTTTCCGCGCCTACTGCGTAACAGGGGTGCGTCTTTTCCTCATGCGCTCGGCGGCTTGTCTGCGGGTGATACGCTTCCGGCAGACGGGGCAGTATTTGACACTGTTAGAGGTTGACGCAAAGAACGCGCCGCACTCGGTACATTTCTTCTTATCCCCTGTCTGGTAAAGCTCCGCATAGAGCAGCCTGTCGGCGGGAAGCACCGCAACCCGGAACCACTTGCAGAGAAGCGAATAGGAAATGAGCTGCGGACATACGCATTCGTCTCCGTCGTCCAGTAAGATACAGTTCCCGTTATCATAGTTGCAGCACGTCCGGCGCACAAGGGCGTTGACTTTCCGGCTCTGGGGCGGCGTCAGCCGCTTAACCCCGTTCATACTTCATCAGCGGCGTAAATGGGAAGCTCTGCAAATTCCGCTTCGGTCAAAGCGTCCACTTTGGAAAGGGTGCGCTTTGCAAGCTCCCGCATATCCGCGTCCATGTAGGGCAGCGCGGCGTTGACATTCTCAATCAAAGCCCGCTTGCCGCCCTCGTTGTAAATGCTCAAAAGGTTTGTTTCTTCAACAGTCAGTCTAATCATGCTCATACCTCCATATCGTGATTTTTTGTTTTTGCCGCCGCCTTTTTCGGGGCGGTCTTTGCCTTGTCTGCTTTAAGCTGCGCCCGGATAGAGGGGCGGGGCTTCCTTATCTCCCTGTCCCGGTTCTCCCCCTTGTCAATCAGCGCATACGTCCCATGTCTGCCCTCGATTTTGGAAAAGGAAAGAGTCTTATAGGGCAGCATGGAGAAAAGGCGGTCAGTGTCCTTTGTGGCTGCAAGCCGCATGAACGCCGGGGAAAGCTCTGCCATGAAATGGGTCTTGTTCGGGCTATTCGGCTCATAGTGCCGCTTCATTTCCCGCACAATGCGCCGCGCTTCCGTTTCAATCAGCCCGTCCCGCAAGGCTGTGATATGCGCCTTGAAGTCCCCCGGTGGAAGCTGCTCCCGGCTGCGCCGTTCTTCCTGTAAGAGTGATTGCAGCGCGTCCGGGTCGTCGGGTAGGGCTTCAAAGCGTTCAAACTTCCCAAGCTGCGGGTCTGGGTTGCCGTTGAAGAACCGTCCGGCGGGTATCTCCCTTTCCCCTCGCTCATAAATCAGCTTCACCGTATCGGCGGGCAGTTCCTTTTCCTTGACGCGCTCATAATGTTTAGCGTAGTCCAGTTCGTACAGATTGCCCTTAATTTTCCCGCGCTCCTTTCCCGTCAGCTCGATTGCATAGGCAAGGACGCGGTCGCTTGTCTGCTCCATGTAGAAACGCCATGTGTTGTGGGGCGCGGTGTCTTTGAGGAAAACGTCGCGCTCCCGGAAACAGTGCGTCCCGGACGGGCGGCAGAACCACAAAAGGGTCTTGTCCTCCCTGTTGGGGCTTGCCGCCGCCTTTGCGATAATCTCTTTGTCAATGTCTAAGTCGCTCTGGTAAAAGCCTGTGTTCTGCTTCATAATCGCTTCAAGGGAAGCGAACAAATCCACGTTTTCAAATTTACTCTGTTCCGGCATGGGTCAGCTCCTTTCCAAGTCCTGTGACTTCTGCTTTGCGTTTTTCTTCTGCGCCTTTTCCTTGTCGGCTCTAAGCTGCGCCCGGATAGAGGGCTTTTTTTCCGGCTTCGCTCCCTTGCCGCGCTCCTTGTCGGCTTTGACAGCGTTAGCCAGGTCAACAAGGGAAATCTGCTCGCCCGCCTTTACCTTTGCTTCCAGTTCGTCAACGGTGGGGGTGTTGTTGATGATACCGTCAATCATGTTTCCGTTCTGCTCTATGGTCTGCTCGGCGGTTTTCAAGGGATTGTCCCGCTGCGCCTGTTCTGCGGCAACGGCAAACGCCCGCGTCCCATTCCCCATAATCAGATACTTTCCGTCGTCCGACTGGTGGTGAAAGCCATATCCGGCGGCTTCTATCTGCTCCCGGCTCATAGCGGTTACATGGAAAGTCCCTCTCGGTGTTTTGACAGTTTCGCCCGTTTCCAAGTCGTCCGGGGTAAGCTGCTTCTGCTCCTGTAAAAACTCCGGCACTTCCCGGAAACCTACACTGTCAACGAAATGCGCCGCGTCCTGTCCGTCCTGATGAAGCACTACCACGTCCGAAACGGAAAGGCTGTGTCCCTTAAAATCTTTGGGGTGGTCGATATTGAAACGGGTGTAAATATCTTCAAGGGAAGTTTCCGGCGCAAGGGGCGCGGAATAGACAAGCTCATAGTTCGCCCTGTCAACCACATTTCCCGCCGCCTGCAGGCGGTCGTATGGCTCAAAGCGGAAATCCCTTGTTTCGTCCCCGCCTTTTATCTGGTAAATGGAAAAGGTGTCTTTGTCCTGTCCGGCGGTCTGCGCCGTTTCCTGTGCCTTTGCGTAAAGCTGCTTTACGTCGCCCTCGGTCAGCCCGCCGCTTTTGAGCTGCCCCATAAGCTCGCGGCATTTCTCCGGCGTTCCCGTATAAAGCACGTCGCCCATTTTCGCCCGCCCGTTCTCCTGTGTCACATAGGCTTGCAAGAGGTGGCTGTTTTCCGGGCTGTCGCCGTAAGGGTTCCGGCGCATCTTGTAAATCGTTTCCGGGGTAAAGGCTTCTTTCGGGGCTGCGCCCGCCTTTTCCTGTGCGCCGGATTTTCCCGGTGCGGCTGCTTCCGGCTTCTCTTTCCCGGCTGTATCTGCCTTTGCCGGGGCTTCCGGCTGCGGCTGTTCTTTCGGGGCTGCCTTTTCCTCTCTGGTGGGCTGCTCCTGTCCGGCGGTCTGCTCCTTGTCCTGTGCCTTTTGCAGCTCCGCAAGATTTTCGTCTATGGAATTGATAATCTCGGCGGCTGCGCTGCGTATCGTTTCAAGGGAGCTTTTCAGCTCGGACAGCTCCCGCCCGCTGCTCCACCCGGCGACATAGCCGAAAGAGTAGTCCGACGTGTCAAGCCCGTAATGTTGGCAGACAGTATAGGCGACGCTTTCCGCTTCGACTTCGCGGGTGCGGCGGTCAACGTGGGGCTGCTGCTCGTCCTTTGGCGCGTTGAGGTCAATGTCGTGCAGCTTCGCATGGGCGATTTCGTGAATGGCGGTCTTTAAGGTCTGTAATTCGCTCATGCCCTCGTTGATAGCAATGCGCTTGTCCTCCAAGTGGTAGTAGCCATGAGAGCCGCCCTCGATATTCTCAAAGGCGATAGGAACGGGGGAAGTCTTTTCAAGGGCTGCGAAAAAATCCTTGTAGCGGTCAACGTCGCCCGTCAGCTCGTCAACGGCAATATCCGGCAGCTCCTTTCCCTCGGTCTGGGAAACGTCAAAGACGGATACCACCTTGTAGGCGGGTATGGTGACTTCCTTTTCCTCGGTGACGGGCTTTCCATCCTTGCCGATTATGGGCTTCTGTGTGTGCGGGTCGATTTTCTGCATTTCCTGTTTGATTTTATAGGGCGACGGGGCAATGATTTTAATTCCCTTTTGCCCTTTCATCACGTTTCGCTCAAAGTTATTCTTCCAAGCGGAAAAGCCCGCCACAAGGGAAGCGTCCGGCTTCTGCATGGCGATAAGGACGGTGTTTCGGAAGCTGTAATTATGGAATTTTGACATGACTTTCAGATATTCCTTGTAACGCTCGCTGTCAAAGAGTTCCGCAATACCCTGTTCCAGACGGTCGGTAATCTCTTTTAATTTCTCGGCGGGCTTCTCGCTCGTCAGCACGATAGGGATAACCGGGCGCGGCTCCTGTGGCTGCTCTGCGGTCTGCGCGGTTCTCTGCCCCGGCGCGGCTGCGTCAAAATCTGCTTTTTCCGGGTCGGGGCGTGACCGCTGCGGGGGCTGCGGCGTTACCCGGTATTCCTGTGGAACGTCGCGCCCGTCGTACCATTCTGTAAAGGTGTTGCGGTTGTTGTAGATATAGCCCTTTTCGGTAAACATACCGTCGTCGTTAATGGAAGCGTCGCGCCCGTATTCCTCATACATGAAATACTTTTTCGCTTCTTCGGGCAGTTCGGGTTCTTCCAGTTCATCAACCAGATAACGCCCGTATTCTTCTTCATTGTGGACGGACGGATAAATCCAGTAGCAGTCAAGGTTTTGTGCAAGGTTGATGATGTCCTGTAAGCTGTCGGCATGGTCGCCGTATTCAATGGCTGCAATGAATTTCTCCCGGTCGTCGTCAAACTGCATTTCCAAGAGCTTCCCTAAATAGTTCAGCTCGTCGGGGTGGGAATACTCGCTTAAATGTTCCGCCAAGCCGGGGATAGGGGATTGAAATTCTGTGAAATGCCATTCCTCGTAATGCTTGAAGTCAATCCCGATACGGTCAAAGACTTCTTTCAGATGTTCGGCAGTCGTGGGGAACGTCACCCATTCGCCCGCGGGTCTGCCCTCGGTGTACTTCCCAAGATTGGAAAGATAGCCGCTTAAAATCGGTTCTGCCATTTGTTCGCTCCTTTCTTTTTCAATCATGCGGTGCATAAGCTCAAAATCCTCAATGCTCATGCTCCCGTCAAATACATAGGGGTTAAAATCCTCTCCGTCCCGGTAGGGCTTTTCGGAAAAGGGAAGCCCCGCTTCATGGGCGGCTGCCCTCGCTTCCTCGATAACCTCCGGGGGAAGCCTGTCGTCATGCGCCCCGATAAAACCGTCAATGTCGTTCATGCTGTTTTCGTAGTGGTAGCGCACTCCGGCGGTCAGCTCGTCAAGGCTCATGTCCTCGCCTAAATGCCCGCAGTAATAGCCGTTTAGGATAACGGCGGCGGGGTCGGTGCTTTTGATTTCCTCTAACCGGCTCCTGTCCTCCGGGTAGAGGGTGTCGTCCATATCAAGATGAAAATATTCCGCGTTCCATGAACGCCCCTGTTTCCAGAACGCCACCCATGCGATACCGTCCCTAAGCTCGTCTTGATAGTCCTTTACGGTGTCCCGTAAACTTGCCATAGTGAAAAACCTCCTTTCTTTGGGGCAGCGTCACAAGCTGCATTTTTGGGCTGCATGGTCTACTACGGGTACGCCCGCATTTCTGCCAAAGATTTCTCAAAAATTTTTAGAGGGTGAAGCCCTCCGCAAAAGAGGGTTTGGGAAACTTCCCAACAAGCAAAATCCCCGTCCGGCGCGTCAGCGTCGCAACGGGGATTTACGGAAGTGGGTACCCGCTTCCTATGCTTGCTATTCAAGTTTTTAGTTCTTCTGTACTTCGATACGGTAGTTGACGTATTTCCCGCCAGTGTCAGCCAGAACGATAGTTCCGTCATAGGTCTTGCCTGTTTTCGGGGAATAGAGCTTCTTCACATTCACTTTGCCGGATTTAAGGAGCGCGGCGGCAATCTTCGCGGAAAAAGCGGTCTTGCGTTCCTCGAAAAAGCGGTCATTCTTCCACATGACAAAGGCACATTCTTTGTTGCTGCAATAATAGTTTTTCTTCCCCTCATGGACGGGGGAACCGCAACGGGGGCATTTGCCGACAGAGGGCTTTTCCTCCCGGAACAAATCCTTTTTCCCGTCCAGTGCTGCGGCGTGTGTCTGCACAAGCTCCCGCGCCATAGCTTCAATGCCGGACAGAAATTCGCCGGGGTCTGCGGCTCCCTTTGCTATCTGCGTCAGATTGTTTTCCCATTCTGCGGTAAGCTGCGGGGAAGTGAGCATATCCGGCAAGACTGATATAAGGGCGGCTCCGTTCTGCGTGGGGATAAGCTGCTTCCCCTTGCGCTCTGCAAAGCCGCCCTTTACCAGTTTTTCAATGACGGCGGCGCGGGTGGCGGGAGTGCCAAGCCCCCGGCGTTCCGCGTCCGGGTCGGTGTCCCCGTTCCCGGCTCGCTCCATAGCAGAGAGAAGCGACGCTTCGCTGTGGGGCTTCGGCGGCGTTGTGGTATGCTCCGTTACTTTTGCGGCGGGGTTAGGAAAGTTCTGTCCCTCGGAAAGCTCCGGCAGCGTCACGCCCTCATTTTCCCCGTCCTCTGCTTCGGGCTTATCTTTCAGCGTCGCCCGGTATCTGCGTTCAAGCTCTTTCCAACCCTCCGCAAGTACGGTCTTTCCCCTTGCGGTGAAGTCTGTCCCGGCGCATGAGAAAACCGCCGTAACCGCTTCATAAATATGCGGCTCGGCGGTGGCAAAAAGCAGACGCGCCCCCGCAAGGGTAAGGATATTCTTCTCGCTTTCCGGCAGCGCGTCCGGGTCAGCCTTTGCAAGCTCCATAGTGGGAATGATTGCGTGGTGGTCTGATACTTTCTTGCTGTCTAATACCTTTGCAATCTCCGGCGTGAAGTCCGCGCCCGCCATAAAGGGGAGCTTTTCGCAAAGCAGCGCGATAATGTCCGCTGCGGTGCCGCCCATGTCGTCAGTAAGAAAGCTGCTGTCCGTCCTCGGATAAGTAAGGAGCCGCTTTTCATAAAGGGATTGTGCAAGGTCAAGGGTCTGCTTTGCGGTGTAACCGAAAATGCGGTTCGTTTCCCGCTGCAAAGAGGTAAGGTCAAAGAGCTTTGGCGGGGCTGCGGTTTTCTTCTCTCTGGTAAGGGAAACGCATACCGCCTTTCCCGCTTCGCAAGCCCCTTTCAGCGCGTCGGCTTCTGCCTTGTCCGAAATCCTTTCGCTTGCCGCGTCCGCGCCGGATAAATCAAGGCGAACATGATAATATTTTTCTTTCTGGAAATGGGAGATAGCCGCGTCCCGGTCGGTGAGCATTTTTAAGGTCGGGGTCTGGACGCGCCCCACGTTCAAGGTCTTTCCATACAGGCAGGAGAAAAGCCGGGTGGCGTTAATGCCGATAAGCCAGTCAGCCTTTGCGCGGCAGAGGGCGGACGCAAAGAGCGCGCCATAGTCCCGCCCGTCTTTGAGGGAAGCAAAGCCCGCCTTAATCGCCCCGTCCTCCATTGAAGAAATCCACAAGCGGCGCATGGGCTTCTTGCAGCCCGCCACTTCGTAGACAAAGCGGAAAATCAATTCACCCTCGCGCCCCGCGTCACACGCATTTACCACTTCGGAAACGTCGGCGCGGTGCATAAGCTCTTTAATGGTTTTGAATTGCTTCCCCTTGTCCGGGTCAACGGCGTACTGCCATTCCTCCGGCAGAATGGGTAAGCTGTCAAAACTCCATTTTTTATATTGCTCCCCGTAGGCGGCAGCTTCCGCAAGCTGTACCAAATGCCCGACGCACCATGAAATGAGGTAGCCGCCGCCCTCGATATACCCGTCCTGTTTCCCCTTAATGCCAAGCGCGGCGGCGATAGTCTGCGCCATGCTCGGCTTTTCTGCAATCACAAGTCTAAATGCCATGAAAAAATCCTCCTTTCAGCGTTCCGGCGCGGTGTGCTTCTTCTCCTGTGCCTGTTTCAGACAATAGCCGATACAGGGGGATTGCGCCTTATAAGGGCAACGCATACACGCCGGGGATTTTGGAACGGGCGGCGCACTGTCACGCCGCCCGGTGGGTCTTTGTACCATCATTTTTTCTAAAGGGTTTTCGGTGAAAAGCGTCATGCTTCCTCGTCCTCCTGTTCTTCATCAGAAAGCCCGTCCCCCTCGTCCTCGTCGTAATCGTCAAAATCGAAATCTTCAAGGTCGGTGTCGCCCTTGACGTTCTGCTTTGGCTTCATAAACTTAAAATAATAGAACGCGCCCCCGCCGCCAAGAAGTGCCACGACAAGGAAAAGCACAAGCCCGCCTGTATTGCCTTTCTCTTTGGGCTGCTCTGTTGGTTTCTCGGTTTCCGGCTCCGCTTCCTTGCCGCTGCAAGCGGTCATGTTGTCCTTGCAGACAGGGCAGCTCACATTTACCTTTCCGGCTTCGCATTTATCGGTGCAACTGCAAACGGCGGGCGGGGCTGCTTCGGTGCTTCCGTCCTCCATAAGTGCTAAGAGGTCGGCTTCGTCCACTTGATTAAGGAAATGTACGGTGTCCTCGCCCTCGTCGTCCCGGTCAATGAGGATATAAAAGTAATTGCCGTTTTTGGTCGTTACGGTGATAAGCTGCTTGTTGCCGCCGAAATCGTCTACAAGGGTCGCGTTCCCGTCCGGGGTAAGGGGTTCTTCCTTTTGGGGTTCCTCGTAGACAACGCCGCTGTCGTTGGTGTCGTCCTCTCCCTCCGGGGTCTGTGCAAAAGCGGTGACGGAAAAGCCGCCCATAAGTACAAGGGCGGCGCAAAGTGCGGTCAAGGTTCTAAGGATTTTCTTATTCATTCTCGGTGTCCTCCATTTCTTCGGTGTCATGGTCTGCGGGTTCTGCGGGGTAGCCCGGCGCGGCTTCCATACCCGGAATACCGCCCCCGGAAAGCATAGCGGAAAGCTCATGCGGGGAAAGGCGCATGGAGCGCACAAGCTGTACGATTTGCAGGTTTTCCGCTTCGGTTTTCTGCGCTTCAAGCCCCCTTAATCTGTTCTGGTACTCGGTGATTTTCTCGCGGGTCTTTGCAATCTCTTTGTCGATACGTTCAATTTTGTTCATAGCCATCAATAAATTTCTCCTTTCAGATTTTCATTTTTTTGTTGTCAGTTCCAATTCATTAAGCCGTAGCCCTTGATACAGGAGTAATTGACGGGGTAGCTCTTTATCTTGCAGGCGTCGCCGGAATTGCCCTCGACGGTATAGACGCGCTCCCCGTCCGTTCCGATAACAAGCCCCACATGGTCTGCGCTCCCGTCCCCGTCCCAGTCGAAAAAGATAGCGTCGCCGGGGGCGATATTCTCATAGCCCCTCGCGCCCCATTGCCCGCGTGACTGGAACCAGGGTACGCCCTGTGACTGGCACCCGGCAAAGCGCGGCTCGCTCTTTCCGGCTTGATTGTAGCACCATGAAACGAAACAGGCGCACCATTCCACGCGGCTGTTAAATCCGTACCAGCTCCAAAAGGGTCGCCCGCCCACGTTGCCGACTTGCCGCTTCGCAAGGTCTACAACGGCGGTGTTGCCGGGGCGTGTGCCGTTTACAAGCTGTACGCCGCTTAAATCCTCGGACGCGCCCATATCGGGGGAGCCGCCGCCGAAAATCAGCGGTTTGTTTCCGCTTGTTTCCAGATAGACGCGGTACATTTCAAGCTGCTGTGGCGTTAGAAGTTCCTCCGCAATCTCGGAAATGGGCTTGTTCGTCAGCTTCACGTTGAGGATATGGTACTCGTAGGGTACTTCCTCGGTGGTCGTTTCCCCTGTTTCCGGGTCTGTGCTTGTTTCTGTGCGGTAGCGGATTTCCGTTTCTTCTGTCAGCGTCAAAGTGTACTGCATGGCAAAGACGCGATTTAGCTCTGCCTGTGCGCTCTGCGGGGTGTAGGTCTGCAAAAGGGCGGTGAGGTAGGACGCTAACTCATGGGGGTTATGCCCGATACTGTCAAGGTCATAGCGGTATTCGTCATAGCCGGGGTGGGTGCTTTCGATATTGTCAATCTGCTGCTGAAGCTCGTTTTCCTTTGCGGCGTAATTGTTCTCCGTCGCCACAAGGTCGCTGTCCTCCGACGTGTAGGAAGTCCCAAGTATGCCGTTCATCAAGCCGGAGAACATGGAACCGCAAGAGGAAAGCCCCGCCGATACCATGATGAATAAGAGCAGCGCGGCAACGGCGATACATACGCCCGCCGGGTGCCGCCCTACAAAAGCGATTGCCTTTTTTGTTTCCTCGGCGGTCTTTTTTGCCGCCTTGCGGGTGTTCTCTGCGGCTTTCTGCGCCGTTTTTGCGCCGCCTTTCCTTGCCGACTTTGCATACTGCCGCTTGATTTGCTGCTTCTGCATGAAGCGGGAAAGGGGATTGCCCGCAATCTGCGGATTGTCATGCAGGGCTTTATGGTACTGGAAATCCACATTCGCCTTGAACGCCGCTTTCTCTGCCTTTGCCGCCGCCCGGTAGGGTTTGAGCTTGTGGCTGTGGTAGCCCTCCTTGACTTTCCGCGCCCCGTACTTTGCGCCGCGCTCTGCCAGTTCTTCGGATTTGTGCGCCCCCTCAACGCCGGAATTGTCCTTTTCAACGGAATGTATCTTGTTGTGGACGAAAATACCCGCTTCCTGTGCGGGGCGGGATAGCGGGTTATTGTGGGGCTTATTCTTTCCTATGGGCTTTTCCTGTTCCTCAAAATGTAGGCGGGTCTTGCCTTTCCCGGTGGCTTCATCAAAGGTGCGCTCCCGTACAAGTTTCTTTTCTTTGGGGATAGCCGCCTTTGCCGCGTCCAGACGGTCGGCTGCTTTGTCCGATTTTCGGATATACCTTTCAAGCTCCGGCGTTGCCCGTTCCTCGTCGGTAAACTGCAAGCGGGAAGATTTTTCTTTTGCTGTGGCTTCTGCCTGTGCTTTCCTCGCCGCCTTTTTGCTCGCCTTTCTGGTACGCGCCCCGTCGATACGTTCCAAGACGCGCTCGGCTGCTGCGGTGTCCTGTTCCCGTTCTGCCCCCGGCGCATGGGGAAGCGGCGGCGTGTCGGTTAAGGGCGGGGAAGTTGCGCCGCCCGGTAGGGGCTGCGCTGCCTGTTCCGGCTGCGGTGGGGCTTCGGTCTTTGCAAAGTCCGCGTCCCTTATCCGCTTGCTGATACGTTTCTTTTTCCCGGTAGCGGCGTTTACCTCGACAGCCCCCTCGCGGGTCATTTTCTGCGTGACTTTTTCACGCGCCTTATATTGTTTTATGTGTCTGTCCCTCCAATCCGCGCCCTTGCAAGGGCGCAATACTCGGCGTTTATCTCAATGCCTATATAATGCCTGTCAAGCTGCTTTGCGGCTGCCCCCGTCGTGCCGCTGCCGAAAAAGGGGTCAAGCACAACGCCGCCTTTCGGACAGCCCGCCTTGATACAGGTTTCGGCAAGTTTTGGCGGGAACGCGGCGAAATGCCCGCCCTTGTAGGGAACGGTATTGATAAGCCACACGTCCCGCCTGTTCCGCATGGTCGGCATGAGGGCTTCGTCGTAGTAGCTGCCGCTTCGCGCCCGGTTAAGCCCCTGTACGTTCCCCTGTCCGGGTACTTCGTCCGCATATTTCTGTCCCGCGCTGCGCCCGGTGCGGTACCGCGCCGCCGTTGTGGGGGCTAACGGCTCGGCTATGGCGGCTGCGTCATAAAAATACTTCTTTGACTTCGTAAGCAGAAAGATATGTTCATAGCAGCGGGTAGGGCGGTCTTTCACGCTCTCCGGCATGGGGTTTTCTTTCTGCCAGATAATGTCGCTCCTTAAATACCACCCGTCAGCGCGTAGGGCAAAAGCTAAAAGCCAGGGAATACCGATTAAGTCCTTTTGTTTGCAGCCGGAAACGCGGTTGTTTCTTGCAATCTGCTGTCCGTTTCTCCCTTTCGGGTTCTTCGGGTCTGCATGGTAGCCTTTATTTCCTGTGCCGCAGTAGGTGTCCGCGATATTCAGCCAGAGCGTACCGTCAGAACGCAGTACCCGGCGCAGTTCGCGGAAAACCTCGGTCAGCCTGTCAATGTACTGCTCCGGCGTGTCCTCCCGCCCAATCTGCATATCAAGCCCGTAATCCCTAAGCGCATAGTAGGGCGGGCTTGTGACGCAACAGTGTACGCTTTCCTCTGGAAGCTCCCGCAAGGCATAGAGCGCGTCCCGGTTGATAATGGTGTCTGTCCTTAATTTTGTCATGCTTCGCCCACTTCCTCCGGCTTCGTCGTCATTACCCGGTAAAGCTCGGTGTCTTTCGGGAAGCGGTCTACAAAGGGCAGCACCACGTTCCCGTAGAAGATAAGCCCCTCGCCCGCTTCGGTGTGGGTGACATACTTCATCTGCTGCGGGGAGATGTTGAGCTGCTTTGCAAGGATAGCCCGGTCGCCCGCCGCCTGATTGAGCATGAGGACAAAATCAGAGTTTTCAAAGATATTCTCCACTTCGCGGGAAGCAAGCAAATCCTTGACGTTCTGCGTAATGGCTGTGGGTATGCCGCCCCATTTTCTGAAACGCTTCCAGATTTCAACGGAATAGGCGGCGGTCTGTTCCTCTTTCAAGAGAAGATGAAATTCGTCCATAAAATACCGGGTGGATTTCCTTTCTGCCCGGTTGACGGTGACGCGGTTCCATACCTGGTCCTGCACAATGAGCATACCTAACTTTTTGAGCTGCTTCCCAAGCTGCTTGATGTCAAAGCAGACAAGGCGGTTAGAAAGTTCCACGTTGGTACGGTGGTTAAAGACGTTCAAGCTGCCGGAAACGTAAAGCTCCAATGCCGCCGCGATACGCGCCGCTTCCGGCTCCGGCTGCTTCAAAAGCTCGTCGTAGAGGTCGCCCAAGATAGGCATTTTCTCCGGGTCGGGGTCTGCAAGGAAAGGGCGGTACACGTTCCTAACGGCGCGGTCAATGACGGTCTTATCGACGGGCTGCAAGCCCTCCTTGCCGCCGATTACAAGCTCGCAGAGGGAGAGGATAAAGTCGGATTTCAGCGCAAGGGGGCTGTCGTCCTCGGAATAGTTGAGGTTAATATCCATAGGGTTCACATACTGGGGCTTCCCGTCAATGCCCTTGCCCGTAGGCGATAACCGTATCACTTGCCCGTCAAGCCGCTGCACAAGGGAAAAATACTCTGCTTCCGGGTCGCAGATAATTATGTCGTCGTCGGTAATGAGGAAAGCGTTTGTCATTTCCCGTTTGGCGGCAAAGGATTTCCCGCTTCCCGGCGTACCCAAGATTAAGCCGTTGGGGTTCTTTAGCTGCTTGCGGTCGCAGAGTATCATGTTGTTAGACAGGGCGTTTAAGCCGTAGTACAAAGCCGCGCCCGTCTGGAAAAGCTCCTGTGTGATAAAGGGGATAAAGATAGCGGTGCTTGACGTGGTAAGCCCTCTTTGAATGGGGATAAGGTTCTCCCCAAGCGGTACAGAGGACATAAGCCCCGCTTCCTGTTGGTAGTCAAGGCGGGTCAAGGCGCAGTTGTTCTTCTGTGCAATGCCCGCCGCCGCGAATACGTCATTTTCCAGTTTCCGCTTCGTGTCCGCCATGTTCACCACAAGGAACGTCAAGAGGAACATTCTTTCATTCCGGCTCTGCAAGTCCTGTAAGAGGTTCTTCGCTTCGCTGCCGAACGTGGCAAGGTCGGACGGGATTATATCCATGTCGTAGCCGCTGCGTACCGCTTTTTTCTGTTCCTCGATTTTCATTTTGTCAAGGTCGGTGATTTTCCGCTTGATTGTCTTTATGGCTTCGGTCTGGTCGATACTGTGGATATGCAGATTGACGATAACGCCCGTTTCCAAGTCCAGAATATCCGATAAGATACGGTCGTTTAATTCCGGCGCAAGGATTTCAAGGAATGAAACCGCGCCGATTTTGCGCCCCATGCGGAAATAACGCCCCTCGCCAAAACGGAAAGAGGATGGGGCGATAAAGTCCTTTGTGGAAAGCCCGGACGGGGCAAGCCATGAAAAATCAAAGGCAAACTGCCCGCCCTCCGGGTGGAAAATGCCATGCAGCATTTTAAGGCGTTCATAGCCTGTCATGGGGCGGGCAGACACGCCCAAGAGCTTAAAGTTGTTGAGTACGTCCGTTTCGATACGGGCAAGGCGGGATTTCGCCGCGCCCAGACTGTCGGCTTCAATGGCAAAGGTGATATATTTTGCTTTGACAAGCCCGTTGTTTCCCTTTGCAAGCTGGTTTTTCAGCATATTCCGGTATTCTGTGCGGATAGAGTTGAAAGCGTCCTCCTGTGCCGGGATATTGACCGCCTTTTCCGCTTCGCCCCGCTGCGTCCCCTGATTGATGAAAGAGAGCTGCACCGAAACGGAAGCGTCAAAGTAGTTGAGGAAGTCGCACCAGTTCTCAAAAATGGCGGTCTTGTCGTCTGCCTGTGCAAGCTGATAGTTAATATCTTCAAAGGCGACGGTCTTTGAGTATTTCCGTCCCGTAACCTTGCAGATACCGTCCGGGTACATCTGGATATAGGGGATTGTCTGCTGTGCGGTGTGGGCTTTCCCGTCGCCCTTTGCCTGTCTGATGATTTCCGCAATCTGCTTTTTCTCGGCGCGGGTGAGCTTGCGGGGCGGGTTAGGCTTTGCGCTTCCCGCCGCGCTGTTTCTTCGTGTTTCCTTTTGCAATCGCTGATACCTCCTTTTCAAGTTTTCTCTGCCGTTCTAAGACGGAATAAAAGTTGTCTGTCCTGTATGGTCGTTCTTTGGGGGCTATGAATTTCGTCCGTATGATGTTCTTCACCACCACTTCAAGGGGCTGTCCATGCTTTTCATACATGGCGAACAGGAAACAGGGCAGCATGACGGCAATCATAGCCATAGACGCAAGGCTTGTGCCTGTGCTGTCTTTGAGCAGAAAGAAAAGCGGAAGCCCTAACAGGAGAGCTACCGCAAAACATACAATCTGCCGTTTGGTAAGGTTGAAAGCTACTTTTGTCTTGACTTTGGATAAGTCTTTGGGTACGGGTACATACGCCAAGTGGAAACCTCCTTTCTCTGGGTTTTTTGCTGCTGTAAGTTCCCATAGGGGTAATCAAGGCAAAGGTCAATTTCTGCCCTTTGCCCGTCCCTATTCTATGGGGTTTTCCCGCGTCAAGGTCGGGTAGTATTTTCGCCGCTTTGCTCTGAAAATCTCCACCCTACCCTTGACACGCCGCTAATGCGCGGAGAAAATCGACTTCGCCAGTGCGCCGGATTTGAACAGGGAGAAACAGAGGATAACGGTATAGGCTGCAAGGGAAAAAATCGCGCTGTGCAGGTTGTCCGCTATTATCATGTTGTTCACCAAAACCGCGTAAATGCCGACGCATATCATTATGAGGAAGCCTTGAAAGCCAAGCGCGAACAGGGATTTTAGGTAGTTGTTCCCTATCTGTCCCCATTCCCGATTAGTCATTGTTGCGAACGGGATAGGCGATACCGAACAGTAAAGGTAAATTTCTATCATTCTGCCGTAGAGGATAACGGTTATCAGTACGGACATGATTTTCATGCACAAGCTCACAAGGCTTGTTTCCATGACAAGTAAGAGCAGTTCGGGGATTTCCATAGCGTCAAGCCCGCTTTGCATGGAAGCAAGGGCGGCGGCAACATCAATCTCTGTGCTGCCGCCGATTACCCCCGCCGCGCCGGAAACAACGTGCTGCGCCATATCGAACACCGCCATAGTGATGTCAAAGGTGTGCGTCACAAGGTAGACTGCCACAAACGCCTTGAACACCCACTTGAAGAACATGGAAGTGTCAACGTCGTGCATATTGTTCTTTTCCGTTACCATGCTGATAAGCTCATAGCATAGGACGTAGGTAATGACAAGCCCCGCAATGGGTACGATTACATTCTCACTAAGCGTCTGTATCATGGAGAATATATTTGCGTTCCACCCTTGCGGGGTCTGCCCTACCTCTGCGGCGATAGTGCCGACTTTCTCGTTTACGTCCCCGAACATAGTTGACAGATTACCGTTTATGGCTCCTATGAGGATTTCCTTTATCCATTCGTTAATCGCGTCAAGTATGCTCTGCATAAGCCTTTACCCGCGCTTCTTAACCGAACAAGCCGGAAAGCAGCGGTACAAGGGTCATGCCGATAAGGGCAACGCCGCCGCCCGCCATAAGCTGTTTTATCCCCAATTAGGTGTAAAACTCTGCTCGATGGCGGGCGGCGGCGTACAAAAAATCTATATGGTGTTTTTAAGAGAACCGTCCCGGCGGGACAGGTCAGGCAGTGACCTGTTCCACCTCCGGGATGGGTTTGAGATTAAAATGAATTTCGATAGAAATGTGTCTTGTTTTATCTTCGTCAATACGTTCATGCACGACGATTTCTTTGATTAAGCGGTTGAGGGTGGCTGCGTCCAGCTCTGTGATGTTGGCGTATTCCTGAATGGCTTCCACCCATTGTTTTGCGTCATTGGCAAGCTGGACTTCATCGGACAGCCGCTTTCTGCCCTCGGACACTTTTGTTTTAAGCTCCGTCTGCTCGGTCTGTGTCTTTTCCAGCATGGTGTTGAAATTCTGCTCACTGATACGCCCTGCAATCATATCCTCATAAAGCCGCATGACCATTTTGTCCAGAACCTCAATCCGTTCCTCGTCCCTTGTAAGGGAGCGTTCCATTGCTTCCCGCTGTTCCCGCTGCTCGGCTTCACAGGTATTGGTCAGGCGGTCGGCAACCGCTTTCCCGTCCATCAGGGCAGCTCTGGCACATTCCCGGATTTTCCGCAGCACATGGCTGTAAAGGGTGTCATAGTCAATCCGGTGCTGGGTGCAGTGGTTCTTTCCAAAGGCATTGTAGGTCTTGCAGGAATAAATCTGCTGGGGATATTTTGCGTTTGTGTAGCGTATCGTCAGCGACTTCCCACACTCGCCGCATTTTATCAGTCCGGCAAACAGGCTGATTTCATTGGTCTGCCCCGGACGCTGGCGGGATTTCAGCTTGTTCTGCACAATGTCAAAGCTCATGCGGTCAATCAGCGGTTCATGCTGTCCCTCCACCACAATCCAGTCCTCCGGCTTCTTTTCTCCAATCGTGCCGATTTTGAAACGGTAGTCTTTTTTCTGGGAAGCAATCGCCCCGGTGTAGACGGGATTCATCAAGAGGTCTTTGATAACGGAGAAGTCCCACATATACCGTCCGTTTTCCGGGTCTTTCTTTTCCCATTTGGTGCGGGTATTGCGAAGCCCCCGTTCCCGGTTCCACCATGTGGGGCAGGGGATTTTTTCTTCCTCCAGCCGTCTGCGGATATAGTTCGGACCATGACCGTTCAGGGCATATCCGAAAATCAGCCGCACAATCGGGGCGGTTTCCTCGTCAATGAGCAGATGGTTTCTGTCCTCTGGGTCTTTCCGATACCCAAAGGGGGCAAGACACCCGGTAAACTGTCCTTTCTGCGCTTTCAGAAGATAAGAGGAATGGACTTTCTTGGAAATATCCTTGCTGTACATCTCGTTCAGGATATTCTTGAACGGGGCAATATCGTTGTTATCCCGCAGGGTGTCGATACCGTCATTCATGGCGATATAGCGGACACCGTTTCTTGGGAAAAAGTCCTCAATCAAATGCCCGGTTTGCAGATAGTTACGCCCCAGTCGGCTGAGGTCTTTCGTGATGACAAGGTTGATCTGCCTGCGCTCAATGGCTCTCAACATTCTCTGTAAATCAGGACGCTCCATGTTAAGACCTGTGAAGCCATCATCCTGATAGACTGCCACAACCTCCCATCCCTGCTTTTCGCAGTATTTTTCCAGCATATCACGCTGGTTTGCGATACTGGCACTTTCGCCTTGCAGGTCATCGTCCTTTGACAGCCTGCAATAGACCGCTGCACGATACTCTCCGGCAAGTGCCGAACCGATTGTTCTGTATTCCATTTCGTTCATCATAGCCATTTACCCACACAATCCAGACGGTATCTGGCTCTTTTGAACCTCATCTTCATTATACTTCATATCTTTCTTTTTAGCAAGATATTCTTTCGTATTTGTTTTGCCGTATTTCTGGGAAATCAGGCTGACGAACACATCGGTTGCGTCCAGTTCCCCGTCAAACACAGTAGTCACATGAATCTCTGTTTTGTTTTTTGCCATAGGCAGTTATCCTCCATACATGAAAATAGCCAGACAGAGGGTGTCGGCAACGAAGTCCGGCAACGGGCTTCAAAAGACCTTGCAAACAATCTCAATCTGGCGATGGTTACTATTTATACTTTTCTTTTATTTTTCTGTTGTTTTGGTTGTCATAGGGGAGAAAAGCCGATAGTTTCGGGATTTTCCCCGGCAACCGGCTCGGCAACGGGATAGCAACAGGGGGGCAACGGGCTGTCATTTTCAGAATGGAAGCTCCATCTGTTCTGTGACCTCCACAAAACCGTCCATCGTTTTTTCAGACGGGTTGCCGGAGTCCGTTGCCGGGTTTTCACGCTCCCAGCCCTTTTGTCTGCCATATTCTGAAAACATTCTTGGGTTCGGGAAGTACCGCCAGCGGTCAATGCACTGGTTCATAATCTCGTTGATTTCCCGGATTTCCCATTGCTTCGGCTCGTCAAAGGCATGGTTCAAGGCTTCCTTGTAGAGCTGCTTGGAACAGACCATACTCCCTGTGTACTTATCAAGATACGCCTGTATCATCCCGGCTTTGGTGTCCTCCGGCATAAAATCCCGCTGGTGTTCTTTGAGATACCGCTGCATGGCGGGGCTGAAAGCCAGCTTGAACCTGCCGCTTCGGTAAATCTCCATCGCTTCCGCCCACATCTGCTCGATATAGGCTCTGGAAGCAGCTTCGTCCTCCAAAATGTGAACCTCGGCTTGCTCCGGGTACACCATGACGGGGATAAAGCGGCGGTTGCCGGAACGGTC
The DNA here is from genome assembly GCF_015556325.1 of Clostridium sp. 1001283B150225_161107_B6. NCBI lineage: Bacteria > Bacillati > Bacillota > Clostridia > Eubacteriales > Clostridiaceae > Clostridium > Clostridium sp. 1001283B150225_161107_B6. The sequence goes on along the minus strand of NZ_JADNMD010000019.1, from coordinate 9,768 downwards.
AAGGGGCAGGAAGTCAAGGGCATTGGAAGTGCCGCCAAACACGCACTGACGGGGGCGGTCTGCCGGGTGGGTTTCATAGGGTATCTTGTAAACCTCTTTCTGCCGGCTTAAAAATGACTTGATTTCCTCAATGCTCTTGGCGTTGGCGGTTGCCATCATTTCCGACATTTCAATAATCCAATGACCTTGCAGCTTGCGGTACACATTGTCATCGTCCAGCTTCCGCAAATCATCGGAGAACCACTCGTCCCGGACTGCCAGCAGACGGAAGAAGGTGGACTTGCCAGCCCCCTGACCGCCTACCAGACAGAGCATGATTTCAAACTTGCACCCCGGCTGAAAGGCTCGTGAGATTGCACCCAGCAGGAACAGCTTCAACGCTTCATAGGTGTAATCGTCTGCGTCAGCCCCCAGAAAGTGCCGCAGGCAGAAACGGATTCGCTCTGTCCCGTCCCACACAAGGGTATTGAGATAGTCCCGGATGGGATGGTACTTGTTTTCATTCGCCACAATCCCGATGGCGTTATCAATCTTTTTCTCATTGGTAAGCCCGTAGGTTTCTTCCAGATAGAGAAGCAGATACTTCATGTCCGTATCGTTCAGGGCGGTGCTTTCTCTGTGAAAACCGATGGGCTTTATGATGTCCTTGCGGTCGGTCAGGATGTTGTATGCGATAGCCCCGGAAAGCAGCGGGTCACGCTGGAATACAGTCAGGCAGTTCCGTATGCTCTGACGGACACCGCCTTTCTCGGTAGTTTCCAGTCCCGCCTTGATTTCCTCAACGCTCTGTGGCGGCTGCATGGCGTTCATGATGTTTTTTAGTTCTTGCTGCGTCTGCGGCTGCAAGCTCTGCCATTCGCTGTTCAAGCTGTATCACATCCTTTCCGTAGTCCGTAATCAAAGCCGCTTTTTCCTCTGTTTCCCCGAACAGCAGCACATCCAGCAGATATTCCACTTGGTCTTGCTTCTGTAAGGCTTCCACAAACCGGGGATGAAAGACTTCCTCTGGGGAATGCGGGGCATATTCCGTTCTCCATGCCCGAAGCAGGTGGAGATAATCAGCAAGAATACGGAAGCAGCGGCTCTTTGCTTCCTGAAACTGTTCCTCCGGGGATTTCTGCCGGGGCTTGGGCTTTTTTGCCTTTCCCGGCGGCTTCCAGTCCTCATAGGAAAGCCCGAAGTCCTGTGCCAGTTGTACGGCGGCTTCTTTCTTTCCCAGCCCATACAGGGCGGCGGCAAAATCAATCACATCCCCATCCGCACCGCAGCCGAAGCAGTGGTAACGCCGATCCAGCTTCATGCTTGGGGTTTTATCGTTATGGAACGGGCAACAAGCCATCCCGTTCCGACCTACACGGATTCCATAATGCTCCGCAGCCTGTCTGGTTGTGACGGACTGCTTCACAGCTTCAAATACATTCAAATCTATCCCTCCTTGAAAATAAGAAAAGCACCTGACATTCTCTGATTGAAAATGGCAGGTGCCCGTTAAAGTTCCATATCCTGTTGTCTGTGTTTCGTCTGTGCCGGGGCGGTTCTTTGTGCTTTTTTCTCGTCAGCCTTATCCTGCAAGACTTCTTTGATGGGCTGCTTCTTGGGCGGCTCTTTGCTTTCCTCTGTGCCGGGTGTGGCTTTCCGTACCCAGTAGCGGATGTCCCGCAGCTTCTTCAAATCCTCCTGTACCTCGGTCAGCGGTACTTTCAGTTCTGCGATTTCGCTGAGAAGCGTTTCCTGCTCCTCTTGCAGCTCCTTTTGGGTACTGTCCTTATCGTCCGGGTGCTTGGCAAGGTAGTCAGCGGCTTTCTCATACCGGGCAACCTCCGGGTGTTCCTGTTTGAATTTCTCCTTTGTTTTCTTAAAAAATATCTTCTGGTACTTCTCATAGACAGCCTTACATTCTTTGCAGTCTGTCCGACTGGCAAGAATCCCGTCAATCACTTTGCTCCGGGCTTCCTTTGGCTTCATCTGATTGCGGTAATCTGCGGCTGATTTCCCGGAAGATTCCAGAAACGCTTCTAAGTCCTCCACAGTGGAAAGCCCCTTTTGCCGGAGATAGGACAGGGCTTCGCTGACTGCCTTTAAGTCCTGTGAAGTCCCCCGGTTCTGTCCAGCCCTCGTCCAGTCCTTCCGTTCTTCCTTTCGTATCTCCATATATTTCATCAAAAGATTGGGGAGAAGCGTTGCTTCCTCCGCTGCTTTTTGTGCAAGCAGCTCCTTCCGTTTTTCTCCCAGCTCGGCAATCCAGCCTTTGAGGTTGTGGATAAGCTGCCGGATGGACTTCATCAGGCGGTTGGCGGCTCTGATTTCCCGGTTCAGGTTTCCGATACTCGTCTGGATTCCACGCTTTTCCATCTGCCGGACAGCAGCCCCCTCATGGACAGTGGGAACTATATCAAGCCCCTGTCTGGCATAGGAACGCAAGTCCACACGCTCCGGGCGGTCATTGGCTTCCAGATAGCGGTTCTGGATGACTTCCCACTCATGCCGCCAGATTTCACAATACTTCTGGTCGTTCCATTCCACCGTATCCTCCTTGTGGCTTTTCCACCTGCCGGATGGCAGCTTTATCCGTTCCCCGTTCTCGTCAAGGTCATAAACCTTACGGCTCTTGGGAAGCCATTTCCCATGTTCGTCCATTGCCCTCATAGTCAGCAGAACATGGGCGTGGGGATTGTGTCCCGGCGGATGGGGGTCATGGATTGCAAAATCAGCAATCATGCCTTTGGAAACAAACTGCTGCTCACAAAACTCCCGTACAAGGACAGCATACTGGTCGGGTGGTATCTCTCTTGGGATGGTAAGCACCCACCTTCTTGCAAGCTGGGAGTTCCATTGCTTTTCCACCGCTTCGGCGGCGTTCCACAAAGTATTGCGGTCTGCATATTCCTGTGGGGCATTAGGTGGGAGCAGGATTTCATTGTGGACGATACCACGCTTTTCCGGGTAGTGCTTCACTTGCTGGTCATATTCACAGAACAGTTTTTCGCCACTCTGGTAAGCAGCGGCGGCAACAGCAGACTGCCGTTGGCTGCGCTGAACAATCGTGATTTCGTTGTGTGGACAGGGCATTTCGTATCCCTCCTTTCGCTAATTGGTGGATGGGGTGGCGTTTTACCACCTCATTTTGGGCAGAAAAAAAGCAGGAGACCTTTTTCAGATTTCCTGCTCGGTGCGCCGCTGTGTTGGCGGCGGGTATTTAGTTGTAAAAGTTCGGGGCAAGTTGACCTGATGTGTGGGTGGCAAACTGGAAATTATTTAATTCTCTGTGTACCTAATTGTAATTGTTCAACTGCTATTTTTACTTTATTGTCATCTTCCTTTTGAAGATTTTCTATTTCCGAACTCCGAATAGTCAAAATGATTTCGTCCCCCACCTGTAAATCATCAAGTGTTATAGCTACAACATCTTGTGTATCATAATTACAATAAATCATAGGAATTTGGGAACAATCAATAAGACAATCATCCCCTAAAACACCTTCTTCTCCGCTATCTTTTGTGGTTATGATTTTATTTTCTTTATCAATTTCTGTTATTATCGCATTGACACCTAAAGTAAGTGGTTCGTTTGTTTGTTGTCCAGAACACGCAACTAAAGTAAACACACAAATAAATATACATAATGCCATTATCATTTTTTTCATCATAAGTTCCTCCAAATTCCGATTAGTCGTTGACTTCATTATACTTTATTCGACCGTCAAAGTATAGAGAGATTTTGTAAAACTTGTCGGCTGGGAACAGCTTGCAACGCAAGGTGTCCCCAGATGGCAAGTCCACAAAAGGGTAGCTGGCGGCAGCCAGCGCAGGGGAAGCGTAGCGTCCCCTGTATGATTTGGAGCAGACCATGACTGCGGAAAATCACAGCCCTCCGGCGAGGAGCCTTCGGAGAACGCAATGCACCAACCTCTGGGTGGTGTATAATTGCGCCCTTAGTAAACTAAGGGGTTTCCGGCTTCTTCCGTTCCAGCAGTTTCTTCAATAGTTCCTGCGTGTCCTGCCTGTGAAAAATGAGTTTCAACAACAGCATGACATCATCGTCTGTCAGGCGTTCCGGCTCTTGCAGAAAACTTTCCAGCATACCGCCACGAGTGCAGAGCCGGTGCGTCCGTTCCTTTCGGGTAAACTGCTTTAACTGGTGCTGCAATGCCTTTTCATCATTGATGGCTTTCCGCAGTTTCTTTTCGCTTTTCTCCAGCTCCCGGTTGAGCTTTTCCAGCTTTGAAGTATCAGGCAAGGGCAGCGTCCTCCTTTCCCGGTATCAGCACATAAATCCTGTTTGGTTCTCCAACGCCCTGACGCACCCGCATGATAAGCCCGGCGGTTTCCAGTTCATTCAAAGAACGCTTGACCGTCATGGGGCTGCGGGACAGGACTGTGGCAATGGCTGTGATAGGGAAGCAGACAAACAGGATTCCGTTCTCGTCCTCCTGCCCTTTGGATAGCATAGCGTCCAGCATCCGGCAGTACATGACCTTTGCGGTGCTGCTGACTGGAAATCCTGTCAACGCTCTGGGAAAAGGCATACAGGGCGGCAATGGTGTGTCTATCGTCATAAATTCAAAATTCATTCGGTGTGTTTCTCCTTTTTCTTTGCTCGTTTGGATAAATAACGGGGGCAGTCAATCACAACCGCCCGGAAGCTCTGCCTGCACCCATGCTGGCATTTCCGGCATAATTCGTTGTAAGTGACACGCCCCCGGTCATTGAGGTAAAAGGAAAGCTCATGCTTCCTCTTTTTGCTCATTCTCGGCATATTGCGCTTCCTCCCGTTTTCGTGTATGGTTTCGGGGCGATTTTCGGCAAAATTACAGCCATAGAGCCGCTTAAAATCTCCCGAAGTATCAGCGATAGGGTAGACTATCCCCCTATCAGATTGTCGTGTTTCGGTATCATTTCGGTGTCAGTCCGCCAGTTCTCCCCGGTGTCGTTCCTCCCCTGAATCTCACAGCGGCGTATCGCTCCCTTTGGTATGCTCGTTTTGGTCAGGGTTCCTCCACATCCCTGCCAAAAGTCATGGCACTACATCGCCGGGGAAGCATATCCCACACAGGCTGGTCATTCGATTGGAATAATCCATCGATGAACTACCTGTATCGTAGAACATTTTTGTGCCCTGTGCCGTATGTCCACAAAGTAGGAATTCGGGGTAAAAATCAGAAATTTCCACGATTGCGGAATTGATATGGTATAATCAATTCAACGGTTATAAATGTTGTCAGAAGGGGGAACTGCTTCAATGAACGGAGCTACTACAATACAGGAACGGCTAAAAGATTTACGATTAAACAAAGGATTAAAACTGGAAGAACTGGCAGAGCAAACGGGTATTTCAAAATCGGCTCTTGGCAGTTATGAAAAAGATGACTATAAGGAAATCAATCATGGCAACCTTATCCTGCTGGCAGATTTTTATGGGGTGTCCCTCGATTATCTCTTTTGCCGGACAGAGAACCGGGCGGAGATCAACACGCCATTAAGGGAGCTGCATTTGAGTGATGAGATGGTAGCACTTCTGAAAAGCGGTCGGATTAACAACCGTCTGCTGTGCGAACTTGCCACCCATAAGGACTTTATCAAGTTTCTTGCGGACATTGAGATTTATGTGGATGGAATTGCCACCATGCAGATTCAGAACCTCAACGCCCTTGTCGATACCGTCCGGCATGAAATCATTGAACGGTATCGCCCCGGCGAAGATGACCCCCATTTGAAAGTGCTGCAAGCCGCCCATATCAGTGATGATGAATATTTCAGCCACATGGTTCTGGATGACCTCAACCTCATTATCCGGGATATTCGGGAAGCCCATAAAAAGGACAGCGAGAGTGCACCTCAGACCACCGTTGCCGATGAACTGAAAGAAAATCTGGAAGCGGTTGAAAATTTCAAGGGCAGCCGTGATGAAAAGCTGGTTGTCCTTTACTGCAAGCAACTTGGTATCAACTATAAAAATCTGTCAGATGAAGAATTTCGCTGGCTCATTCGGATTCTCAAAAAATCAAAGAAAATGGGAACGCCTATCAGCCAAAGGAAAAAACGGTAAAGAAAAACCGCTGTTGCATGGTTTGTTAGCTTCCATGTAGCAGCGGTTTTTACTGTGGTTATTCAGTTGAAAATCAGAACGATAAACTGGAAGTTGTCTGATTAGCAATTATCTTTTGCAATTTATAACTGTATCAAAAAGAATACCAGTACACTCGAGAGTATTGTTACTGTCCCCATTATGATAAACATCATGGAAGTAAAACTTTTTGAAATTGGTCTATCAACATAACACTTTTTAGGATTGTTTGGATTATAATAAACTGTCATCTTACTGTTGATAGGCCACAACTGCTCCGCAAATTGACGCAAATTTGCAATAGCTCCAGTTTTTACATGTAGCCATCCTTTTTCATCTTCATAGACTTCTGATTTCATCGGTACAGGTACTCCTGATAGTTGCGTTGTTATAATTCCTCGAAATTTCTTCTTTGCTTTATAACAAGTTCCATTCACAAAGTACTCAACGATTGGGTACACTCTTCCATTTCCAGGAAACCCATATTGTTTAACAATACCGTCTGTCTTTTTTGTACACAATTTATTCTGTCTTTTTACAATGATATTGAAAGTAACTCCTAGTAGAACTAATATTACACCAAGACCTCCAACTGTCATCAATTCTAACCATGCAATTTGTATTTCATCCATAGTTTCATCGCCTCAAATTTCGATTTTTCGTTCTCTACGACTTCCCAATAAACGGGAATTTTCAAATTAGTCTTTGCAAATAACCTTTGAACCTTCACCATCAATTACAATTCCCTGACGGTTGTTAATTGGGCATAGATTCAAATCCGAAAACTCAGTCATTATTTTCTCGGTAACTTTCTTAAATGGTGCTGTAAGATAATGCGGAAGAACATAGAAATCAATCAAATCAAGCCCTGCATCATCTTCTTGTGAGTAGTCCTCTGGCTTTTTATCCATTTGCTCGATATATTGGATGCTTGGAGCGCATATAATTGCGCCTGCCGACTCGCCGATAATCAATTTTCCATTTGCCAATTCCTTTTTCAGTAGCCCATCAGCTCCCGTTTTACGGAGCTGGTCCATAAGAAAGAAAGAATTTCCGCCGGTAAAATATATCACATCTGCTTCTTCAAAAACAGACTGTATCGTTGAATAAGCCTCCGTTGAAATATCAATTTCAGTTACGATTGCTCCCAACTTTTTGAATAATTTTCGAGCCGAGCCGACATAACCGGTGTAGCCTTCACGCAGTGAAGCTGTTGGAATAAATGCGACTTTCTTATTTTCAATTTCTTCCTTTATCAGACTTCCCACACTTGAAAAATGCGAACATAAAAATAGTTTCATCAATATTCTCCTTTATAAATTCTTATTTGTCATAATCATTCTACCATACCGTTATGAATAAATCATCTCTTGCAAAATAATTTCTTCTGCCCGGTTGTGAATGTTATTGCAACGCCGCACCCATTCCATTTGTTGGGTTCGTTTCAATTCCTCGGTCACGCCCTCGGCATCTTTCATCTGCTCCATGATGGTGTCTAACCGTTCCTGTGCCTGTTCGTTCAGGTCTGCAAGGTATGTCCATAACTCCCCTGTCAAGGTCAAGGTGTTCAATTTGGCTGGGTGGACTTCTCTTAAATACTCCCGGTGCATCCGTCCGTACTTTCCGATAGGGCGGTGTTCCTCCGGCAGCTTCAAATCTGGGATATAGTAATCTCCGACAAGGATATAATCAATTCCGTTTTCCGTTATTCTTGGTTTCAATTCGCTCATGCTCCTTACCTCCTGTGGAAGCAGGCTCGTCTGATACTAACTCAATCACATCGGTAATCTCACAATTCAGCGTTTCGCAGATACGGGCTAATGTATCCATGCTGATGTGCTTTCCCTCTTTGCTCATGTTGGCAATCATATTCGTTGTCATACCAGCGGCAAGCCTTAAATCCTCTTTCCTCATATCACGCTCTAACAGTGTGTGCCAGAGTGGTTTATAGCTGATGTGCATATTGTTTTCCTGCCTTTCTACCCATACCACCGGGGCGGCTGCCCCGGCAGGAACTTTTCTCTTATTATAACACCAATCTTGTGAAATCACAATTTATTCTTGTAGCCTGCCGCTGATACCGTCTGGATTGGTTTTTCCTTTCTTTTTGTTCCCTTTAATTAGCCATGAACTGCTTCATGCCCTGGCTTTTCGCGCCCGGATTGTCGTTGCCGTAGCCTTCCATGAGGTTAATCACGCCCCAGATACCAAGCCCGGCTCCAAGTGCTACAACAAGGGTCTGCAAAACGTCTACTGCGCTATTGAAAAATGCCATAAATATATCCTTTCTGCCGCGTCTGCGGCTGTCCGGCAAGCGGACAAAAGGCGGTCAGCGTATGGTCGCCGCCGCATAAAAAAACCGCCCTCTGGTAAAGGCGGCTGTCCCCGCGCTGCGTAAGTCCTGCGGCGCGGCGGTATTCAGTTGTAAGGGGTGCGGCTCCTGCCGCTGTGTACTGCGCCGGAAAGTGGGGGCGCGTATCATGTAGCCGGTATGGATAGATGTGATTGCTTCAATCGCTCCTTTCTGTGTCCCGCTGTGCTGCCGGACGTTTTTTTCAGACTTGCGGGAAGTGAATAGCTTGCGTAGCAAGGTGTTCGCTTCCCGCAAGTTCACAAAGGGGTAGCTGCCGCAAGGCAGCGTAGGGGAAGTGTAGCTTCCCCTGTCCCCCGGCGGTCTGCCATGCTGTCACTGTTGCGGGATAAGCCCCCGGCGCGTGACATACTCCGTTGCAAAACGGCGGTGTTCCGCTTCCTTTTCCCGCCAATACTCCCATAATGCAGCGTCGGCGGCTTCCGCAACATTCATTAAAAACCGTTCAAGCTGCTTTTGTTTTTCCTCTGCGCTACGTTTCCTCATGGTCTGCGTCCTCCTGTAAGTCTGCTGCGTCAATCTCGTAATAGTCAAAAACCTCGTCGGGCTTGACAATGGCGGGGCGGCGTTTAAGGTGCTTTTCCATGTCAAAGGCGTTCTTCGGGTCTGCGTCGGATAGGTACTTGTATTTCGGGTGTTTCGTTATGTCGAATTTGTCCGAAAAGAACGGGCGCACCCCGCGTAGCTGCAAGATACATTTCCCTCCGTCCATGACTGCGATTTCATCTTCCGTCATAAGCTGCTTTCCCAATTTCTGATAGTTCAGCCCATGCGAAAGCTCCCGCCCTCTGGTTTCGGAAGTGTTGAAGCTGTCTATCGTTTCCTTGCCTAAAATCTCCGATATTTCTTTGAGGGTGGTTTTCTCCTTGCCGCCCAAGAAAAGCGTGGTGTCGCAGTTGCCGACTATGGTATCGGCGTTGTCCTTGTAGATTGCCTTTAGCTGTGACTGGCTCTGCAAGATGATTGACGCGGAGATTTCCCGGCTCCGTATCGTTGCAATGAGCTTTTCAAACTTTGGTATCTGCCCGATATTCGCAAATTCATCAAGTAAGCACCTAACATGGACGGGAAGCCGCCCGCCATATTCATCATCTGCTTTGTCGCATAAAAGGTTGAATAACTGTGTGTAGAGAATACTCACGACAAAGTTAAAGGTGTCGTCGGTGTCGCTGATAATCACGAAAAGGGCTGTCTTTCTGTCGCCTATGGTGTCAAGCTCCATTTCGTCGGTTTCCATAAGCTCCCGCAGCTCCTTAAATAGCGATAGGTAATCCTTTGATGTTATCTCCGGATTTTCCCCCGCCCTAAACCGGGCATGAACCTTTCAGCTCAC
>NZ_JADNMD010000018.1:0-132737 GCF_015556325.1 Clostridium sp. 1001283B150225_161107_B6 | reverse complement strand
AGCAACTATGCTGACTGTAAATATATGATGTGTTGAATTGCCCCTAAAGAATTATGGTGTTAAAGCCCAAAGACGGGATTCTTATTGGACATCTTCAATACCTCCTAAAAACATTCTTATTTAGTTACAGCAATAGTATGGCAGAATTGCACCACTTTTATACGATAAAATAAAAAAAGGTTGCTTTTTTCCATAAAATATATTATAAATAATATGAGGTAAAATGGTTTCCCTTAAACCATGACCTCATCCTTATTAATTATTTATACTCCCCTTGAGAAGCCCCTGGATAGCTCCCCTATCCAGGGGCAACTCTTTGTGTATGAAGGAGTGCAGCCGAATCCACATCCTATAAACCGCCGGTATTTGACGGCTGTTCATATCCCTTCTGTCTGTATTCCACATAAACATTTACGTCATAATCAGAGGAATCCATGGTTAAGTATATATCGGTTGTACTGGTATTCCATACAGTTCTGTAGCCGGTATACCCAAGTGACAGGGCTGTAGCGCTATCCAGCATTTCTATCAAATCCCTGTCGCCGCGGCTGCGTATCTTATCTGACGCCGGCTCTCCGTATAATGAATTCAAGGAATCTTTCAGCGCGCCATACATATCTATATAGTAAGACCCCTGCGAAAAATCTTCGGTAAAAATATACAAACCGCTGTGCAATGCTCCATCCACCCCAAAATCATAATATATCTGGGCTTTATATCCGCCCCTGAGCTGTTCCAGTTACAATTTCTAAAATCCGCCCTGCTTTCATTGGTCTGGGAAATAGACAGGGCGCCGTTATTCCTGGCATAATAGGTTACGCTGTCCACAACAACCGATGTATTTGTTATCATTTTTCCGTCAGCGCCAACATAATAAAATATTCCATTATCATCAATCAGTTTATCTTTGGCCATTGTACCGTTCTCATCAAAATAAAACCAGGCCTCCCCGGACTTTGCCCATTTATTGCAGGCCAATGTCCCATCCGTATTATAAAACTTCCAGCTTCCGTCCTGTGCCTGTTTCCATTCTGCAAAGGTATTAAATGTACACGCTGCACTTAAAACCAATGACAGTAGGCCAATCTTCCATTTAACTGCCCTCATCACTTTTCCCTCTTTCATTTCGTTTCTGTATCCTGCAGGAAACAGTATACCACACCCTTCACATATACTCACCAAAATACCCTTTAAAATTTTTTGATTTTCCCTTGACTTCCCCTGCAGAACATGGTATGGTTAAGAAGTATTTTTTATAAGATTTTGATTTCACATATTTTTGTAAGTCATTATTCCTATGATGATTTACAAAAATATGTGATTTTTATTTTTATCGAAAAATATAATATTATATTATGGAGGTATCTTTCATGAACAAAGGTACAGTAAAATGGTTTAACTCACAGAAGGGCTACGGCTTCATTACAAACGAAGAGAACGGAATGGATATTTTCGTTCATTTCTCCGGAATTTCTTCCAATGGCTTTAAGTCTCTGGAAGAGGGCCAGCCAGTTACATTTGACATCACAAACAGCCCAAGAGGCTTACAGGCAGTAAATGTCTGCGCCGCATAATAGAGATTGACCTGACAGAGACCGTTTTCCTATGGAGAACGGTCTTTTTTGTTCGGTCAGCCATCCCCCTGCTCCCATGCATCCAGGCCCAAAAGCACAAGGACCCGCCGGATTGCTCCGGCAGGCCCTGCTTATATATATTGAAAATCCTATCCTAACACATTCACTATCTTCACCGGATTCCTGTAATTCCAGTTGGACACGGTAATGCCTGTCCTCTCCGTTGAAGCATGTACAATCTGTCCGTTGCCGATATACATGGCTACGTGGTTGATTCCTCTTCCGCTTCCGTAAAAAATCAAATCCCCTGGCTGCATCTGGTCGGCGCTGATGGCAATCCCCTGCTGGGCTTGTCCGCCTGAGGAGCGGTTCATGGATATGCCTGCTGAATTCTGCAGGACGTATCTGGTAAATCCGGAACAGTCCGTCCCGGTGCGCGGGTCGCTGCCGCCGTACTTGTATCTTCCGCCTACGAACTGCATGGCATAATTCACTACCTGCTGGCGCTTATATGTACCTGAAGCCTCAATGGCGTCCTGCTGTACCTCTGCCATCTCATCCTCTCCTACCTGCTCCACGGTGGCATTACCGGATACAGGCAGAAATCCTTCGGAATCATTGACCCGGACCTTCATCCATCCGTTTCCCATGTCCTCCAGAACTTCGTATTCACTCCCTACCTTGGCTGTCATCAGTACTTCTTCACTGTCTTGGCTTTTGTTAATGTTGACGCTCTCCGCTGTAATGGTGGCCACGTATGTACCTGCTGTGAATCCAGGGCCGATTGCAGCCAGGGAAGTGAATGGGTTCATAACCATCAGCATCCCGCATACAGCTCCTGCCTTTAAAAGGCTGCCTAACATTTTTCTCATTGAAGAAACTCTCCCATCATGGTTTTATGCTGAATGTAGCCGGAGTTTTATTTATTACATAATTGTTACATTCATTACAAATGTATTATATCACAATTTTGTCTTACGTCAACAATTTTAGACATATTTAATATTTCCTTCATTATTTTTAACATTTTATGTAGTGATTTTGAATTAAAAATGAACTTTTCCCCTTTAACAACTCTTCCCGCAGGTCCAAACCAAAAAAAGCCCGCTGTCTCAGGACAGCAGGCTCACAATCTTAACTGGTTTTCTGTAATCATATGGGGAGGTCTTGATTCCCGTCTTCTCTGTGGATGCATGTACCACTTCCCCGTTTCCTATGTACAGGGCTACATGGTTGATACCGCCGCCCCCGGCATAAAACAGCAGGTCCCCCGGCTGCATCTGGTCCTCTGTCACAGCCTTTCCGTAGGAGGACTGTCCTGTGGATGAGTGGGGAAGGCTGATGGATGCCGCCTTGCCCAGCACGTATCTGGTAAAGCCGGAGCAGTCCACACCCTTATTGGGGTCCACTCCGCCGTACTGGTAACGTCCGCCCACGAACTGAAGGGCATACTCAACTACCTGGCGGCGCATCTTGGCATTCTCATCCACGGTTTCATGGGCTTTTTCCACCAATGTGGCATTACCTGACGTCTTTATGTAGCCTTCTCTTCCGCCGGTGCGAATCTTGACCCAGCCCTGTTCCGTCCTGCCCAGGACTTCATAGGTCTGCCCTCTCATGACCTGGCCCTGTCTGGCAGAACCCTCGCTGGCGTTTCTGTGTACGTCCACGGCGGGCGCCTCTATCTTCACCACATAGGAGGACCGTGTCTGGACCTCTGCCTGTCTTACGGCTGCCTGGCTGTCCATGGGGTTCATCACCCACAGTCCTGCACACAGGCACATAAGTCCCGATGCCTTTATGATTCCTTTCCTTAATCCCCTTATGTTCACGCTGATTCTCCTAACTGCCATCTATTTTCCTGAAAATGTAAATATTACGCAAATATTACGTTTATTAAAATCAGTATATTATTTATTCACATTTTTGTCAAGAAAAAGGAGCTGCTTTTTAACAGCTCCTGTAATATCAGCGTCATATTATCCGCGGATTATCTTCTGGGTCCCCTGAACATCCACACGGCCAGCATGACCAGCAGCACCGGCCATATATAAGACAGAATCCAGCCGGCCAGTCCCATGATGCCGAAGAACACGGTCATTACCAGGAATATAACCAGGAATACCACCAGCCCGGCAATGAGCCTGACATACCATTTGCTGAAGTCCACATAATGGACCTCCCGGTTCCTGCTGCCAAACGGCTCCCGTTCTTCCTGGCTGCCGCCTGCTGACCCGGTCCGGTAGGCTGCATCTGATTCAAAGGAATCAAATCCGTCCGGCCTGTCCTCGGTGTCAAGGACTGCATCCACTATGGTCCTGGCTATGATTCTAGGGCCTCCCAGACTCTCTATGACCTCATCCTCTGTCTGGCCCCTGGCAGCCTCCTCCATGATATAGGAGTCATAATACCTCAAATTCTCCTGTATGACGGAATAGGGCACCCGTCCTTCCAGCTCGCTTTTTAGTCCCTGCAAAAATTCTGTCCTGCTCATTACTCAACCCTTTCCTTAATCGTTCCCTCTCTGTAGGCAGCTACCAGCTCCTTCAAATCGGCTATCTGTCCTTTTAATTCTTTTCCTTTATCCGTATCAGCCACCATCACCCTGCTCTTTACCTTCTCTACCACGGATACCTTGGGAGTGCTCTCCTTCTTTGGGTCAAAGGGCCTGTGCTCCGCCAGGGCCAGGTGGTGGGAATTATAAATCAATGTATATCCAGCAATGCCCGTGGTGCTCTGGTAAGCCTTGGACAGACCGCCGTCAATGATGAACAGCTTCCCGCCCGCCTTCATGGGCTTCTCCCCGTCCTTCAGCTTTACAGGCACATGGCCGTTGATGATATGGGAGCCCTCCACGGGAAGCCCGAACTCTTCCAGCAGGCGGTTGCAGAATTCTTCCTTCAGGCTCAGCTGGTAGTAGGGATTCATCACTTCCTTGTGGGTGGATTTATCCTCCACAAAATAATGTTCAAAGGTGGTCATCTTATCCTTGCCGAACACCGGGGATTTTGCCCCGCACCACAGATACCACATCATGTCCATGGCCAGTTCCTTTCCAGGCGTTCCCTCAGGCATGAAATAGGCATTCTGCACCTGCTGGTTAAAGAAGTCCATCAGCTCCTTCCCTCCATAGGATACCCCATTCATGGTAATGGTATCGAAAGAACCATCCTTTTTCATGGGGATACAGCCATGGTAAAGGAGATTGGAATTATAACATTTATAGATGGCTCCATGGGAATACAGGAACCTTATATGCTTATGCAGCAGTTCCCCGTGCTTAAAGGAGGCCTGCAGGGTGCGCAGCAGCTCCTTCTCCCCCCGGCTCAGTTCCAGGGGATTCTTGGGGTCCACGGTGGGGAAATTCATATCCATCATAGGAAATGTCTTCCCGTCTATCACCACGGTTCCCTTCTCAAAATCAATACAGGACAGCAGAACCCTGTCGTCCATCTCATACTCGGGATGGCGCTTAATCATGGCGCCCTCCACCTTGAACTGAATCACGGCAATGGCCTTGTGCATCTTGGCAGCCAGACCGGGGTCCACTGCATCATAGATGTTCTCGTCCAGAATCTTGGGCATAAACCGCGTACAGGGGTCCTCCTGGTACACCTTGGCCGCAAACATGGAAAGTGGCCTTAAATTGATGCCGTAGCCATCCTCCAGCACATCAAAGCTGTTGTAGCTGATGGCAATGCGCAGCACATTGCAGATGCAGGCCAGATTGCCTGTGGCTGCACCCATCCAGGAAATATCATGGTTCCCCCACTGTATGTCCACATCGTGGAAGCACATGAGCTCATTCATAATGATGTCCGCCCTGGGACCTCTGTCATAGATGTCCCCTATAATGTGCAGATTGTCAATGGTCAGGTTCTGAATCAGGTGGCACAGGGAAATGATGAACTTGTCCGCCGTATCATTCTCAATGATGGAATGTATGATTTCGTTATAGTACAGTTTCTTGTTATCGTCGTTGTAGTCCACGTGAAGCAGCTCGTCAATGATGTAGGCAAATTCCTGCGGCATCTTTTTGCGGACCTTGGAGCGGGTGTACTTGGAGGACACCTCCTTGCAGCTCTGTACCAGGCGGTAGATGGTGATTTTCTGCCAATCCTCGGTGTAGTGCCCCTGCTTCATCATACGGGCCAGGTTCCGCTCCGGATAATAAATCAGGTTGGCCAGCTGTACCTGCTCCTCCTCCGGAATCAGGTGGCCGAATGTCTCCTTGATTTTCTCCCTGGTGATACCGGACGAAGACCGCAGCAGGTGTATGAACGCCTCATACTCCCCGTGCAGGTCGCTGAAAAAGTATTCTGTTCCCTTCGGAAGGCTGCAAATCGCTGTCAGATTGACAATTTCGCTGGTGGCTTCCTTAACTGTGGGGTATTCTTTTGCCAGGAGCTTAAGATATGCCAAATCCCTCATCATCATATTCCCCCAATCCCAATTGCATTTTATTTAAAGTTATAGTAACATATTCTTAATGAAATGAAAAGTTTTTCCAGCTGAACAAAGGTTTAAGATTATCTAAATTTTTTCTAAGGAGAAGAGATGCCAATGGAGGAATTATACGTATTTGGAACAGGAAATGCCCAGGCCACCCGCTGTTATAACACCTGTTTTGCAATAAAGGACGGGGATGAATATTTCATGGTGGATGCAGGAGGCGGAAACGGCATCCTGCGCATTCTGGAGAATATGGATGTGGACCTGTGCCATATCCACAACATTTTCGTGACCCATGAGCACACGGACCATATCATGGGTATTGTCTGGATGGTGCGCATGGTGGCTGCCGCCATGAAAAAAGGGAAGTATGAAGGAGAACTGCAGATTTACTGCCACCAGGGACTGGTGGATACCATCTCCACCATCTGCCGCCTGACCATTCAGGGCAAGTTTTATAAGATGATTGGAAGCCGCATTTTCCTGGTGCCTGTGGAGGACGGCGAGACAGTCCGTATCCTGGACTATGATGTCACCTTCTTTGACATCCTGTCTACCAAGGCCAGACAGTTCGGTTTTACCACCATCCTGAAAAACGGCCGCAGATTCACCTGCGCAGGCGACGAACCCTATAATGCAGAGTGCCGCCCCTATGTGGAGGGCAGCGACTGGCTGCTCCACGAGGCATTCTGTCTGTACCGGGACCGTGAGATATTCGAGCCCTACGAAAAGCACCACAGCACGGTGAAGGAGGCCTGCGAGCTGGGGGAGGAACTCTCCATCCCCAACCTTGTATTATGGCATACCGAGGACAAACACCTGGCAGAGCGCAAATCCCTTTATACATCCGAAGGCAGGCAGTACTATCACGGCAACCTGCTTGTGCCGGATGACGGTGAAATCATTCCCCTGTAACCTGAAGGGTATACGGTATTGCATGGTCATATCATGAGATGCGAAATCACCACGGTTTTATGTTCCGTGGTGATTTTTCTGCTTATATGCGCAAGAAATGTGAAACTTCGCGGATGCAGATATTATATACTGGATAGGGGTGATAAACATGAAGACAAATCTTGAAACCATCCGGGAGGCTGTGGACTATATAGACAGCCATCTGGAAGAAGACCTGACCCTTGACAGCGTGGCCAGGCAGGCAAATTATTCGAAATACCATCTGAGCAAAATGTTTGTAAGCATCACAGGCTTTACCGTACATGGCTACATCCAGAGAAGGCGGCTCACCGAAGCTGCCAGGGCGCTGGTCTTTACCGGCAGGCCCATTCTGGATATAGCCCTGTCCGCGGGATATGAAACCCAGCGTTCCTTCAGCGCTGGTTTTAAATCCGTATTCAGATGCAGTCCTGATGCATTCAGGAAAAGGGGGGACTTCCATCCATTCCAGTTAAAATTCACGGTGGACGGGAAGGATTATCTGAGAGGAGACGCGGTGATGGATATACGGACCGCTGACAGCGAGGCCATCTGTCTGGCCGGCTATTGCAGAAATACGCGCCTGGGATTTTTTGTTATAGGAACCTGCTGGCGGCGGATACATGCAAAAAAGCATCTGATTCCGGGCCGGACCGAGATGGAATTTCTCATTGGGCTCAATGATTACACGAATTGGGATATGGATGGAAAAAGACAGCCGGCCTTTGATTATTATGCTGCCGCCCAAATCCGGGATACCTCTCCCTCTTGTACTGACGCCCAAATCCGGAATGCCTCCCGGCCCTTTTCCGGAGTCCGCAGCACCGGCGTCCAGGCAGACCTTCCGGCGGGAATGGTGCGGAAGGTGCTTCCCGCCTCCCGATATATTGTGTTCTGCTTCAGGGGACGGTGTGAGGACAGCCTGCAGCCTGTGGCTGAATACATCTATAAAGTGTGGTTTCCCCAATCCACCTGCCGGTTAAACAGCGAAGCCATGTATGACTTTGCAAAATACGGGGAAAAAACAGGGCAGGACGGAAAGAGTCTGATTGAATACTGGATTCCCATCTTATAGCCAATCTGTGCAAGAATAGTCGAGAATTCCTTTTCCCGGTTCAGTATAATCTTAAATGCAGGAGGTGATACAGATGAAAGAGCGGATAGAAGCAGTCCAGAGAATGCAGGATTATATAGAGAGCCATTGGCAGGAAGCCATTTCATTGGCTGATTTATCGGAAGCCTCCCATTTTTCTCCCTGGTATTCTGCCAGGCTTTTTAAGGAGCTGACCGGACTTTCACCGGCTGACTATATCCGGCGCCTCAAGCTGTCCCGTTCCGCCCTGCGGCTGCGGGATGAGGACTGCAGAATCATTGATGCCGCATTTGACATGGGATTCGGAAGCGTGGACGGGTATCAGAGGGCATTTCACCGGGAATTTGGCTGTAATCCCCGCGAGTACGCCGCACATCCCGTACCCCTTTATCTGATGACCCCCTACGGCGTAAAATACAGATTCATAGAAAAGGAGCCAGTGAATATGGAACAAATTAAAAATGTATTTATTCAGGTCATTGAAAAACCAGCCCGCAAAGTCATACTTAAACGCGGCGTAAACGCAGAGGATTACTGGACCTACTGCAATGAAGCCGGCTGTGACGTGTGGGGGCTTCTCACCAGCATCAGGTCCATCAGCGGGGAACCGGTATGCCTCTGGCTTCCCAGGCAGTACCGCCCGGAGGGAACCTCCCTGTATGTACAGGGTGTGGAAGTTGCCCCGGACTACAGCGGCCCTGTGCCTGAGGGTTTTGATATAATTGAGCTGCCTGCCGCCAGGTACCTCATGTTTCAGGGAGAGCCCTTTGAGGAAGAGGACTTCTGCCAGGCCATTCAGATGGTTCAGACAGCCATGGACCGGTACGACCTGTCGGTCATCGGCCTGGTTCCCGACCCTGAAAATCCCAGGATTCAGCTGGAACCGGTTGGGGCCAGGGGGTATATTGAGATGATTCCGGTAAAACAGGCCCCCTCCCGCGGCTGATACCCGTCACATGCCTGTTGTCTGTCCTTAAGAAGCCTTAACCGCCCGTCTTCCTGAATCCGAATGGATGATGACGCTGACCCTCTTATAAACCAGGGCGGTGAGCAGGCTTACAATGGCTCCCTTCAGTATATTAAAGGGGCCCACGGCCAGGATTACGAATGTCCATACGTTGCTGATAGCAGGGTTAATGGCTGCGCCAGCCGCAATGATGGTGTCAAGGGGCATAAAGTGGGAATAGAAAGGCAGCATGACAACTGCATTGAGTATCACTGCCACGATTGTCATAATCACGGTTCCTGCTGCCATTCCCATAACTGCCCCTTTCTTTGTCTTCTTAAGCCTGTAGATAATACCGGCCGGAAGCACGAGGGAGCATCCAAAGCAGAAATTGGCAAACTCACCCACAAATCCGGTACTGGTTGGCTTCAGTATCAGCTTCACCAAAATTTTCACCAGCTCCATGACAACGCCTGCCACAGGACCCAGGGCAAAGGTTCCCACCAGCACCGGCACCTCGCTGATGTCCATGCCGTAAAACGACGGTGCTATAAATGGCAGCGGCACCTCAAAAATCATAAGCACTGCCGCCAGAGCGCCAAACATGGCCATGACGGTTACATTCCTTACACTAAGCAAACGATTCTGTTTCATTTTCCTATCCTCCTAGTTATGAGCACTTGGCAGCCGTATTTTGGCTGCTTACGTGCGATACATGTCCTTCGGAATGCGTGCACTATAAAAGCCCCGGATACGCAAATAATCCGGGGCCTGTTCATCTACCGCTTACACATCTTCTTCTCTCATCCAGACTATACTGTCGGTTTTGGAATCGCACCAAATCAGCCGCCGTAGCGGGTCGCGGACTATTACCGCCGGTAGGGAATCACACCCTGCCCCGAAGAACTTTATTTTATTATAGCTGCATCATAGCACACATGGAGGCGCTTGGCAATAGGCCGCGCCATAATTTCTGCATTTCAGGCTTAATGTTCGGACTTACTGTTTCCAGACCACTACATCCTCCAGCCCTTTGCGGGGACGGGAGGACGGGGACTCCTCCCCATAGCCAAAGGCCACGGCCGCCACCAGCTCATCCCCGCAGTCCATCCATCTGCACAGCTCCTCATAGGCAAAAAATATGTCGCAAATCCACAGACTGCCGATTCCCATGTCCGCTGCTTCCAAAAGCATATTTTCAATGGCAGCGCTGACAGACTGGATATTACAGAGCTCATAAATCCGGTCTTCATCGTTCAGGGGAGCAAACAGCCCTTTTCCTTCCGGATTCAAAACAAATATAACCACAGGCGCCTGTTCCATGATTCGGACCGTGTACTCCGCGCCTCCCAGGTGTCTGCTGCTGTCCGGCAGCAGCGCCCGGCCTGTCTTCTCCCGCTGGATGCCGGCCCGGAACGCCTTCAGCATGTCCGCCTTGGCCTGTCCCTGGATAACCATAAATCTCCACGGCTGCCTGTTCTTGGCTGACGGGGCCTTTATCCCGCTTTCTATAATTTTACAGATAACCTCTTCCGGTATCTCCCTGTCTGAAAACCTGCGTATGCTTCTGCGGCTGTCAATTGCATCCATTCCCTGTCTCCTTATTGTTTCCTGGTATGCCAAACTCCTGCGGACACTGCATGCCCATGCTCCCTACTCCCCCATGGCCATCCTGTAAATTTCCATCATCTCTTCCTTGCCCAGTTCCCGTATACCCGGCAGGGTGCGTTTACCCATGTTGGTGCATTTCCAAGCCATCTCTTCCAGGCGTTCTTCCTCCACGCCCAGTTCCCTCAGGGAGGAGGGCATACCCAGACTCTTGTAAAAATCCTCCGTGGCCCGGATTCCCGCCAGTGCCGTGTTCATGGGACAGTCAAAATCCATGTCTATGTTCCACACCTGGACCGCATATTGGGCAAAACGGTTTACATCGGAAGGACACACAAACCTGGCCCAGGATGGCCACAGAGCTGCCAGACCAGCCCCATGGGCAATGGAGGGGTACATGCCGGAAAGCTCATGCTCCAGCTGGTGCACCTGCATGAAGAAATTCCTTCCTGCCCCTGTCAGTCCGTTATGGGATAGGCTTCCTCCCCACATAAGGGCGGCCCTGGCCTCATAGTTATCCGGCTCCTTATCGGCAATCCTGCCAGCCTCCACCGTGGATTTTAACAGGGCCTCGGCTATTCGGTCCGTCAGATTCGTGTCCCTGGTCTTGCTGAAATACCGTTCCAGGGTGTGCATCATGATGTCCACCGTGCCGCAGGCTGTCTGGTATCTGCTTACCGTGCAGGTCAGCTCCGGGTTGCAGATGGAAAACAGGGGGCGGTGGGTCAAGCTGTTAAAACCCCGCTTAAAGCCATTTTCTTCGTTTGTAATCACACAGGAAGCGCTCATCTCGCTGCCGGATGCAGACAGGGTGAGGATAACGCCGACCGGCAGGGCCTTGGCCGGAACCGCCTCCTGGCGGAAATAGGTCCATACATCCACATCCGGATTCCCTGCGCCGTCTGCTATACACTTGGAAGAATCAATCACGCTTCCTCCTCCAACAGCCAGCACCAGGTCCACTCCCTCCCTCAGACACAGGCTGATGCCCTCCTTTGCCTTTGCCAGGGTGGGATTGGCCTGCACGCCCCCCAGCGTTACATACTGTATTCCCTCCGCCTCAAGGGCACCTGTAACCGCATCCAGAAGTCCTGTCTTCTTAGCGCTGGCCCCGCCGAAATGCACCAGCACCTTCTTAAATCCATATTCCTTTACAATCTTTCCTACCTGCAGATGGGTATCCTTTCCGAATATCATCCTGGTGGGTGTGAAAAACTCAAAATTCTCCATTATGTAAACCTCCTTCATGCCGCGTTTATTGCTGTCTTCATTATACATAAATCAGGGGTGTTTTTCCACTTAAATCTGCTGTCTGTTTTTCCCTTGCCCTTCTTTTGCCTCTCCCATTTTCTTTTCCCATCTTCCCCACCTGAAATACCAGGCTCCTGCCAGGGCGGGCAGCAGGGGCGAAAGGGCCTGCCCCAGGCATATTCCCGTAAACCCAAGCCCCATCAGGGAACCCAGCAGCCAGCTGAGGGCCAGGCGCGCCACCACAGAGTCAAACAGGGAGTTGGCCATTGCCACATAGGCAGCTCCCACGCCGGTGGCAAAGGAATCGTAGGTATACATGACCGCATATACCAGACTGTTGGCACAGCAGCAGATGCGCAGATACAGGACGCCGTATTGGACCACAGCCTGGTCAGAAGGCGCAAACAGGGACAGGATGGGGACCGCATATACCTGGACTGCCAGGACCGCGCACAGCGTAACCGCCAGATTAATCGCCAGCCCTGTCCTCACTGTCTCCCTTACGCGTCCCGTCTCACCTGCCCCCATGTTCTGGCCCGTCATGGCTGTCACAGCCTGCCCCACAGCCCAGCAGGGCATGCCTGCAAAGGTATTGACTTTGAGTCCGATTCCCGCAGCGGCAGCCACCTCCATGCCATGGGCATTGAACATACCGGTTATCAGCAGATAGGAGAGATTGACCACCACCATCTGTACGGCGGACGGCAGCCCCACTGACAGAATGGATACCAGCCTGTCCCATTTTACAGCAAAGCTCCTCCGCCTGAAATCAAAGACAAAATCCCGCCTCCGCAGATGAACCACGGAAACCGCAAAGGACAGGCCCTGGGAGAAAACAGTGGCATAGGCAGCGCCCTTTGTCCCCATCCCCCATACCCCCACCAGCAGGATGTCCAGTATGATGTTCACCGCCGTTGCCACCAGGACAAAATACAGGGGGCTCCGGGAATCCCCCATGCCCCGCATGACGGCGCATACAGCATTGTAGCCAAAGACGCAGATGGTCCCGCAGCAAATGATAAACATATAGTCACAGGCATCCTTCATGGCGGCCTCCGGCACGCCCAGCAGTCTGAATACAGGGGGATAGACGGCCAGCCCTGCCAGTGTCACCAGCACTGCAGCCCCGGCCGACAGGGAAAACAGGGTGCCTATGGTTTCCCTCTGTCCCTGTCTGTCCCCTGCGCCCTTGCACCTGGCTGCCAGAACTGTTCCCCCCATGGTCACGCCAGTACAGATGGAATTGATAATAAAACTAATCATGGACGCATTGCTGATTGCAGCCAGCCCTGTGCTGCCCACCACATGTCCCACCACCAGCATGTCCGCGATACTGTAAAAGGACTGAAGAAGATTGGCAAAAAACAGCGGGATTCCAAACCGGATAAGCTGTTTTGTGATATTACCTGCTGTCAGGTCCTGTTCCATAAGATTCATAATATTTTCCTCCGAATAAAGTAAAAGCAGAAGGTCCCGCATTCCTGCGTTAAACCTTCTGCTTCCAGTGTTTCCTGCGCTGAAACCACGCAGTTCCTGCTCCCATGTCCGCTCATGGACATACGTCCCCGGACCGCGCAAAAGGCCGCAGACGAAACATCGCTGCGGCCCGAAAATACATCATTCACTGCACGGCAAAGCCTGCTAATGGAGATACGCTGATTCCATTAGACCATGTACTTAAAAATCAAGCTCTGCCGATGAAGCGCCAGGGACTGTCCCTGTCCTGTCTTTTACTCCGTACAATGCTTCATCTTATCCATTTGTCCGGAGCGCATCCAATACACAGTTTCATGATGTTTAACCTTTTCGAATTCAAATATGATTCTTTTATTGTAACCTGCCGCGCAGGAAGTGTCAAGGCCGGCTTCTCCGCTGATTATACCGCTGATTATCCTGACAGATTATCCCGGAACTCCCTTACCATCTGTTCCTGCCATCCCCCTCCATAGGTCCCCCTGGCCAGCCTGGCCAGTGCCTCGCCGGGGAACCGGCGCCACGACATCTCCTCATGCTTTACCAGGATGGGATAATAGAACACCCCGTTGTCCGCCGCAGCCTCACAGTCTCCCGGGGCATCCCCTATCATCAGCACATGGTCCGGGGCATAGCCTTTTTCCAGCAGGGCGTGTATGCAGGCGGACTTTGACCCGGCGTCCTGGGACAGGACCACGTCCACATATTCCATAAGGCCCTGCCTCTGCCATTCTTCCTCCACGGCCCTCTGGTTGGCGGAGGACACCACTGCCACATCCGCCATCCCGTGAGCCGCCTTAAGGGCTTCCCGCACACCGGCAAAGGCGCGTTTTGCTTCCTCCGGCAGGGTGCCGATTCTCCGGTTTACTTCCTCGGACCATTCCAGAGCCTGACGGTATATCTCTTTTCCGGTCAGGTCCCACTGGGCCTTTACAGCGGGATTTGACAATTCAGCCGCTTCTCCGGTCCATAGGACAAAGGCTTCCACGTCCGGCACTTCCTTATATTTCCTGTCAATCTCTTCCAGAATCATGGCCAGACCCTTGAAGCGGTTGATTCCTCTTGTCATGGTGTAAAGATTAATCTCATCCCAACGCTTCAGTATCTCCGGCTCCCACTGGGAAAGCCCCCATACGGGAATCAGGCAGGGCCCGAAACAGGTTATATGTTTTGTGTCCATGGTATCCATGGCACAGCCGTCTGAATCGACGCAAATCAGATATTCCTTTTGCTTCCTGTATCCCTCTAATATGTCCGGCATCCGAAGCTCTCCTCTCCTTTACGCCACTGCGGATTAACGGAACTGGTACCAGTAGTCCTGTACATCCTGCAGGTTTTTATAGACGAAGTCATAATTAATCATCCAGAGCTTCATATCCTCCAACGGAACATTGCCTTCTGCCGGGGTGGTTTCAGGGCGTACCGGCCATCCTCCGATGGTGTTGAATGGTTTGATTCCATTTCCGTTTCCATCCTCGCCGCCTAACAGATAGCGGATCAGCAGCTTTGCTCCGTTTGGATGGGGCGCTTCGTTTACAACTGCCACAAAGTTCATAAAGGCCACGCCGGATACAGGCTCCATCTTAAGCGGCTCGGATTCGATGTTCCAGCCCTTGTCAGCGCGCTCCCGGTACTTGGAGGATGGTGTGTAGCCAATCAGCTTGGATTCCTTGCCCTCTCCCACGGACTGGATAACCTCGTTGTTGGAGTCAAAAATAACCGGGTCATTTGCCAGTACGCGCTTCATCCAGGCATGTGCTGCCGTTGGCTCGTCGTCAGCCAGCACAATGTCCTCGCCGTAGCACGCCTTATAGGCTTCCGCCATCTCGTCCGCATGCTCCACCATGGTGGTGAACAGCGCCATGTAGCTCACCGTACCGATTGGATTCTGGAGTACAAAGCTTCCCTTCCATTCCGGCTTTGTCACATCCCACCAGTTGGTAATGGGTGTCTCCGTATAGACGCCGGTATTGTAGAACCACCAGTCAGTTTCAAAGTACAGGGGCGTCATATCCTTTAGATATTCCTGGTTCACATTTTTATAAATGGATTCAGGACGGTAATTGTGCAGGATTCCCTTGTTAAAGAAGTTAATCATGTAATCCCCTGTCTGCTCCTTGGAGTGGATTACGTCAGCCGTGCGGATTCCGGAATTATACTCTGTGCCCAGCTTGGTGGACATATCATTAGCATTGATATCATATACCTCCAGAGTCATACCCGGATAATCCTCCTCAAAGCTGGCCTTTACCTTTGCCATACGGCTGGAAATGGAGTAAATGACTACTTTTCCGCCCTCCTCATCCAGTGCCTTCTTATACAGCTCATCCGAGGTTTCATCCTCATACAGGCCGGCATCCACAGCCCACTGCTCCTCCGGTGTGGCCGCCGTATTTTCCCCTGCCGCCTTTTCGCCGGCCTTATCTCCCGCGTCCTCTTTCTGTGCCTCCTTTTCTCCTGATGCTTCCCCGGCCTTGCCCTCATCTGCTGCCTTGGCCGCTGTGGTGTTCTCGGAAGCAGCCTTCGTGTCCTCAATTTTCTCACAGCCCGTAAGTGCAGACGCGGCCATAATGCCTGCCAATGCCAGTGCCAATAAACGTTTTCCTCTTCTCCTCATGATATCTTCTCCTTTATTTTATTTGATTGCATTTCTATCATTTACTGTGCATCCATGACAGCCAGCTTTGCCAGCCTGCCGCTGTCTTTGCAGAATACATTCATCTTATCCGGATTAATCCGCAGCCACACCTTCTGGTCCGGGCTGTACTGTTTGAGGCCGTTCTGCTTTGACAGAATACGTTCCCCGCCCACTTCCAGGTAAATGGTTGTCTCTGAGCCGGCAGGCATCACGGAGTATACCTCCGCCTCTATGCTTCCCTCTGCAGGTCCGTCCAATATCTCCACCAGCTCCGGCCTCACCCCCACCACTGCCTCAAAGCTTCCGCTGTCCGGAGCAGCCTGGGTAAAGGATGCGCTGCCAAAGGACACAGTGCCCAATACGGATTCCACTGTCATGGTACCGTCTGACACCTGCGCCTTTCCCGGAAGGAAATTCACCTTTGGATTGCCGATGAAATCAGCCACCCGCAGGGAGGCCGGGTTCTGGTACAGCTCCATGGGAGGCGCCACCTGCTCCAGCACGCCCTCAAAGAAAATGGCTATCTTGGTGGACATGGTCAGGGCCTCTGTCTGGTCATGGGTTACATAGATAATGGTGGTGCCCAGCTCCTGATGGAGCCGTTTGATTTCACTTCGCATCTCGATTCTCAGCTTTGCGTCCAGGTTGGACAACGGCTCATCCAGAAGCAGCACCTCCGGCTCCGACACAATGGCCCTGGCTATGGCCACGCGCTGCTGCTGGCCGCCGGACAGCTCTGACGGATACCGGTCAATAAACGCCTCAATCCTCATCCGCTTTAAGGCATTTTCAACCTTTTTACGTATCTCCTCCTTCGGAACCTTTGCCACCTCCAGGCCAAAGGCAACATTATCAAATACCGTCATATGGGGCCAAAGGGCATAGGACTGGAACACCAGGTTTAAATGGCGCTTTCCCGGCTCCTCATAAAACTTTTCAGGCGCATTGACAATCTCCCTGTCCCCCATGTACATATATCCTTCCTGGGGTTTCTCCAGGCCGGCCACCACGCGCAGCGTAGTGGTCTTGCCACAGCCGGACGGCCCCAGCAGGGTCATGAACTCCCCGTCCTCAATCACCAGGTTGATGTCCTTTAACACATGGTTCTTGCCGTAATATTTATTGATTCCTCTTAATTCAATTCTGCTCATCTTTCATATCCTCCTGCATTAAAAGCCCTTGGTGATATCCGCGTCCGTAAAGGTATTGGCAAACCAGTAGACGAAGAATACCAGTACAAACATAACGATGGTCACGGCACTTGACAGCTGTATCAGGTTCTCTGCCGAATAGGCATAGGCCATATAGGGCAGCGTCTGCTGGCTGGGCGTCATGAGTATGACTATCAGGTCCAGTTCCTTCATGATGCTGATGAACACCAGCATGAATCCGCTTATCATACCGCCCTTTGACAGGGGGAACACAATCTTAAAGAACCTGCGCAGGAATCCTGCATTTTCCACCTGGGCGGCCTCCTCAAGCTCCGTACTGATTTGGAGCATATTGGACGTTCCTGCCCTGGAGGCAAAGGGCATGTTCTTCACCACCGCAATCAGCACCAGCAGGGCAAAGGACCCGTACAAGGACGGCACCAGGGTGATGCGGTAGCCGAACATTTCTATTTTCTTGGCCGTTGCAAAGAGGGCCAGGTACATGGCGCCAAAGGCAATGGACGGAATCAGGTAAGGTATAAACACCAGCTGCTCCACCAGCTTTCCTGAGAACAGCTTGCGTCCCCTGGAATTGATATAGCCGATGAGCTGTCCGAACACGGTTGCGAACAGGGAGGTAAGCACCACCAGCTTAATGGTATTGACCACGTATTTCATAAACTGCGGATTCTTAAATATGCCCGGCTCACCCTGGTCGATGGTGGGAACCGAACCTCCGGTCCAGTAATGAAGGGTAAAATTGCTGAGGCTGTAGTTGCCCGGCTCCAGCATAAAGGACTGGTACAGCAGGATGACCACCGGGAACACCACGGCCACCGCAATAAAGGCAATGAGGATTCCAACAATGACCGGTCTCCACTTTCCCAGTCTGATGGGATTGCTCCTGCTTCCCTTGCCTCCGATGGTACTGAAGGATTTTCTGGAGCCAATGGCCTTCTGGTTCAGGAACACGCTGAAGGATGCAATGGCAATGAGAATCAGGGATATGGCAAACGCCACCCGGTTCTGGCCGTTCTGAATGGAGTTGTACATGGTGGTGGATACGGTGTAGTATCCAATCTTAAGGCCTAAAACCGATGGTACGCCGAAAGTACCCATGGCCTTTGAAAAGGTCATGATGACTGCCGACAGGATGGCCGGCATCACCAGGGGAAAGGTAATCTTTGTAAGTATCCTGGCCTTGCTGGCTCCCAGGATTTCCCCCATTTCCTCCAGTTCTGAGTTGATGGAGCTGAGGGCTGAGGACACCAGCAGGTAGGCGTAGGCGTAATAGTGGATGACCAGCACCACGATAATGGCAAATGGCCCGTAAGCCAGCCAGTCCGGCGTCTGGATTCCCAAAAATCCCAGAAGACCCTGGGCGCCGCCCACACGCTCATTCTTGAAAATGGTAAGCCATGCCATGGACTTGCACCAGGATGGTATCATATAGGGAATGATAAGGGCCAAAGAAAAGAATTTCTTATAGGGCAGGTCGCTGCGGACCATGAGCCATGCCAGCAGGGAGCCCAGGGTGATTCCAAAGGCAGCCGTGCACACGGATATCAATAAGGAATTCTTAAGGGGCGTCCACAGCATTTTCTGGGAAATGCTGCTGGTCAGGACCCGTTTCCAGTAATAGAGGGTAAACATCCCCTCCTGGCCCCCGTCCACTCTGGCTGCATCCGCGCCTGCCAGGGTAAGTGTCTGTATAATCATCTGTCCCAATGGAATCAGAATCAGATAAACCATGAATACCACGGAAATGACCACCATGATATTGTAAGGATTCTTTACAATGCTTCCTGCCTGGTTCATAAGCCGGCGTTTCCTGGAAAACTCCGGGACGCCGCCTTTTGTTCCGGCCTTTGTGTCTGTCTGCATACTGCCTGCTCCTTTCTGTTGCCTGCATACTCTTTCATATCAGCCCTTGGTTTAACCCTTGGTTCAGCCCTTGCAGGAACGCCGCTCCACCAGCCGCGGTTCCAGTTTTACGGAAGCCTTGCCCCCCACAGGCGCACCCTCCTCCACCATTCCCAGCAGCAGCTCCACGGCTGTTTCCATCTGTTCTTCGTGGGAAACCGCCACCGTGGTCAGCTCGATGTAGGGAAGCTCCTCTGTTATATTATCAAATCCAATGAGAGAAAAATCCTCAGGTATGCGGATTCCATTCTCCCGGCATGCCTTGACAATCCCGTTGGCCGTGGCATCGCTGGCAGCCACGATTCCGTCCGGCATGGCCAGTCCGCTCTGAAGGAAATGCTTGAAGTGGTTGTATCCCCTCTCAAAGCTGGTCCGAAAATCCAGATTGCACTCATATATCTGGGCGGGAATCCGCTTTGCCCTGGCTGTCTCCAGAAAACTGGTTGCCCTGTACCGGTGGGCCAGACGTTCCGGCTTAAATCCTACAAACAGCAGGTTACGGCATCCCCTGGATATGAGATACTCGGTAGCTATCCTGCCTGCCTGTTCCTCATCAGCGCAGACATAGGGAATCCCGCACTGGCCCGTAAGCTCATTGAGCGCCACCATGGGTACATTGTGTATGAATTCGGCCATGCTCTCCGTGCTCCTGGGACCAATGGGGAATATGAGGATTCCCTCCACCTGGTGTTCCGCCAGGAGCTTCAGATAATCCCGCTCCGCCTTCAGTTCCCGGAAGCTGTTGCACAGCAGCACCTGGTAGCCTCTCTTGTGGGCAGCGTCCGATGCCTTCACCATGAGTTCGGAATAAAAAGGGCTCATGATATCCGGCATGATAATGCCTATGGTCTGGGTCCTGCGCTTCACAAGACTCCGGGCCAGGCCGTTGGGCGTGTAGGAAAGCCGTTCGCATACCCGGAGTATCCGGTTCCGGTTTTCCTCACTGATACCGTCCATCCCGTTTAATGCCCTGGATACAGAGGCGATGGATACCCCTGCCTCCCTGGCAATATCTTTGATTGTTACTTGTTTCATAATAGGCCTTCTCCCCAATTCTCCTGTTAAAGAATGGTTTTCGTAAACGTTTACGTATGAAAATATTATACCATCAGCGGGATTTTCCCGCCATTTCCAGAACCAACAAAATGCACAGGTACCCCTATGCATTTTGCATAATAATTTAGACATTTTTTCGTAAATTTTACGGCCGTATACGTTTACGGCCAAAAGAAGAAAGTTTTTCTTTTGTATAAATTGCCCCCGCTCCCCTGATTCATGCATAAAACGGCATGGACAGGCATAAGATTGCTTTAGGACCCATATTTCCCGAAAGGGTGTCAGGAGGCGGTATATCATGAGATTCTTCCGAATGCTCCGGGAGCATTTACATATCAGTACAAAGACCGTGATTTACGGTGAAATGCTGGTGCTGAGCCTGCTGTGTCTCGGTATCTTCCTATTTAAGACAGACCCGGGCCAGGCAGTGATGAGCCAGGCCTCCAGGCTGGCCGGATACATGAATCCCCTGGAAAGCATGGACGGCCCAGGCCCGGACAAGGCAGGGGCAGATAAATACAAGGATAAAAGCAATACCCATAACGCAGACCAAAAGAAGGATTACATCAAATGGGTGGACTTCGGCGTCACTTCAGAAGCAATGAACCAGGCATTCCGCCTTGATGTGGACACCTGTCAGGCAGATATCCATCTGAACTGGGTGGATTTACTGGCCTATCTGGGAACCCGCTACGGCGGAGACTTTTCCAAATACAAAGCGGAACACATGACTGCGGTGGCTGAAAAGCTGAAAAACGGCGAAACCACCATGGAAGAACTGACAAAGGACATGAAATACTACTCCTACTACCGCCAGGCTTACGGGGCTGTATTGGACGGCATGGTAGGGCAGTTTGAGGCTGAAATTCCTGCGGGCGAGGCCCCGGCTGCCTATCTTCCCTCGGGCGTGGCCGGAGGCGCTCCCGGGGACCCTGCCACGGTGTGGGTGACAAAATACGGACTCAAGGCTTTTTCCCCCATTGCAAAAGGCTTTCCCTACAGTGATTTTGACGACTTCGGCGTGGCCCGCAGCTACGGCTTCAAGCGCCAGCACCTGGGCCATGACATGATGGGCCAGGTTGGAACACCGGTGGTTGCCGTGGAATCCGGCTATGTGGAAGCCCTGGGCTGGAACCAGTATGGCGGCTGGCGGCTGGGAATCCGGAGCTTTGACCACAAGCGCTACTATTATTACGCCCATCTGCGCAAAAATTACCCCTACCAGTCCGGGCTGGAGGTAGGCAGCGTGGTGCAGGCCGGGGACATTATCGGCTATCTGGGACGCACCGGATACAGCCATACGGAAAATACCAACAACATCGACGAACCCCATCTCCACTTTGGCCTGGAGCTGATTTTTGATGAATCCCAGAAGGACAGCAACAATGAAATCTGGGTCAGCTGCTATGAGCTGGTAAAATTCCTGAACCTGAACCGCTGCGAGGCAGTGAAGGTGGAGGGAACAAAGGAGTGGAAACGGGTATACGGCATCAGGGACCCGCTGGTTCCGGCGCAGCCGGCTACGCCGTCCCAGGCAGGGCCTTTGGCGGAATCAGCAGAAAAACCGCTTTAGCTCACTCCCGCCGGGCGGCGTCCCTTCCCATATCCTGTATTCCGCCAAAAAGGCGCATCCTCTTTTGCATGTCACATGCAAAAAAGCTGCGCCTTTTATTTACCTGCGGTGCCCATTACCCGCGGCCTGTCTCACACCCTGGTCCCATCGTCCCTTATACGGACCACCGTTTCATCCACGGCTTTCTTTCTCTCCCACCACAGCCACGCCGCCGTTCTTTAAAAACTCCGACGGCGTCACATTGGTGTATTTTTTAAACACGCTGCAGAAATGTTTATACTCGCTGAATCCCAGTTCGTCCGATATCTCATAAATCCGCATGGTGCCCTGGTTCAGCATGTTCAGGGCTTTTTTAATCCTGTACTGGTTTAACAGGTCCACAAATGTGGTGTTAAGCCCTGCCTTCAGCTTCCTGCTGAGATAGCTGGTGCTGACCCCCAGGCTTTCCGCCACCTGGTTGATGCTCACCTTTTCCTTATAATGCTGTTTGACGAACTCATAGGTCTTCTTTACGTAGGGGTCCATGCTGTTCTTTGCGCTGTCAAATATCTTCCACTCGTCATAAACAGTCAGAATCCTGTCCTGGGATATCTTCTCGATTTT
Organism: Clostridium sp. 1001283B150225_161107_B6; assembly: GCF_015556325.1. NCBI lineage: Bacteria > Bacillati > Bacillota > Clostridia > Eubacteriales > Clostridiaceae > Clostridium > Clostridium sp. 1001283B150225_161107_B6. The sequence goes on along the minus strand of NZ_JADNMD010000018.1, from coordinate 110,463 downwards.
CTCGTACTTGCTGGCATAGGCTATCTGCTGCCGGATTTTGTCCAGGGATTCCTTTAACTCATCCTCGTCCACAGGCTTTAGCAGATAGTCCGTAACCCCCATATGGATGGCCTGCCGTGCCAGTTCAAACTCCGAATAGCTGGTCAGCACCAGACTGTAAAAATGCTGTTCTTTTATGGCTGTCTCTATCATCTTAAGCCCGTTCATCTTAGGCATCTTGATGTCGGTCAGCACTATATCCGGCTGTTCCCTCCGAATGGTTTCCAGCCCCTCTGCCCCGTCCTTGGCCGTGCCCACAATGATGCAGCCCATATCCAGCCAGTTCAGGGCAAAAGTAAGCCCCTTTCTGATGATTTCCTCATCCTCCACAATCACTACTTTTAATAACATGACAGATTCCCCCATCTTTACGCCGGGAGTGTGCATCACTCCTCACATGGTACCCGGAGCGTCACCACTGTCCCCTCTTCCATTTTACTGTCAATCCCAACTCCATACCTGCTTCCATACACCAGGCGTATTCTCTTATGGACATTATAAATACCGATATGGTCTGTCTGGTTCTGCCCCTGTTCCAGATTGGCCCTCAGCTCCCCTAAGAGCTCAGGCCGTATTCCCACGCCGTTGTCCGCTATGATGACGGAAAGGACGCTGTTTTGTATTCTGGTCCGGATGCGAATCTCCAGACAGTCCCTGTCCTCTCCAAAACCGTACTTAATGGAATTCTCCACAATAGGCTGCAGGGTCATCCTTGGTATGGACGCACCCTTGCTGCCCTCCTCCAGGTCAATGCTGTATTTTAACCGGTCCCCGTACCGGTACAGCATAACCTGCAGATACCGGCTAATGAAATCCATCTCCTCCTTCACCGTCACCACATCCTTGCCGTTCTGGATGCTGTAGCGCAGCATCCTGGACAGGCTGACCAGCATTTTCTCCGCCTCCCCCGGCCCGAACTTTATCATATACCGGATGGATTCCAGGGTGTTGAAGAGAAAATGGGGGTTGAACTGGGACTCCAGAATCTGGACCGTTGCCAGCATATTTTCCTTTGCCAGCTCCTGATGCCTGGCCAGCAGATGGCGTATGCTTCCAATCATGGTGTTGAAGGAATGTCCGATGCGTTCAAACTCATCCCCGGAGGTGATTTCCAGGGACACATCCAAATCCCCCTTCTCCACCTGGTCCAGGGCGCCTATGAGGTCGTATATGATTTCCGTTTTCTTGTCCGCCACCTTGCCCGCGCTGCGGTAAATGGCCAGGGTCACTGCCAGTGCCAGGAACCCCACCAGCACCAGGGACATAAAGCACAGCTGTACAAAGGAAGTGCAGTCATATATGACCTGTACTGAGGCCTCCTTATCCAGCACGGACACGCTGTTGGTATAGTACCATCTGTTATCCAGGTGCACCAGGTTGCCGCCGTCCCGGAATTCCTCCACCAGCTTGCCCCGGTCATTCTGAAACCTGGACACTCCGTCTGTGAACAGCCGGTTGAACTTATTAATCAGCAGCACGGGCTGCTCCATGTTTCCCAGCCGTTCCTTAAAGGCATCGGCCTTCAGCACAAAACCGCTGTAGCCCTGAAGCCTGCCGTCCTTTACAACGGTCTGGAACATGAGCCACGCCGGAAGCGCCCTGCCGTCCACCACCGTGTTGTCGTAAATGAAGATACAGTCATTTTTACTGTCATTCCGGTCCGTTGTGTTCCAGGGCAGGTAATTGCCTATGTACTGTATGACGCTGGCCTGGCTGTTGGTGGAGAAAACCAGATTCCGTTCCTGGTCAAACAGGTAATAATCCCCCCTGTAGACCTGGCTGTTAAGGAACCGGTAAATGTCCGACACGGTCTCCGTCTTATAGGAGGGCTGTCCCTTAAAAAGCCCCACATCCAGGGTCCCGGCCACCTTCTTGTTCTCGTCCACATAGCTGTCAATAACGCCCTCAAACTCCCTGGAAAAATGGTCCAGCATGGTGCTGCTCTTGCGGATAATCTGCTGGGACCCCACTGCGGTAAACACCAGAAGAAGGACCACCAGCGATATAAAACAAGGTGCAAGCGCATGGAAAATCAAACTTTTCCGGATTTCGTCCCTGAAACATGTTTGTTTTCGCTTCTTCATACGCCTGCACCTTTTACCGTTAATTTTGTACAATACTGCACAGTTCAGTTTATCATATGACAGCTACATTGTCACGTCCTTATTGCCTGACACCTTGAAGAAGATGAGCAGGGATACCACGGTGGTAACTGTCAGTATGGTTGCCAGGGCAGCGGCGGTACCGTAGCTGGCCCGGATAACCTCATTGTAAATGGCCACTGACATTGTCCTTGTGTTGGCCGTATAGAGCATGACGGAAGAACTGAGTTCATTAATCAGCGTAATCCAGCTTAATATGGCGCCGGACGCAACGCCGGGAAGCATCATTTTCGCCGTCACCTTTACAAAGGACATGGAGGGCGAATCCCCCAGGCTGATGGCAGCCTCCTCCATGCTCGGGCTGATTTGATAGAGGATGGCGGAGCTGGAGCGCAGCGTATAGGCCTGTCTCCGGATGACCAGGGATATAACCATGATGATGGCAGAACCAGCCAGCATCATAGGAGGATGGTTAAATGCAATCAGCAGCGTGATACCAAGGACAGAACCCGGTACGATGTAAGGGAACATGGCGATGGTATCTATTGCGTTGGTGAGCCAGCTCTTGCGCCTCACTGCCAGGTAAGCAATGAGCATGCCCAGGACCACGATGATTACAATGGCTGCCAGGCAGTACAGATATGTATTCTTGATGGACTGGATGGCAGTGGAAAACACCTTGCGGTAGCTTTCCAGGGAAAAACCATCCACAAACACCTGCATCTTGGTAGCGCGGAAGGAGGTATACACAACCATGCACTGGGGTATGATGGAGGTGGCTGCCAGCAGATAGATAAACAGGTGGATGAAAAATCCCTTGATGCCATGGACTTCCTTGGGCTGGATGGGCCTCATGGAGCTCATGGTAAAGGACTTGGTGTTCACATACCATTTCTGCAGCAGGAACACTGTCGCAGTGACTACCACCATGATGGTTGCCATACATGCTGCAAAGTTGGCGGAGCCTCCTGTCTCTCCCACGAACTCGGAATATACCAGGGTAGGCATGACGCGGTATCCCTCGCCAATCAGGGCAGGCGTACCAAAGTCAGCCATACAGTTCATGAACACCAGCAGGGCTGCCGCTATCAGGGTCGGGGTTACCAGGGGCATGATGACGGTAAATACCTTTTTCAGTCCTCCGCATCCCAGGCTCTCCGCGGCTTCGGACAGGGCCACGTCTATCTTCTTAAGGGCCCCCGACACATACATATAGATAAACGGATACAGCTTAAGGGCAAACACCAGCAGCATTCCGCCAAAGCCGTAAATGGACGGCATATGGATACCCAGGCCCTTTAAGAACTGGGTCACGGTTCCGCTTCTACCCAGAAGCAGTATCCAGGAATAGGCGCCGATGAAGTTGGGGCTCATCATTGAAATGATGAACAGGATTTCCAGCACTCCTTTACCCTTAATCTTATAGAACGACATAAAGTAGGCCAGGGGTACCCCCAGTACAATGGCTACCACAGTCACGCTGAAGGTCAGCTTAAACGAGTTGAGCAGTGCGCTTTTATAGTATTTCTTTGAAAAGAACCTGGCATAGTTGTCAATGGTCCACACCCCTGTCTCCGTGTCCTTGAAACCGCTTAAGAAAAGGCTGATAAGCGGATAGAGAAGGAAGAGGGCAAACAGGGCAATGATGACCACTGTCACGATGGTCCAGAAGTCCCACCTGATTTTCTTATTCGTCATATCTCTTCACATCCTTTATCAGACTCTGTTCCATGTCCTCGGTGAACACGTTGATTTTATTGGGGTTCGGTCTAAGGCGTATCTTTTCTCCCACTCCGAAGATGCGGTCCACATGGCCCAAATCCTGGGAGTATTCAATGCTGGGCTGGTCATCCAGCACCATGCCGTCTTCAAAGCGCAGGAAGTAGTTGGTGTATTTGCCAAGGAAGGTCCTGCTGATGATTTCGCATTCCATGCCTTCCGGATTCAGGGAAAATTCCTCGGGACGGACAGACACCACCACCTTCTGCCCCTCTGCCACTGTATCCACCAGGTTGGGCATTTCCACATGGTACCCGTTTGCAAACACAACCGAAGGCACGCTTCCCTGTTTTTTTATGGTTCCGAAAAAGAGATTGGAATGGCCGATAAAGGTGGATACAAACGCATTGTAGGGCCTTGCATAGATGTCCTGGGGACTTCCAATCTGCTGGATAATGCCCAGCTTCATAACTGCAATCCTGTCTGAAATGGCAAGGGCTTCCTCCTGGTCATGGGTCACGTAAACCGTGGTAATACCCACCTGCTTCTGCACATCACGGATGGCGCTGCGCATCTCAATACGCAGTTTGGCATCCAGATTGGACAGCGGCTCATCCATAAGAAGCACCTGGGGATGGATAACAATGGCCCTTGCCAGGGCAACTCTCTGCTGCTGGCCGCCGGACAGACGCTCCGGCAGACGGTCCTGGTATTCATCAATTTTTACCACCTTCAGGATTTCATCCACTCGCTCCTTCATGTGGTCCTTTGGCACCTTGCGGATTTTCAGGCCATACTCCACATTCTGACGGACCGTCAGATGGGGAAAGATGGCATAGCTCTGGAACACCATGCCGATGTTCCTTTTCTGGGCCGGTATATCATTGATGACCTTGTCGTCAAACTGAATGGTTCCCCCTTCTATGCTGTTAAATCCGGCAATCATGCGCAGCAGGGTGGTTTTGCCGCATCCGGATGGTCCCAGCAGGGTAAAGAATTCACCATTCTTTATATAGGCGGACAGGTCCGGTATAATGGTCAGGTCCCCATATTTTTTCACTACATTGTCAATTCCAATTGAAACACTCATACGTTTCCCCTCAATTCCTCTAAAATGAAGGGGGCTGACATATTAAGCCACGCCCCCGATGTATGTACTGTTATGCAACACCTGATGTCCGGATTTGTTTACTCTGTAAACAGCTCCTTAAACGCATCCAGCCACTCAGACTTGTGTGCCGCGGTGTCTGTCTCGTCGTCCTGGATTACCTTAATCTGGTCCATGGGAACCATGGCGTCTCCTGCCTCCACATCCTTGCGGATGGTTCTTCTGTACTGGGTATTATTCATGAATTCCTGTACGTCCTTGCTGGTGAGCCAGTCCACAAACTTCTGGGCATTGGATTCATTGGGGCAGCCCTTGATGATGTATACGCCGTCGCCGCGGAAGATAACGCCTTCGCTCATATAAACGGTCTTGACCGGCGCGCCGGCGCCCACATACTGGGCAGAACCCTGCTCAAAGGTAAGTCCCACGGTGTATTCTCCGTCTGCAACGCCCTTATACACTGCGGAAGAACCGCCTAACAGCTTGCCGTCCAGCTGTGCACAGAACTGTTTTACATAGTCCCATCCATTGTCAGGATTGCCGCCGCCCATTGCGTAGAGCATGTTTACCAGATGCTCAAAGGAAGAGGAGGAGGCCGCAGGGTCTGCAAATGCAATCTTGCCCTTTAATTCAGGATTCAGCAGGTCCTCATATCCCTCAATCTTGATATCGCCAATCAGGTCCGTATTCACCATGATAACAGACGGAATGGTGTCAAAACGTGTCAGATTGCCCTCTGTGTTCTTATACTCATCATAGAACGCATCCTCGTTGGTTGTGACGTAATCCGCAAAGTATTCGCTCTTATTCTTCACGGTTCCAATGGTCCCTGACCAAAGGATGTCTGCCTGGGGGTTATCGGCTTCTGTCTGGATTCTCTTAAGCGCGTCGCCGGTGCCCATGGCCAGGCACTCAGCGTCAATCCCCGTGTCCTCCTCGAACATGGCCAGCATGGAATCAATCATGGACTCTGTAAGAGGGCTGTAGATAATCAGCTTCTCGTCGGCTGAACCAGAGCCTCCCTCTTCCTTCTTTGCCTCAGCAGACTCATCCTTCCCTGCCTCTGCACCGGCCTCTGCCTTGGGCGCCTGGGTGTCAGCGCCTTTCTCTGTTGCAGAACCTGAACCGCCTGAACAGCCTGCCAGGCTGACAGCCACTGCTGCTGCGCATAAAACCGGAATTATTCTTCTTTTTTTCATTACCTTTATCCTCCTTTAAACTTTGTTAATATGGTTTATGTTTGATATAAGAAATCAATAGGTTCCCGCTTCCTGTCCGCTTAAAAGCCTGAGGGCGGAGCTGGTGCCTATACGGTCGCATCCTTCCTCCAGGAACATTTCCAAATCCGCCCTGGTCTTCACGCCTCCCGCAGCCTTAATCTTCACGCCCTCGCCAATGTATTGCTTAAATAACCTGACATCCTCAATCCTGGCACCTGCTGTCCCGAATCCCGTGGAGGTCTTTATATAGTCGGCCCCACCGTCCGTTACGCATTTGCACAGTTCTCTTTTCTCATCCTCTGTCAGATAGCAGGTTTCGATGATTACCTTTACCACATGGTTCCCCGCTGCCTTTTTGACCGCCTCGATTTCACGTGTGACCCTGGCAAACCCGCCGTTTTTCACATCACCGATGTTTACCACCATGTCCACTTCCCCGGCTCCGTCCGCCAGGGCCTTCTGGGTTTCGTAAACCTTTGTCTCCGTGGTGTTGTATCCCAGCGGAAACCCGATGACCGTGCACACATTCAGCTTGTCCCCATAGGCTTCCGCCACCCGCTTTACATAGCTGGGAGGTATACAGACGGAAGCCGTATGGTTTTCAATGGCTTCCTCACAGAGTGTCCGTATTTCATCCCATGTGGAGACTGCCTTTAACAGCGTATGGTCCACATGGACCAGAATCTCTTCCCTTGTCATACCCATCCCCCTGTCTTTTCCGTGTTTGTTTGTAATCTCATTATATCCTCTCACTGCCGCCTAAACCATCCGTAATCCTGGCAAATTGTCCAATATTCTGAACTCATCCTGTGTTTTTGTATATATTGTAGATAATTCATAGTCTTAATTATCCATTGGATATTTTCTGATGGAATTTATTGTGAAATATGATAAGATATATACAGAACCTGATTTTATTACAGGCGGACGGCCGCCGGCAGACAGCCCTGTCCCGGTCCTCCGATGACAGAATAGGAGGCATCCATGTTCGGTAAAAAGAAAAAAGCAGAAGTGTTTATGACCAACAATCTGGAATTGTACGCCACCGTACAGCAGGCCCTGAAAGCCGGACAGATTCCTTATGAAGTAAAGGTTGTCAATACAGGCGCCCGGAGCAGGCGGACCGGCATGCTCATGGGCAGGCTGGGCGAACGGCCTGAGCTGGAAATCCAGTACTATATTTATACCCCCAGCGAATATGCTGAGAAGGCTAAGTACGTGATTGACGAGTATAGGAAAAAACAAAAAGGCTGAAACGTAATCAATCCGCCGATTACTGTTCCAGCCTTTTTATTTTTCAGCTGTACCTCCGCCTGTAGGAATTCTGAATATAATAATGCAGGAGGACCGGCCTTAACTGAAATGTTTCCAGAACCCTGCTCCGGTGTGGAAACGCCCAAAACCAAAATCCACGGTAAAGGCCAGCCATTCCCGGACCATGTAATGAGGCAACAGGATACCGGAGAAGGGGGCTGCAATCCCCGTCACATGCTCCCCGCCTGCGGCCCGGGCTGTCACCACGGCCCGGAACACATGGAAGTTGCTGGTTACAATGCCCACCCGTTTGTCTGTTCCACCTATGAGTTCATAGCTGTTCTTTATATTTTCCGCCGTTGTGGTGGAGTGTTCCTCCTTCACAAGCCGGTATGGGGCGATTCCCTCCGCCTCCATAAGACGGGCCATGCACTCTGCCTCAGTTATGGCCTCCCCAGGTCCCTGACCTCCGGAAAGCACTGCTTTGGCACCCGGGTTTTCCTCAAGATACCGGATGGCTGTCTCTGTCCTGGAGCGCAGGGCCGGACTGGGCTCCTCCCCATACACACCGGCTCCCAGCACAATCAGATAGTCTAACCCCGCTGTCCCCTTTGACATGACACCGGAAAAAACCAGCGCCTCCACTGCGCAAAAATACAGAACCGCCGCCAGAAACAAAGCGCCTGCAGCACGCCTGCTCCATCTGTGTCTGAACCAGGTCCGTCCCTGTCTCTTCATCCGCCAATCCAGAAAACCGGCTGCTGTGAGCAGAATTCCCACTGCCATCCAAATCCAAAACGCGGACAGGCGGTAACTCCTAAGGATTCCGCCCAGAATATAATAAACCATACAGAGACTTCCGGCAGCCATAAGGCATATGGATTTTATGTTGCGCTGCGTTCTTCCTTCTCTCTTCATTCATTCCTCCCCTGTTCAATATCACCTCTTTCGTACCACAAACCAGCGCTAAATACAATAGCTTTACGGAAATTGTAAGTTTTAACCGCCGCTTTACCTGTTCCGTATTATCATAAACCATGCCCCCATGCCAGAAGCAGCTCCACGTCCTCTGCGATTCCCCTGCAATCATCCGCTGTCTCCATGCCATATTCCACTACCAGGTCAGCCTCAGGCGTATATTCCCTGGCCCATGTCAGAAAGCTGCGGACATCCAGGGTTCCGTCACTGATTCGCCTGTGGCTGTCGTGTATCCCGTCATTGTTATGAACATGGTATGCCAGAATCTGCCCCCGGAGGCGCTCCATGACACGGCGCAGGTTCCAGCCATTGGCATGGGCGTGGCCGATGTCTATGAGTACCGGGTAATGTTCCCCCTGGCACAGGGAAACAAATTCCTCCTCGTCCAGCAGCATGTTGTTCCGGTCCATGACCCCTGCATTCTCCACGGCCACCGGTATTCCAAAGCTGAAAAACAGCTCATCCACCCTGCGGTAATTCATGCAGGAATCCCGAAGCATCCTCTCCTTATCCCCAACCGCACAGTTATTGTGATGGAATACCATATAGCGGCTGTTCAGTTTCCTGCAATAATAAAGGGTCTGTTTCACCAGTTCCATAGTATCCCCATACTCCGGGGTTCCCTGGGGAGCTGAATGCTCCGCCTTGTAATAGGGACCGTGAAAGCTGATGGGAACGCGGCTCAGAACACCCATGCTTTCCTCCAGAAGAGGAGCAAATGTCTCCCGGTGGAACATGGGAAATACCTCCACCCCCACCCTTCCCTTCCACGTTTCCACATAGGGCAGAATTCTCTTAAACTCCTCTGCCTTATACATATTGGTACTGATGAGCAAAGCCATTGGTGTTCTCTCCCTTCTTCCCTGCGCCTTTTTGGACAATATATGGCTCTTTGGCAGCCCTGAGCTGTTCAGGATAGCCCAAAGATACCTGGGTCGCCCTGTCAAAGAGATGAATTCTGTCAAAATCAGGCCGGATGAAGACCATCTCCCCCGGAGCCGGGATATCCCCCTCGCTCACAGCAATGAACTCCATATTATCCACCTGCACATATACGCCGTACCGGTTGCCGTAATCCTCCACGTACCTTACAATTCCCTCCAGGGTGTTGTCCTGGTGCCTGCGCATCAAAGCCATGTGCTCCGGCCGGATTCCAAGAAACAGGCGGCCGGACTCATTGCGGGAGGCCAGTCCTGACCACATGTCCGGCAGCCATACAACCTGTCTTCCAATCACCAGCGTTCCCTTTGTATAGGATGCCTCCACAATATTCATGGAAGGGGAACCAATAAACCTGGCGGTAAATACATTGGCGGGGCGGTTGTATACATTGGACGGGGTATCCAGCATCTGCATTTTCCCTTCATGCATCAGGGCAATACGCTGCCCCACGGTCATGGCCTCAATCTGGTCATGGGTTACATAAATCATGGTCTGACGGTACATCTCATGGATTTTCACCAGTTCCTTCCTGGCCCTCAGCCTCAGCTGGGCATCCAGATTGGAAAGGGGCTCATCCAGCAGGAAATAATCCGAACGCTTTACCACTGCCCTGGCCAGGGCAACCCTCTGGCGCTGGCCGCCGGAAAGGTCCTTTGGCCTGCGCTCCTCCAGTCCCTTCAAATCCAGCATATCCAGAACCTCCGAAAGCCTGGTCTTTATCTCCTGCGGATTCATCCTGTGGGCCTTTAAGCCGTAAATAATGTTATCCTTCACCGTCATGTGAGGAAACAGGGCGTAGTTCTGGAATACCATGGACACATTCCGCTCCCCGCAGGGCACATGGTTTACCAGGCGGCCGTCCATATACAGGTTTCCTCCGCTGAGCTTCTCCAGGCCCGCAATCATCCGCAGGGTGGTGGACTTGCCGCAGCCGGATGGTCCTAACAGTATCAGGCGCTCTCCTTCCCTGATTTCCATATTTAAATCCTTCACAATTACATTTTTATCATACGCCTTAACCACATGGTCGAATACTATGTTTTTCATTTCTTTCTCCTTATTTGATGCCCTTAACCTTTGATGCCCGACATGGCAAAGGTATTGATGATATACCGCTGGAACAGGATGTACAGACCCAGAGGTATAATCATGGTCATGACAGAAACAGCCATAGCTATGGTAAACTCCGTCCCTCCCTCTGCGCTTATATACATCTGCAGGGCCAGGGACAGGGTATAATTCTCCTTGCTTTTCAGTATGAGAACCGGCCACACATATTCATTCCAGGAATTGATGAAGAAAATAATTCCCGTGGAAATAATGGAAGGCCGTACCAATGGGATGATGATATCCCTCATGATTTTTAGATTCTTCACATTTTCCATCCTGGCCGCCTCAATAAGCGCCCTGGGGATTCCCCGCATGGACTGGCGCAAAAGGAAGATTCCCAGCACATCCGCCAGCTGGGGCAGGGCCACACCCCATATCTTATCACTGAGACCCATTCCGGAAATCATCAGATAGTTAGGAATCATGGTAACGGTAAAAGGAATAAACATGGTGGCCAGCATGATGAAGTACAGGATTCCCTTGCCCTTAAAATCAAAATACACAAAGGAATAGGCTGCAAACAGGCTGGTGACGGTCTTAAAAACAGTTACAGTGGCAGCAATCAAAAAGGTGTTCATTGTTATCCTTAAAAAAGGCAGCCTGCTGAATACATGGATGTAATTCTGCACCGTGGGCCTGGCCGGAATAATCTGGAACACTGTATTAAAGGCGTCCTGCATGGTCTTAAAGGAGTTGGACACGGCAAATACAATGGGCATCAGGAGAAGGAACACGGCGCACAGGAGAAGCAGGTGCCACCCTGGCTGCATTTCTTTAATTTTCATAATATACCCCCTTTTCCACAAACCGGAATTCCAGAAGCAGCAGTGCGATGAACAGCACCATGGTAATCACCGACACGGCTGACGAGGTGCCGGTGCGGTACAGGGTAAACGCCTCATGGTAGGACATGTATATCAGGTTGGAGCTGGCGTAGTTGGGACCGCCCTGGGTCACTACCTTGATGGGAGTGAACACATACTGAAGTCCCTGTACGATGGTGGTGATAAACACGTAGATTCCGGTGGCCGAGCTCATGGGAACCACCATGTCCCGGAATATTTTCCACAGAGGAATATTGTCCAGCCTGGCCGCCTCAATGACCTCTGAGGATACCCCCGACACACCGGCCAGGATGATAATAAAATTATAGCCGAATACCTTCCAGGAGGTGATTACGCTCAGCACCGCAATGACCCACCCCTCTGTCTTTGACCAGAAGGGAAGGGACAGGCCAACGTATTTGAGCACCAGGGCCGCCGGGCCTGAAATCGGATTCAGAATCCAGATATACAGAATGGACCCCACCACCAGAGATATGACGCTGGGCAGGAAAAACACTGCCTTATAAAAGCCCTGTCCCTTCCTAATCACCGCCGACAGGATAAAGGAAAGAATGTAGGGCAGAACAAAATTCAATACCAGCAGCACAAGGATATAGACAACCGTATTGCCTGCAATCTTCCAGGAATTCGGGTCCTTAAAAATAGCCGTATAGTTGGCCAGCCCCACAAACTTCTTCACCGGCTTCACCATATTCCACTCAAAAAAGCTGAGATAGATTGTATAAAACAATGGATAAAACATGAATACTGCAAACACTGCCAGGGATGGCACAAGGAAGAGGTATCCCAGTAATGTCTGCTTTTTTTCTTCCTGATTCAATCTGCTTTTACCTCCATAAAGAGACAGGTACCCCCATATGTATTCCGGGGATACCCGCTCCGATTTATTGTAAATGGCTGTATGCCGGCCCGTTACTGTACTGCCAGCAGCTGGTTGATGGCATCCTGTGCTGCCTTCATGCCCTGCTCTGCCGTCACCTGTCCGCCCAGAATCTGGTCCCTCATATCAAGGAGCATCTGCTCTGCCTGAAGGCCTGCATCTCCCGGAAACGCGGTCCAGGGTACCACTCCGTCCATCTGTTCAATGGCTGCGTTCATCATCTTGTTTTCAGCCAGAAATGTCTTAAGTCCGTTCTCAGCCTCAGCCACATCCTTTCTGGGCGGCACATAGCCGGTCCCCTCTGTCCAGGCTGCCATAGACTCCACGCTGTAGAGGAACTTTTCAAATTCCCACGCTGCCTTGACCTGGTCGTCGCCCTGGGCCGTGATGGCCAGGAAGCATCCGCCTGCCGGAACCATGCGCTCCCTGTCATTCCACAGAGGGGACTTTACGGTTGCAACGTCAAACTGCGCGCCCTTCTGCACGGAAGCCCTTCTGGCGATGGTGGTGTAGAGCATGGCGCAGTTGCCGTCAATAAAGCTCTGGCATCCCTCCTCCCAGGAGATATGTAAGGCTGTCTGGTCCTTCACCATGTCAGCCATCAGCTGCATGGCCGCAATTGCGTCCTCCGTGGCAAAGGCAGCCTCCTTTTTGCCCTCTGCATTGGCAATCAGCATCTTTGCGCCGCTGCTCTCAATCAGTCCCTGCTGCGCCCAGAAATCCGCAGGCTCCTGCATATAAAAGCCGTACTTTCCGGTCTTTTCCTTAATGGTCTTTGCAAACTCCCTGACCTCCTGCCAGGTAGCCGGGCCTTCTTCCGGAAGTCCTGCCTCCCTTAAAATATCCTTATTGATATAAAGCACCGGATTGCTTAAGGAATAAGGAATGCCCACCTGTGAGCCTTCGCTGTTTACGGCCAGCCCCAGTACATTGGGAAGGAATTTGTCCTTTAGGAAACCGGCATCCTCCTTATCGAACCTGTCGATGGCATCCTGAGGGGACACATAGGAAAAGTTATTGGAAAAGTAATCCAGAAACGCCCAGCCAATCTGCACCAGCGCCGGGGAACGGCCCGCGGCAGCCTCTGCCTGAAGGTTCTGCATCAGCCCCTTATACATGTCCGGATTGTACTTTGCCACTACCTGGATATGGTCGTTGCTTTCGTTAAACTGCTTAACCAGCTCGTCTACCACCAATCCTCCCTGGGTTTCTGCATTGCAGTGCCAGTATTCGATAACTGTCTTTCCATCGGATGAGCTGTTTCCATCCGCACCGGTTCCTGTTCCGTTCCCGGCCTGGTTTCCCGCCTCTGCTCCGGCCTGTGCCGGGGATGAGCCTGCGGCGTCCTGGGTGCTGCTTCCCGTTGCGGCCGCGCCGCAGCCGGATAATACAGCCATTGCAGCTGCCAGGACCAGTGCTGTCATTGATTTCACACTTCTTTTCATTTCTCCGTTTCCTCCTAATCATTCCGTGGTATGTCCTTAATCTTAAAGATTGAATGTAAATTCCGGAAGATGAATTCTGTAAAATCTTTGCAAGGATTTGGAAAACAGCTGGAAGCAACATAAATGCACAAATCAAAAGAGGGCTGCGTCACCACCCAAATCAGGTGCCGCAGCCCTCTTACTCTATTCATTGCATCAGTCCTCAGCCCAGCCTGTGTATAAACAGCCCGCTCCGAAGCTTTGGCTCAAACCAGGTGGACTTGGGAGGCATGAGAAGACCTGCGTCAGCCACTGATAACAGTTCTTCTATGGAAGTGGGATACATGGAAAAGGCCACTTCCATGTCCTCATGCACCCTGCGTTCCAATTCCTTAAGCCCTCTGATTCCTCCGATAAAATCAACCCGCTTATCAACCCTTGGGTCCCCGATTCCCAGAACCGGTCCCAGAAGCTGGTCCTGAAGGATGGACACATCCAGTCCCTTCACCGGGTCGCTGCTCTCAAACTCAGGCTTTATCCTGAGGCTGTACCATGTATCCCCAAGGAACATGCCGAACGTGCCTTTTTCACTTGGCCCGGACGCAGCCTCCCCGGATTCTTTGCATTCAGTAAGCTCAAAGCGCTCTGAGACAGCAGCCAGGAACGCATCCTGACCCAGACCGTTTAAATCCTTCACTACCCGGTTGTAGGGCAGAATCTTCAGCTCCTCGTCAGGAAACAATACGGACAGGAAGTAGTTGAAGGGTTCCCTTCCCGTATAATCCGGATTCTCTTCCCTCCGCTTAAGCCCCACCTTTACAGCCGACGCAGCCCTGTGGTGGCCGTCTGCAATGTAGGTGGCCGGTATAGCCGCAAATGCATCCTCCACAGCCTGCACCAGGTTCCTGGCGCCAATCATCCATACCCTGTGGCGGATTCCGTCCTCTGACACGAAGTCATACAGAGGCGCATCCTCCTTCACCCGGGCCACCAGGTCCTTCAGTTCCTGGTTCTGCCTGTAAGCCAGGAAAATGGGGCCTGTGTGGGCGTTGGTGGTATCCACATGGCGGATACGGTCCAGTTCCTTATCCTCCCTGGTATTCTCATGTTTCTTCACCACACCGCCCACATAATCATCAATGGAACAGCAGGCCACAATGCCGGTCTGGCTCCTGCCCTCCATGGTGAGTTCATAGAGATAGTAATTTTCCTCAGGATCCGTCACATAGACCCCTTCCTCAATCTGACAGTCCAGCAGTTCCCTGGCCTTGTCATAGACGCGGCTGTCATAGGTGTCCACATCATCCGCAAACTGAGTCTCGGCCCGGTCAATGTTCAGGAAGGAAAGGGGATTTCCCTTCACGGCCTCACAGGCCTCCTTCCGGTTATACACGTCATAAGGCAGGGCCGCTACCCTGGCAGCCTTATCCGCCGACGGCCTGATACAAATAAATGGTTTTACAACTGCCATCTTTTCTCTCCTGTCTGAAATCCGTTTGTCACAACCCATGCCCGTTCATATCCGGACCGCGGTTATTTCACCACACGCACCCTGAGTACGCCTTTGATGGTGTTCAGTTTCTGGATGGTGGAATCCTCTGCCTTGTGTTCCAAATCCAGAAGTGTGTACGCATACTTATCCCGGCTCTTATTGGTCATGTCGGAAATGTTCATGCCCTGTTCCGCCAGGATTGCCGTAATCTGTCCAATCATATTGGGAATATTCATATGAAGCACAGCCACCCGGCATTCTGCCTGGCACATGCCCATGTCACAGGAGGGAAAGTTGACGGAGTTCTTGATGTTGCCGTTTTCCAGGTAATCGGTCAGCTCCTTCACCGCCATAATGGCGCAGTTGTCCTCAGACTCCTTTGTGGAAGCGCCCAGATGGGGAAGCAGGATGACCCTTTCCATGTTGGCAACCTTTGGATTGGGGAAATCGCTGACATAATAGCGCACCTTACCTGCATCCAGGGCAGCCGCCATATCGTCGTCATTGACCAGGGTATCCCTGGAGAAGTTTAGGATTACAACCCCATCCTTCATGATAGCCAGTTTTTCCTTGTTAATCATTCCCCTGGTGGAATCCATAAGGGGCACATGGATAGTGATATAATCGCATTCCTGGAAAATGATGTCCGCATTGGTAATATGCTTTACATTTCTGGACAGTCTCCAGGCTGCATTAATCGAAATATACGGGTCATATCCGTATACCTCCATTCCCAGATGGGTGGCTGCATTGGCAACCTCTGCGCCGATGGCTCCCAGGCCGATGACGCCCAGCTTCTTGCCCTTAATCTCACAGCCCGCAAATGCCTTCTTGCTCTTCTCTGTATCCTTGGTGATGTTGTCATCCTCCGCATTGGCCTTGCACCACTCGATGCCGCCCACAATGTCACGGGATGCCATGAGCATACCTGCAATCACCAGCTCCTTTACGCCGTTGGCATTGGCTCCCGGTGTATTGAATACAACGATACCCTTCTGCGCGCAGGTATCCAGCGGAATATTGTTGACACCGGCGCCCGCGCGGCCCACTGCCAGCAGGTTTTCCGGAAGCTCCGTATCATGCATGGAAGCGCTGCGCACCAGAACAGCGTCAGCCTCCGCCATGTTGTCTGTCATCTCGTAGCTGGCCGGAAACAACTCCGTGCCGCACTTTGCAATCGGGTTCAAGCAATGAATTTTTTTCATAATCAACCAACTCTCCTCTATTTTCCCAAGACTTTTATTTCCTGTGCTTCTTCTCGAAGTCAGCCATGAATTCCACCAGCTTCTCCACGCCCTCCGCAGGCATTGCATTATAGATGCTGGCGCGCATGCCGCCCACGGTCCTGTGTCCCTTCAGATTTTCAAAGCCTGCTGCCTTTGACTCCTTCACGAACAGGGCATCCAGTTCCTCATCTCCTGTCACGAAGGGCACGTTCATCAGGGAACGGTCCTTCTTAACCACAGTCCCCTTAAACAACCGGCTTTCATCCAGGAAATCATAGAGGATTTTAGCTTTCTTTTCGTTGTATTCCTTCATGGCTTCAAGGCCGCCTCTGGCCTTCAGCCACTTGAATACCTTTCCGCACATATAAATACCGTATGTAGGCGGTGTATTGTACAGTGACTCCGCGTCCGCATGGGTCTTGTAGCGGAGCATGGTGGGGGTTTGGGGCAGCACATCCTCTGTCACCAGGTCCTCCCTCACAATCACGATAACGGTTCCCGCCGGTCCCACATTCTTCTGGGCGCCTGCGAAAATCAGGCCGTATTTTGTCACATCCACAGGCTCGGACAAGAAACATGAGGACTGGTCAGCCACCAGAAGCTTTCCCTTTGTGTTGGGAAGATTCCAGTACTTGGTGCCGTAAATAGTGTTGTTCTCACAGATATACACGTAGTCTGCATCCTCGGATACAGGCAGGTCGGAGCAGTCCGGAATATAGCTGAAGGTCTTGTCAGAACTGGATGCAATGGCATTGGCCTTTCCGTAAATGCCGCCCTCCTGGTAAGCCTTCTTAGCCCACTGTCCGGTAAGGATGTAATCCGCCACCTTATTCTTCATCAGGTTCATGGGCACCATGGCAAACTGCTGGGATGCGCCTCCCTGAAGGAACAGCACCTTATAATTATCCGGAATATGTAAAAGAACCCGCAGGTCTGATTCAGCTTCCTTTATGATGGTGTCATAGGCCTTTGACCGGTGACTCATCTCCATCACTGACATTCCTGTTCCCCTGTAATCCAGCATTTCTGCTGCGGCTTCCTTCAGAACGTCCTCCGGCAAAACAGCCGGTCCTGCTGAAAAATTGTAAACTCTGCTCATCTCGCTCTCCTCCTTAAATGGTTGTACTTGCTGCACATATCCTCTTTAATATATATACACAGAGGACTCCTCCATATGCGGAACCAGGCACAATATCACGCCATACCGCATACAGAGAAGTCACCTGACTGTATACTACATCGTATATCTGTCCCACCTGTCCAGGCACTTTATCAAGCTAATCTGATAACGCAGCCAAGATATTAAAGACTACTATACACTGTTTTTAATTAATTTTCAAGTCCGTATCGTCAAAAGCATCTGCAATCGGCGCACCCGGCGATACCATGGGGAATACCTTATCATCGCAGCTAATCTGACAGTCAATGACCACAGGTATGTTTAACGAGATAGCCTCCCTGAGCACAGGCTCCAGCTCCTCCTTCTGGGTCACGCGGTAAGCCCTGGCTCCCATAGCCTCTGCTATCTTCACAAAGTCCACTGAGTCATTCAGTATGGTCTGGGAATAGCGCTTGCCGTAAAACAGGGTCTGCCACTGGCGTACCATGCCCAGCACATGATTGTTTACAATGACCTCCACCACCGGGATATTGTACCGGGTGGCCGTTGCAATTTCATTCATGTTCATGCGGAAACACCCGTCTCCGGCAATATTGATAACCGTCTTGTCCCTGCATCCCATCTTTGCGCCGATGGCAGCGCCCAGGCCGTATCCCATGGTTCCCAGTCCTCCCGAAGTGAGGAGGGTGCGGGGCTGGCGGTACTGGTAGTACTGGGCCGCCCACATCTGATGCTGTCCCACCTCGGTGACAATGACTGCGTCCCCTCCGGTCACCTCATTGATGGTCTGTACAATGAACGGTCCTGTGAGCACATTCTTATCATAGCGCAGGGGATACATATCCTTCATTCGCTCAATGTGGGCAATCCACTCGTCGTGGTTCACCGGGTCCAGCCTGGCGTTGAGCTTGCGCAGGATAACCTTTACGTCGCCGATGATACTGGCGTCCACCTTAATATTCTTGTTAATCTCAGCCGGGTCAATATCCAGCTGGAGAATCTTTGCATTCTTTGCAAACTTGGAGGCATTGCCGGTCACACGGTCGCTGAACCTGGCACCCACCACAATCAGCAAGTCGGCCTCGGTTATGCCGAAGTTGGAGGTCTTGGTGCCGTGCATGCCCACCATGCCTGTGTACAGCTCATCGGCCCCGTCAAAAGCACCCTTTCCCATAAGGCTGTCTGCCACCGGCGCCTGAATCTTATGGGCAAATGCCCTCAGTTCGTCGGATGCATTGGACAGCACAGCGCCGCCGCCGACAAAGATAAAGGGCTTTGCTGCCTTTCGTATCATCTCCACAGCCCGGTCCATATCCTGCTCTGTGATGGTGTCGCTCTGACGCACGATTTCCTCCGGTACCTGCTTCTCATACTCACAGAGCGCAGCTGTCACATCCTTGGTGATATCCACCAGCACAGGACCCGGACGTCCTGTCTGGGCTATGGTAAAGGCCCTGCGGATTACCTTTGCCAGACGGTTCACATCCTTGACAATGAAATTATACTTTGTAATGGGCATGGTCACGCCCGTAATATCGATTTCCTGGAAACTGTCCTTGCCCAGCAGGCTGTTGGTCACGTTACAGGTAATGGCCACCACGGGCACGGAATCCATATAAGCGGTAGCGATACCTGTCACCAGGTTGGTCGCGCCGGGACCGGATGTGGCCAGGCACACGCCCACCTTGCCGGTGGCCCTTGCGTAGCCGTCAGCTGCATGGGAAGCCCCCTGCTCATGGGATGTCAGGATGTGGGTGATTTCATCCTGGTGCTGGTACAATGCATCATATATATTCAGGATAGCGCCGCCCGGATAACCGAAAACGGTGTCCACACCCTGTTCCTTCAAACATTCAACTACAATCTCTGCCCCCGTCAATTTGCTCATATATACTGCACTCCTTTTCTTCATGTTATTTCATGATGCGCGGCCCTGCCGGCACTGCCGGACAGCCCGGTACCACTGGCCGCGAAACCTATTTTACCTGCAGCACAGCTCCCTTGTCAGCGGAAGTAACCAGGGAAGCATATCTTGCCAGGTAGCCGGTGGTAACCTGCGGTGTGCGCGGCTGCCACCTGGCCTTCCTGGCTGCCATCTCCTGGTCGGATACCAGCACGTCCAGCTTATGATTGTCTATATCAATGGAGATGATATCCCCTTCTTCCACCAGGGCAATGGGTCCGCCCACCGCTGCCTCAGGTGAGGCGTGGCCGATGGAAGCGCCTCTGGAAGCGCCGGAGAAACGTCCGTCCGTAATCAGGGCAACCGAGGAACCCAGTCCCATACCTGCAATGGCTGAGGTTGGATTTAACATCTCCCTCATGCCCGGGCCTCCCTTAGGCCCTTCGTAGCGGATGACCACCACATCCCCTGCCACAATCCTGCCGCCCTTAATGGCGTCAATGGCGTCCTCCTCGCAGTCAAATACCCTGGCCGGTCCCTCATGCTTCAGCATCTCAGGCGCAACCGCAGAGCGTTTCACCACTGCGGAGTCCGGGGCCAGATTGCCCTTTAAGATGGCAATGCCGCCGGTCTGGCTGTATGGATTCTCCGCCGGACGGATGACCTCCGGGTTCTTGTTGACGCAGTCCTTTATATTCTCTCCCACGGTTCTTCCCGTGACAGTCATGCAGTCCAGGTTCAGAAGTCCCTTCTTGCTGATTTCCTTCATTACCGCATATATTCCCCCTGCCTCGTTTAAATCCTCTATGTAGGTGGGTCCTGCCGGCGCCAGATGGCACAGGTTGGGGGTTCTCGCGCTGATTTCATTGGCAATATCCACATTCAGCTCCACGCCTGCCTCATGGGCAATGGCCGGAAGATGAAGCATGCTGTTGGTGGAGCATCCCAATGCCATATCCATGGTCAGGGCATTCATAAATGCTTCCTTTGTCATGATATCCCTGGGGCGTATGTTTTTCTCATACATCTCCATCACCTTCATGCCTGCATGTTTAGCCAGCTTGATGCGCTCGGAATAAACAGCGGGAATCGTGCCATTTCCCTTAAGTCCCATGCCCAGGACCTCGGTAAGACAATTCATGCTGTTGGCCGTATACATACCGGAACAGGAACCGCAGGTAGGACATGCCTTTGCCTCAAACTCCTTCACGTCCTCCTCTGACATATTGCCAGCCGCATAGGCGCCCACTGCCTCAAACATACTGGAAAGACTGGTCTTGTGCCCCTTCACATGGCCGGCCAGCATGGGACCGCCGCTTACAAACACGGTCGGCACATTAATCCTGGCCGCAGCCATCAGCAGCCCAGGAACATTTTTATCACAGTTCGGAACCATGACCAGGGCGTCAAACTGATGGGCCAGGGCCATGCACTCCGTTGAATCCGCAATCAAATCCCTGGTTACAAGGGAATACTTCATACCAATGTGTCCCATGGCAATACCGTCGCAGACAGCAATGGCCGGAAACACCACCGGAGTACCGCCGGCCATGGCAACGCCCAGCTTCACTGCATCCACAATCTTATCCAGGTTCATGTGCCCCGGAACTATCTCATTATAGGAACTAACTATACCCACCAGAGGCTTCCTCATCTCTTCCTCTGTCATACCAAGCGCATTAAACAGGGACCTGTGGGGCGCCTGCTGCATACCTGTCTTAACTGCATCACTTTTCATGTCCTATCCCCTTTCATCTAAATCCAAATTATCCAATCTGTTCCGCAATCAAATCACCCATTTTACAGGTTCCCACCTTGGTGCATCCCTCCGACATGATGTCGCCGGTGCGGTATCCCTGGGTCAGCACTGCCTGCACTGCCTTCTCAACCGCATCCGCCTCACGGTCCAAATCAAAGGAATAGCGGAGCAGCATGGCGGCTGAAAGAATGGTGGCAATGGGATTTGCCATATCCTTGCCCGCAATATCAGGCGCAGAGCCATGGCTTGGCTCATAGAGGCCGAATTTGCTCTCATTCATGCTGGCGGAGGACAGCATTCCGATGGAGCCTGTAATCATGCTGGCCTCATCTGAAAGGATGTCCCCAAACATGTTCTCCGTGAGAATCACATCAAACTGTCCGGGATTCATAACCAGCTGCATGGCGCAGTTATCCACCAGCATATGCGACAGCTCCACCTCCGGATAATCCCCGGCCACTTCCTCCACTACCTTCCTCCATAACCTGGAAGAATCAAGGACATTCGCCTTATCCACGCTGGTCACCTTCTTCCTGCGCTTCATGGCTATGTCAAAGGCCTTAATGGCAATCCTTCTGATTTCATTTTCATTATATGTAAGGGTATCCACGGCTGTCATGACGCCGTCCACTTCCCTGGTATACCTGTCCCCAAAGTAAAGGCCGCCCGTAAGCTCCCTCATGATGACCATATCAAAGCCATCCCCTATAATCTCCTTCTTCAGGGGGCATGCCTGCGCCAGCTCCTTATAGAGATACGCCGGCCTGATATTGGCAAACAGCCCCAGCCCCTTGCGGATAGCCAGAAGCCCTGCCTCCGGCCTGAGATTAGGCGCCACATCGTACCACCGAGAGTTGCCCACATCTCCGCCAACCGCTCCCAGAAGCACTGCATCGCTCTTCCCGGCTGTCTCCAGTGCCTCCTCTGTCAGCGGAACCCCATAGGCGTCAATGGAGCATCCCCCCATCAGAATCTCCGTATAGCCGAACGAATGGCCGTACACCTTTCCCACCCGGTCCAGCACCTTCCTGGCCTCTCTCACAATCTCCGGTCCAATCCCATCACCTGGAATCACAGTCACATTATAATCCATGTTGCATATCTCCCCTATCTTCTATTCTTTATGGTTATATCTACCCATAGTAATATAATTTCTTTCAATCATATATCATTTGAAAAGGTATTTCAACCTTTCCAGCGGAATTTCGCCATAGTGGAATATACAAGTTTGGAATTATTATCATAAACAAAAGTTATGGGGCAACGGTTCCCCCTGCCCTTACACCTCCCGAATCAGACAATACTGTTTCAGCTCAAAGTGCTTCTCCAATACTCCGAAAACCTTAAACCCAAAGTGTTCATACAGCGGCACATTATCCGGATTATGAGTCTCCAGGGATATCATAAGCTTGTGCTGGTCAGCATACCGGATGACCTCATCCAGCAGCAGGGCGGCCAGGCCGTGGTGCTGCATATCCGGCCGGACAGCCAGATAGATAATGTGAATCCGTTCCGTTCGGTGGAGCTGGGCCGTCCATCTGGAGTTGAGATAATCCTTGCCCAGCATGAATTTCCACAGGGTCTTAAGGCTGGGGTCCTCCTTAATCAGGAACTCATCGGTCCGCAGGGAAGCCCATGCCTCTGCCAGGTAATAGGTCAGAGGGTTATAGGGCTCTGATTCATCGGAAACAACCAGCAGGGAATTCATCTCAGGGCTGTCCGAGTATATCTCGCAGGTTTCGTAGAATTCTGTCAGGTCACAGGCAAACAGCTCCGGCAGAAGCCGTCTGCGTATCTCCTCATCCGGAATCAGTTTACAGTATAATGGGTCGTGTTCAAAACACCCGGTCAGAAGTTCCTCCAATCTGGGCAAATCCTCCTCCTTGACCCGGTATAATTGTGGGCTTTCCATCTCTCAGTTACTCCTCCTGTATTTTAATCTCATTTGTATATAACTTTCCTGCCGCGTATTATGCCCCGGCTCCGCGCCCAGCCGTAATAAGACCTGCATCCGCCAGCTGTGCCGCCTGCCCTATGGCCTCCAGAAGCTTATAGGCGGATGCAGTCATATACCGTATGTCATCCTCATAACAGCCAAGCTGGTCCTGCCGCGCCCTGACAAGGGCTGCGTATTCTTCCTGTGTATCCGTCTTTCCATGCAGCGCCTTGGCCTTCAGGCTCTCAACCAGGCCAAACAGGTTCTGGTGATGGACAATCCTTCCCATCCCCCATTTCAGACGGCCCGGAGGCTGGTTCAGGACGTATTCCGTAAAATAGGTATAGACTTCCTCATCAAACAGAAATGCATAACGGTTGTTGTCTATGGTATACACAGCCTCCAGTGCGCCGCTCAAATCATGATTTTCAAGGCAGGCAATGGCCCTGTCCATGGCCCTTACATTTTCCTGGACAGCCTGCTGCGGAAAGAGCACGTCATCGTGCCAGCTCAGCCGCACAAAGTAATCCTGTTCCTTTTTAAAGATGCGAAGAAGCGCCCGGTTCAGGGGCGCGCACCCGGCTGCCAGTTTCAGGGCTGCTGCTTCCTCTCCCCGGTCCAGCAGACAGCCGTATGCGCGGTTGATTTCCCGTATTCTTCCATACAGCGCATTTCCTGCGGCCGACGCCTGCTCCAGCGCGGAAAACAGCCCGGTCCGGTCTGCTTCTGACCCAGGGCAGGCATTGCTGTCAACGCTGCGCCCGGCCCCCTCAAACAGCCCTGAGAAATTCATAGGCACCGCGGCTGTCCTGTCAAAAGCAAGGACAAGACCGGCATACATCTCATGATGGAACCGGTACACCGGTTCCTGATAAAAATTCTCATTGTCGTACTGGGAATGGTAATGCGTCTCCATGAATTCCCCTGAGCTGAAATCGTTGACCATGGAGGGTATCCCGCCAATGGCCATGGAGAAATCATCGGACCAGGTCTGTATGGGACTCAGCACTTCCACTCCTCCGGGGTATGGCTGGCAGGTCAGGGAACCTGCCGTTCCATCCTGTGCTTTTGTGCTCCCATTTATTCCCATACGCTTTAAAAAGTCCTCCAGAAAATCCGCATATTCATACACGCACCGCACAGCATCCTTCCTGCCATGGGCATGGGCCGGCAGTTCAAAGTTCAGGTCCGCAATAACCTTTCCCGCCCAGTCGGGCCTGGCTGTAAATACCTGCTCATAGGCGCCGGTGGACCAGTCGTATTTGGAATTCACCACGCCCCATTCCTCTGCCGCCATAGCGCAGAATATAAGGGTCTTCCTGGGCTTATAGCCTGATTGCAGCACGGCCCTGGCTATGCCCAGCATCATGGCCACCGCAGCGTTGTCGTCCTGAAATCCGCTGAAATAGGAGTCGTAATGGGCTGTCAGAAGAATCATTCCCTCCTCCGGCCCGGGTATGGTTCCTATAATGTTATACGTCTCCTGGTCCCTCAGCACCGTAGATGAGGCGTCCAGGCGCACCTGCACCTGGTTTTCCCTTCCCATGGCCGCCTTCAGCACAGCAGCGTCCGCACGGGACATGGAAAAGGCGGGCGCATCTGCAGGCCCCGCTATGTCCTGGGCGTTAAGGGCTGTGTCGTGTATCTCCCCATATCCCTGTTCCTGGACCGCAATCAGGGCGGCAGCCCCCTTCAGCCGGGCCTGGTACACGGGATAATTAATCCACCACTCATCCCTCTGGTTGATATCAATGAGAACCAGCTTTCCTGCCGCATCCACATTCCTGTAATCCGCCGCAGTACCCTTTCCCAGGTATACCAGGCTGAATTCCCGGAATCCGCCGGTATGAAAATCCGTCTGGTAAGCCCCTAACTGGAACTCATAGTCCCTGCCCTCACGGTCCGTAAACTGCATCACCGCCTTCTCAAACTCCCAGCTGTCCACAGTTATCCTGTCCTTGTGTACATCCGCAAGTCCCAGGGACTTCATCTCCCGGACCAGCATCTCCCCTGTCTCAAACTCTGCCCCGGACCCGGCGGTTCTGTATCCCAGCACCGGATTGGTCCGGTACT
This sequence comes from Clostridium sp. 1001283B150225_161107_B6, assembly GCF_015556325.1. NCBI lineage: Bacteria > Bacillati > Bacillota > Clostridia > Eubacteriales > Clostridiaceae > Clostridium > Clostridium sp. 1001283B150225_161107_B6. The sequence continues at coordinate 85,333 of NZ_JADNMD010000018.1, read as the reverse complement.
GCTCCATCCGCCTGGCCAGGCAGTAGGAGTACCCGGTGTCTGTCTCCCTGCGTATACGCTCTCTCCATTCTTCCTCATTCACCACGCATCACCTCAATCACCTCAAAAATAGCTGTAGGAGTACATTCCTATACTCCTACAGCGCCATATCTTCCATGTTCAGTTGTTTTACTGGTTAATCTTTGCCCCGTCTTCCCCTACCAGATAGGCATCCGGCGTCAGACAGTTGGTCAGCATCTCTCCGTTGTCAGCACAGTAGTACTCCTTACCGTCCCACTGTACCCATCCGGTCGCCATGTAGCCCTCAGCGTCAAAGAAATACCACTTATCGCCTATCTGCTGCCAGCTGCTGACCGGATAGCTGCCGTCTGCATTGCGGTACCACCATCTTCCGTTCTCAACGGCCTGTACCCATTCCCCGTTTCCTCCCGTGGGATTCTCCCTGAATTGAGCCGCCTTTTCCTCCGGTATGTAGGTGCTGGGAGATTCCGTCCAGTTTCCCTTTTCCTTGCTGTCAAATTTGCTGACAGGCCGCACCCTGACTGTGTAGGCTGTATTGCCCTTCTGCAGGCGCTCACGGCAGTTGCACGTATTTGTGTTCACCGTCATGACAGCTCCCACCGCCTTGTCGTCCCTGTACACGCGTACCTCATAGCTTCCCGCTGCCGGTATGGCATCCCAGGCGGCTATTCCCTCCTCTGTAAGGACCACATTGGCCAAATCATGAAGGGAGGTGTTCAGGGCCTGGAGCTCCACCTCCATCAGCAGGGTGGTGCTGGAATCCTCCCGCTTGGAGTTTTTAAACTCAGCTCCGCCCTTTATGGTCACCTTATCCTTTGGAAGGGACTGGAAATAATAATCATCGTTGGCTGTCAGGGTAATCTGAATTCTGGGAATGGTATCCTCCCGCCATTCCACATCGTCATTCAGAATGTCGTAGCCATCCACAGAGTACTTATTACTGCTGGTCTCAATCTCTATCTGCTCGTCTCCGAAATCCGTATCCGGCTTTATCTCAGCTTTTATGGTCAGGTTTATGGACTTAATGGGCTTACGGCTGGCGCCGTATGCAGGAAACACCATCAGGGCGGCCAATACTCCTGCTGCGGCCACCATTAAATTCCGCTTCATGTGCAGCATATTACATTTCCTCCTTTTCCGTTCCTATATAACCCTACTTTATCCAGTTTTACCTGCTGTGTCAATATACATTTCCTTAAGATTCCATGGAGACTTCCGGTCAATCCCAGCCCTTCATTTTACCTGCCAGGACCTGATACTGCTGCTGCATCTCATGGTATTTATCCAGGATAGGCCGTGAGCGCAGTCTGACCGCTTCCATGATGGAATCGTAATTCTCCACAAACATGGATACAATGACTGCATCTATCAGGCCCTTTCCCGCCATATCCTCCAGGACGGACACTGTCTTTTCCTTTGAAAATGCATCCTTATAGCTTCTGGTTCCTGTCAGGGCGCTTATGATATCAGCCACCGCCACAATCCTCTGGAGCGTATCCAGGGACTCAGCCGCCAAGCCCTGGGGGTAACCGGAACCATCCAGCTTCTCATGGTGGCGCAGGGCAATATTCTTTACCCTCTCAGACACACTGGCCCCCAGTATATGCCCGGTCAAATCCACATGGGTCCTCATGACCCTCATGGCCTGAGGGCTCAGCTTACCCGGATATTCCAGTATCTCCACCGGAATTCCTATTTTCCCCAGGTCATGGAGTATGGCGCCGCAGGTCACATCCCTGACCTCATCGTCGCTGTCCAGGATACGGACCGCCAGTTCCTTGCTGATGACCGTGGTGGTGATGGTATGGGTCACTGTATGGGGGCTTCTGAAGTCAATAACATAGGTCAGCATCCGCAGAAGCGCCTTGCGCTCATCCTCTGAAAAAGGCTCTTCTTCCATGGCGCGGTCAAACTGGGCAGACACTTCTTCGGGCAGGCAGTAATCCTGGCCCTGGACAGCCAGACGGTCCAGGACTTCCGGTCCCAGGCGCCTGAACAATTCAGCCGCCCTGGGGCTGTAGGACAGCCCTTCCTGCCTTCTCAAAAATTCCACGAACCGCTGGTACCCGCCTGTGTATCCCGATGACCCAAAGTAAATGTCCGCCCGGTCGGCCAGATTGATGATTTGGGCTGCCTCCCTGATTCTCTCAGGCACATCCTCCAGCTTTCTCAGCCGGTTCCAGGGCATATGGTGATACAGGATGACGGAAGCCCAATCCCCAAAGGGGGTAAAATAATGGAAAAACAGATATCCGTAAATGGAATGATTCCATACTTCCTTTGTCTCAAACTCCACCATCCTGTCGATTTCGTCGGTTTTATATGCGCCGATATCATGAAGAGCAGCGAGAATCAACAGGTTCCTTGCCTCCAGCGGCGTATAGGAGCCGTCCTCCTTCAGCATCTGGAACACCAGATAGGAAACACGCGCTCCATGTCCAATCAGTCTTGGGTCCACCAGATTAAAGGCCCTTCTTGCAATATTAATCAAATCCTTGTTGCCCACAGGCAGGGAATATTCCGGCATAATAACTCCTTTTCACACACTCCAGCTTATAATTCTCTGCCTTTTATTTTCACATAAAGCCTGCCATAAATCAAGTCCAAACCAGCTCCATTGCAAAAGGGAATGTTTACTCTCATTCCCACTTAAAATACCGGAGGGAAATCCCGCTGCACACCAGGAAGCACACTGCCATGTACAGACAGGATTTCCACACGTCCTCCGCCGGCTGCCCCAGGGAAACAGCCTTCAGCAGCTTGACGGCCTGGGTCAGGGGAAGGATATCTGCAACCCGCTGCAGGGCAGGCGGCATCACCTCATAGGGCAGGGTGGTGCCGGACAGGGCCAGCATGGGAAAATACAATAGGCTTGCCGCAATGCCTGCAGTCTTCACATCCCGCGCAACGCCCCCCACCATTATGCCTATGCTGAATACAGACAGCATGACAAACAGGAACACAGCCATGTATGCCGCCGCCGAGCCTGCAAAGTGCGCTCCGAAAAACAGGACTGAAGCCATATAAACCAGCACCAGGGCCGCCAGGGAGTAGACTGCATAGACCGCTGCCTGGACTGCCAGAAGCAGGGCCGGGCTGGCTGGCGTTACCTGATACCGCTTCAGTATCTTCTTCTGCCTGTATTCCGAAATCACCAGGGGCAGCCCCATAACGCCGCCTGCGCAGACCGCTATGGTGGTGACAGCCCCAAAGGATTGCTCCAGGAACGTATATCCTGCCCCCGGATAGGCAGGCTTACTGCCATAAATAATTCCCAAAAGCGAAATGATAACCAGGGGCATGCAGAGAGCAAATATAACCATATCCATACCCCTGACGGATAGTTTCAGCTCTGTTTTCAATATAGTATAAAACCGTTTCATCTGTTTTCCTCCTGTGTCCACCACAAATACGCATCTTCCAGGTTGCTATAAGGACTGTTGTCCACTGCCTCCTTAACGGTTCCCTCAAAGGCAAAATTTCCGTCCTTTAAGATACCGATTCGGTCACAGAGCATTTCCACCTCGTCCATGAAATGGGATACCAGGCATATGGTAAGGCCCTGTTCCTTCATTTCCAAAAGGCATTTCCAGACCTCCCTGCGGGATTTTGTGTCCAGCCCCGTTGTCAGCTCATCCAGGAACACCGCCCTGGGACCTGGTATAAGTGCCAGAATAATAAAAAGCTTCTGTTTCTGTCCGCCTGACAGCTGGCCAACCATGGCGCCGGCCTTATCCTCCAGATTAAACTGCCGCAGCAACTCCCGGTAATCCGCTGTTTTCTCATACAGGCAGGCAGTCTCCTCACAAAGCTCTCTTACCTTGATTCGGTCCGGATAATTTGCCTCCTGGAACTGCACCCCCACCTGTTCGAACAGCTGTCTGCGCTCCTTCACAGGGTCAAAACCCAGTATCCGGACCGTTCCCGCATCAGCCCTCCTGGTTCCCAGCATACATTCCACAGCCGTACTCTTTCCTGAGCCATTGGCCCCCAGCAGTCCATATACCTGGCCCGGCCTGATTGTAAGGCTCAGGTTCTCAATTACCTTTTTACCGGAATAGGACTTGCTCAGTCCTGAAACCGTCACCGCTTCTTCACAGCCAGCAGTATTCCCATCCTTCCATTGTTGTGCCTGATTCATCATTTTTCCGCCTCCTTGATTCATGTGTATCAGAATATTAGCATAATTCCAGGGTCTGGTGGATAAGTGTAGGCTTTTCCGGAATAGGTTCCCGCTGGTGCCTGCTTTCGGTTCTCACAGCTGATTACCATGTCCCATCTCCATCATCTTCCTTATCTGCGATTCCACATACCCTGCGTTCTCCCTGGCCTCCGCCAGGGAAGTGAGCAGCTTATCGCAGGCAGTGATGATATCGTCGTCCCCGCCGGGCGTATCAATGATTCTCCGGATATTGGCGGACGGATTCCCGGACAGGGCGTTTAACATCCGCAAAATAGACGAAAGGGAATAGCTGGCGCACCGGAGGGAGCGTATGATGGCCAGCCTCTTAATATCTTCCCCTGTATAAACCCGGTAACCGTTGGCTGTCCGCCTGACGGAAAACAGGCCGTTAAGCTCCCAGTTCCTCAGCGTGTCAATGGTAACTCCCAGCATATCCGCTGCTTCCTTTCTTGTGTACACAGCCTGGCCGCAGCCATTTTCAGGCCAGGGGCCTTTTATGCCTGCAAGCAGTGCCCGGCATGTCCGGACAGCCTCCTCTGCATGTTTCATCTCCCGGTCCAGCTGGGTGCTGTAACTTTTTGTCATCTCCAATGCCTTCCCATAATCCCCTGACGCTGATGTCTTAATGATGGCCACTGCCTGTTTCCTCAGTCCGTTTTGCAGGACCTCCACCCGCAGGGCCGCCCTTGCCAGCTTAAACTGCTCCACATGAAGCTCCGTAAATATCCGGTAACCGCTGCCTGTCCTCTCTGCCTTTGGAATCAGGCCGTATCTTTCATACAGACGCACGGTGTTAACATGAATTCCAAACATCCTTGCCAGGTCCACTGTCCTGTATGTCTTCATAAAAATGCACCTCCTCTCCCTTTATATCACAGTCTCCAACCCTGGTGTTATAATGTAGGGTTCTCTCTTTCAGCACAAAATCTGCAGTGCGAAATGAAAAAGCAGGTTCCGAAGAACCTGCAAAATACACCGCCATCAAATCCAGATGGCAAAATCATCATAGTGAAAAATTCCGCTCCCTTAAATCTCACTGATGTGATGATACACAATCCTCACATAATCCTCCGGCTTCTGGAAATCCAGTTTCAGGGCCAGGCTGCCATGATTCTCCCTGAATTGGTCCCATAACACCTTCTGGGCAGCGTATGACTTGTTGATATCCCGCCATTTTCCATCCGGACATACGGCGTTGACTGCGCCGCTGCACTGATTCACAATCTGCAGGAATCCATTCATGTTCAATATAGTAAGTTTTATCACAATCCAACACCTCCAGGAATATGCAGCCCCTTCCATGACCGTGGGAAGAAGGTGCCATACCCTCTTCCTACTATCATTATAGTGCATCACATTACCCAAAGATATCGAATTGCTGTCATCTTATATTACTATTCCGCCACTTTAGCCGGTACTCCTTGGGGCTGCATCCCATGCAGCTGCGGAATACCTTGCCGAAGTAACTGCTGCTTCCCAGGCCGCAGGCCTGGCATATGCCGGTGATGGGCTCATTTCCCTCGGCCAGCATCCAGCAAGCCCGCTGAAGGCGGTAGCTGGTCACATATTCTACCGGGGTCATATTCAGGCAGTCCTTAAACACTCTGAAACACTCCCGCTCACTGATGAAGGCGGACGCCGCAATCTCCTTTACCGACAGCTTATCCCCGCAGTGTTTGTGGATGAACGCCATCATAATTTTTATTTTCTGGCTGGACCGGCTGCTGTATCTGGTGCTTTTCTCCATGGTCCCTGCCAGTGAAAGGAGACTGCACCATATTTCGGACAGGGCTGCCCGCAAACGGATTTCATAGCCATACTCATCCTCCGATATCTGAAAGGACCGCCGCAGGGCTTCCAGGACAGGTCCGTGGGCCGGCTGGTCCGGGTACAGCCCGATTATCTCTATCTGGGACAAGGTCACAAGGGGCGATACATACTTCCGGTCAATGATGCTTCCGCTCTGACCGCTGATTAGCAGCGGGTTAAAGATGTGAAGAAGGGTAGCCACCTCCGCCCCATCCCTTGCCCTGGACATATGAAGCACGTTTGAATTCACAAAACCCCCTGAGCCGGCAGTGAAAACCGTCCTGCCCTGAGGCGTATCATATTCCAGGCTGCCCTGCTCCATGTAAAACAGCTCCACCTCTTTGTGCCAATGCCAGGGGGATTGTCTTCCCGCGCACTTATCCAACTCCACATAGGAAGCAATGTAGGGAAATTCCGCCGAGATTCCCGGCAGTTCCTCTTCATAGCTTCCCGGTTTAAGCTCAACTTTACGGATTACCTTCATAGCAGCCTCCTGTTCCGGAGCCTTATTGCGGGGCGCCCATATGTTCCAGGAACATCCGTACCTCCTGATATTCCCATCCCATCAGTTCTTTCACATCGTGGGAGAACGCCTCTGCGTTCCCCTCCTGCAGATGCCGGCCTGCCAGAGCCACAATGCCTTCATATTCCATGTGTATGTCCCTTTCCTTCAGGCGCAGCAGCACAATGGGATACCCCCATACAATCAGCTCCCTTAGCTTTTTGTAACACTCCTTTACCAGATTCAGCCCGCAGCTTTGTTCAATGAACCCAAGCACCACCTCAAAGGCCATATAGCTTTTCCGTTCTTCCCTGAGCTGGCAGACATCATGTTTCAGCTTCTCCACAACATACGCCGGCGCATGCTCCAGTGTATACAGCACCACCTGTTTTATGGTCAGCATCATCAGCTGCAGACTTTCAATATACAGCTTCATACCCTCCCTTATTTCCGGATTGGCCAAATCCACCCCCTCCGGCTCTGTCAGGACAAGGGTCCCCTTTCCGTGAAAGGACCTGGTCATGCCCATGCTGTCCAGAATGGACAGGGTACGCCTCACCGTATTCAGGGACACCTCATAATGCTCCGCCATCCGCGGAAGAGACGGCAGATAGGTTCCCGGCGGATAGATTCCCTTCTCAATTCCCCACAGGATGCGGGATGCAAGCGTATACCTCAGCTGGGGACGCTGCCTGTAAATATTCCAGTAAAAAGGAACCTGCTTCGCATCCTCCATGCCGTACTCCGACTGCGCCTGCTCTATGAAAGAAAACAAATCCGTCACAGCGCGGCCATAGGACGCCTCAAAGGACTGTCCCAGCAATGAAATGACATCATCCCTGGACAGTCCGTCCAACTCCTGGTCCGTGAACTTTTTCCGGGATTCCTGGTCAGACAGATAAGCGAACCTTATATAACGCACAGTCTCCCAATAGAGATTAAGAAACAGGCGGTTGTCCAGCGCCCTGAATGCCAATATATAAAACTCCACCGGCATGGATACGGCTCCTGCCTCCGGGTGCTTCATATTATATAAAAGGGATTCCCATTCCTCATCCTTCCACCGGTTCAGACCTTCCCGCCACAGCGGCTCAAACAGCAGCTTTCCTGACTGGGCCAAATCCACGATTCCCATTTTCCTCGGCACAAAATACCTGGCTGCATTCTCCCTGAATCCGGCTGGTCCTGCTTTATAAATCACCTTAGGTGTCTTTCTCGGTTCAACCCTTATATATCCTCTGTTCTCCAGGGAGGTCAGAGCAGCCCTTACGGTTGCCTGCGCCAGATGGAACATCTGGCATATTTTCTTTATGGACGGAAGACTTTCTCCATATTTATAATATCCATAAAGAATCCTGGCCTCAAAATATTCATATACCAGCCTGTTTAAACCACTGTCAGCTTTCATCCTTTCACCTCAAATACTTATATATCATCTGCTCCAGCACACCGGCGTCTATGGGTTTTGCAAAATGTGCTGTCATTCCGGCGCGAAGGGCGTTCTGAACATCCTCTGCAAATGCATTGGCAGTCATGGCTACGATGGGTATAGAGGCCGCATCCTCCCTGTCCAGACGGCGGATAGCCCTTGTGGATTCATATCCATCCATCTTTGGCATCTGCACATCCATCAGAATCATGTCGTAATAATGTTCAGGGACTTGTCGGAACCGTTCCAGGGCTTCCTCCCCGTCACAGGCTTCCTCCACCTCCACTCCCATCTCCTCTATCAGGGTTCTGGCAATCTCACGGTTCATTTCATTGTCTTCCACCAGAAGGATACGCCGGCCTGTAAAATCCGCCCGGCCTGTAAATCCGTTCCATTCCTGCCCTTCCTTTTCACCGCTCAGCTCGCTGAGAAGGTAGCATATCTTGGACCGGTAAAAGGGCTTTGCCAGAAATGCGGATACGCCGGCTTCCCTGGCCTCTGTCTCAATTTCCGCCCAGTCATAGGCAGTCAGCACAATGACGGGAACCTCTCTTCCCACCTTCTGCCGGATGCGGCGGGCCACTTCCACCCCATCCATATCCGGCATCTTCCAGTCCACAATAACCAGGCGGAACGGGTCCTCTGAATCCTTCAGCTCCAATACCCGCCTTACTGCCGCAGCACCTTCCGTGACAAACTGAGGACGCAGTCCCATATCCCCTAAAAGCTCCGCCGCATTCTCACAGGTCTGTTCATCATCATCCACAATCAGACAGTGGATGCCTATCCATTCCTCCGGCACCTCCTCAGGCACTGCATCCTGAATCAGCAGGGGAAGGGCCACTGTGAATACAGAGCCTTCGCCCGGCCTGCTTTCTACTATGATATCACCATTCATTAAATCTATCAAATTCTTAGTAATGGCCATTCCCAGACCGGTCCCGGTAATCCGGCTGCTGGTGGAGTCCTGGGCCCGTTCAAAGGGCTGGAACAGCTTGCCCACAAATTCCTCGCTCATACCGATTCCTGTGTCCGCACACCGGAACACATAACGCCCATATCCTCTTCCTACCCCCCGTTCCTGCTTCACCTCCACATGGATGCTTCCCCCTTTTGGGGTGTACTTGGCTGCATTGCTCAGGATATTAATATATATCTGACGGATTCGGAGGGCATCCCCCACCACATCCTCACTTTTCAGGGTTTCCAGATGCACATCCATTTTCAGGCAGTTGGCCTCGGCCTGGGGACGCACCAGTTCCACTGATTCCGCCACCAGCTCAGCCAGATTAAAGGGTTCCTCCCGTATGGATAGCTTCCCGCTCTCGATTTTTGACATGTCCAGCACATCGTTAATCAGACTCAGAAGATGCTTGCTGGACAGGCTGATTTTCTTAAGACATTCCATCACCCGTTCCCTGTCGCTGAGATGGGCGGTGGCAATGGCCGTCATGCCTACAATTGCATTCATGGGAGTCCGTATATCATGGCTCATATTGGACAGGAACCGGCTCTTGGCCTCGCTGGCCGCCCTGGCGCTGTCCAGCGCGCTCTGAAGGGCGCGGCGTTTCTGTTCCTCCTCATAGCGCTGTTCGTCAATACGGCGTGAAATCAGGATTGCCAGTTTATCCTCTGAATAGGGATTATCCACATGGATAATCTGTATGGATACCCAGTGATACCTGCCGTCCCCAAGCATCTGCCTTACATCCAGGAACACCTCGCTCTTCTCCCGGCCAAGGGTCCTGTTCAAATTCTCCGCCGAAAAACGCCGGCCAAATTCTTCCTGATGTTCCGGATGAATTGAGGACGCAGCGTCCTCAAAAAGCTGGCTGTAGGACTCCTGACAGCCCAGATTCAGCATCAGTCCCTCTTTTACATAGATAAAGTTTAATGTATCCTTAGTCAGGTTAAGACTGACAATCACCGGATATGCATTGGAAATGGCCCCTACCAGGGTAAGGCGTTCCTGCAGCTTCTCCCTCTCCGCCTCCTCCTCCGCCAGTTTTACGTCCGTGATGTCGTGGATAGCTGAAATCAATACAGGGCTTCCATTTTCATCCAGGGTCCTCTCCACGATTCCGGCTCCCCAGAAATACCCATTATCCGCAGTAATCACACGTATCTCAAAGATATTCTTTCTGCCGCTTTCTGCCGTATCCCTAAACAGTCCTGCCAGATTTTCATAGTCCTCCCGGTGTACCACATCGCGCAGGCTTTTTCCCTTCATGGCATCATTGGATGCCCCCTCAGGACACCGGAGCAGCCTCAGCCCTTCCTGATTCAGCTGGAGGAAATCATAGGGGGAATCCACAGACATCAGGGCAATTCCCTCGGGCACCGCATTGTACAGGCGGCTGATATAGTCAGCCTGGTTCCTTAATTTCCGGTTGGTCCTGTTGGCATAACGCAGATAAAAGGCCAGCAGCAGGGCAATCCCCAGCAGGATACAGCCAATCAGGGTAAAAGCACGCACAAGTATCTCATTTGTCTGGGCATTGACCACATCCCGGGGAATAATGGAAATCAGGTACCAGTCGGATTGGAGCTTCAAAGGCACATAGCAGAATACGGTATCCTCCCCCTGATAGCTGAAGGTTGCCCAGCCCGTATACGAATTCTGAAGGGACTGGGAAAACTGTTCCAGACTCTCACGGCTGTTCCGGGTCTCCGGCAGCATATCAAACAGGTTCTTGACTGTTTTGTTGCTGTTTGGATGGGGAGAACGAATCAGCACATCCCCTTTCAGGTTGACCACATAGGAAAATCCGGCATTATTATAGAAAGACAGGGTAAAGCTGTCCACAATACGTTCCACTTCATATTCCTTTACCAGGTATCCCTGCACCCCGTCCTGCAGCGTAACCCGGACAAACAAATCAAACACATTGACACCGGTGACACTGCTGATATGGGGGTCAATGATGCCGTTCTTCCGGTCCGTACCGTCAAGCGTTTCCCTTGCCCCTTCGTCAATCTTCCCATACGCGGGAATACAGGCCCCGTCCGGCAGATACAGGCTGATTCCACTTTCTATCTGGGAATAATAATCCAGCAGAAATCCCAGTTCCTCCTGCTGTCCGGAAGCAAATCCCTTGAGATTCTCCGCCACAGTCCCCATGGACTGGTAATCCTCCGTAAGCTGGATTTTCAGGGTGTTGCAGCCCTGCTGCGTGCTCTCTATGATGGTCTGGACAGACTGTTTCCACAGCTCCTCCTTGACCTCATGTATGAACAGGAACGTCAGGGCGCAAAGCACTGCCCCCACCAAAACAGCAGCCAGGGCAATCTTCTTTTTTATACCGGTTCGGTTCCTGTCCATTACCATCCTCCCATTCTCCCTGCTGCCTCCTGGTCCATCCATTCCATGGTATCATCCAGGGTTTCCCCTGCCATCAGACGTTTGGACGCCTCCGCTGTCAGGTCCCATATGGGCAGTTCCAGAAGCCCATCCGTCCCGATGACAGTCCTTCCTGACTGATAACAGGCGACCATGGGCTGCATCTCTTTTACGGACGACGGAATCCCTTCCTTTAAAGGACTAAAGGAGGACTGCTGGTCCGCGAACTTCTGTATGTTCTCAGGACGGGTAAAATATTCCACAAAAACCAGGGCTTCATCTATATGCTGGCTGTCCCCATTGACGCTCAGGCGCGTATCTGCATTGATGACCACTAGTCCGCCGTCCTCCAGCACAGGATAAGGGACCACCTCAAAGTCAAAATCCGGATTCATGCCCTCCACCCGGCCGGCCGCCCATGCCCCAGTCAGCATGAATGGGGACTCTCCTTTTACGAATTCTTCCAAATCATCCGAGGTCTTTTGGGTCTTCAATGCCTTTTGGGCATCCACATAACCATTGTCAAGGAACTCCTTGACCAGAGAAAAACCAGGAGTCATATAGAGGCTCAGCTTATCCTTCCCCTCATTCAGGCGGCCAAAAATATCCCTTTCCTGTTTTTCCTGATACGCCGGATAAAAACTCAGGCCAATGGCCAGGGTCTTCAGCGAGATATCATTGTTTGCTATAACCGGAGTAATGCCCTGTTCCTTAAAATAACCGCAGACCTGCCTCCATTCCTGAAGGTTCTCCGGTATTTTCTGCTTATGTTCCTTCAGCAGTTTTTTATTGCAGTAAAGCCCAAATCCCGATACCGTGGTGGGAATCCAGTAAATCTTTCCATGCTCATCCATCTGGCCGAGCATGGAGTCGCTGTAGCCCCGGATGGTGTCAAGACCGGATAAATCCACCAGCAGTCCCCTGGCCTGCATCTCTAACAGGACATCGTGGTTCACCATGAACACATCGTCGCCTTTGCCTGCATCCATCCTCTTTTCCAGGGCTTTGTAATAGTCGTTTCCCTTAAGGCTTTCATAGGATACCCTGATGCCTGGGTTCTCCTTCATGAAGTCCGACAGGATTTCCTCAATGACCGTTACATTTTCCGGCTCATATTTATTGCCGAAGAATGTGATTGTGGTGACATCCTCATCGGGCACCTGGATATTGACAACCTTATTCCCAGTACTGCATCCCCCCAGCATAAGGGTACATGCCAAAAATACCGTGCCAAGCCCTGCCATCCGTCTATTCATATCATATTCCTCTCTTTGATTCCCCTAAGCAGGAGTCCTGCTTCCGCCTAACTCTGCTCATATATATTCTAGCATGATACATCCCATGGCACAATCTCTTTTTTACTCTTATCCCTCTGTCACGGGCGGTTTGCGCTCCGCCCAAAAAAAAATGCCCCAAACCCGCATGAACACTACATTCTTGCGGGTTTTAGGGCATTTATCTTTCACTCCGGACAATTACTTGGCGTAATCCGTAACTCTTGATTCACGAATCACATTTACCTTAATCTGTCCCGGATATTCCAGCTCGTCCTCAATCCGTTTGGAAACATCTCTTGCGAGCAATATCATATCATCATCGCTGATTTGTTCCGGAACTACCATGATACGAACCTCACGGCCTGCCTGAATGGCAAAAGACTTGTCCACTCCCTTAAAGGAATTGGTAATATCTTCTAATTGTTTCAATCTGTTTGTATATGTCTCCAGCGTCTCACGTCTTGCACCAGGTCTTGCAGCAGATATGGTATCGGCTGCCTGTACAATACAGGAAATGAGGCTGGTAGGTTCAACATCGCCATGATGGGATTCCACCGCGTTCAGTACAGTGGCAGATTCCTTATACTTCTTACACAGGTCTGCGCCCAGCTGAACATGGGTACCTTCCATGTCATGGTCAACGGATTTACCAATGTCATGTAATAAACCGGCACGTTTTGCTAAACGTACATCCACTCCAAGTTCTGATGCCAAAAGTCCTGACAGCTGGGCCACCTCGATGGAATGCTTTAATGCATTCTGGCCATAGCTGGTCCTGAATTTCATCTTACCAAGTAACTTAACGAGTTCCGGATGAATTCCATGGATGCCAACTTCAAGACAGGCTGCTTCGCCCTCTTCTCTCATGTTGTTCTCCACTTCCTTCTGTGCCTTCTCTACCATCTCCTCGATTCTGGCCGGATGAATCCGTCCGTCCACAATCAAACGCTCCAATGCAATTCTAGCAACTTCTCTGCGTATTGGGTCAAATCCGGATAATACTACTGCTTCCGGGGTATCATCGATAATCAGTTCCACACCGGTAAGGGTCTCAAGGGTACGAATGTTACGGCCCTCTCGTCCAATGATGCGGCCTTTCATCTCGTCGTTAGGAAGCTGTACAACAGAAACCGTTGTCTCAGCCACATGGTCTGCAGCACACCGCTGGATGGCAGTCACCACTAAATCCCTGGCCTTCTTGTCAGCTTCTTCCTTTGCCTTGTTTTCAAGTTCCTTAATTAATTTAGCTGTGTCATGTTTTACATCATCTTCAACAGATTTTAAAAGATATTCTTTTGCCTGTTCGGAGGTTAGACCGGATATCCGTTCCAGTTCCTGTATCCCCTGCTCATACTGGGCTTCCACTTCTGCAGTACGTTTACTGAGAATGTTTTCCCTCCTGACCAGGTCCGCCTCCTTCTTTTCCAGGGCATCTGCCTTTTTTTCAACGTTTTCTTCCTTGCTTAATACACGTTTTTCATAACGTTGAAGTTCCGCTCTTCTTTCCTTGGTTTCCTTCTCTAACTCATTTTTCGTCTTTAAAGATTCTTCCTTGGCTTCCAGGAGAGCTTCTCGCTTCTTTGTCTCTGCGGTTTTTAATGCTTCATCTATTATTTCCCTTGATTTCTCTTCTGCACTTCCTACCTTGCTGTCATACTGCTTCCTCTCGTAATTGCGTGCAGCAAACCAAGTAATAATAGCCACAACTATCATAACGATAATCATCATCATAGGGACCATTATCTGTGACACAGGAGCACCTCCTTATTTAATTTTCATTGTACGAACTACAACATATTAATTTTATACTTTTTTCAGAATTATGTCAAGTATCTTCCCCTTATTTTCCCGCAGAGACAGACAATATAGACAAATTGCAATAGGCCCTATTCCTGGTTTTCAGCGGTTTTAATCTCCCTCATCACCCTGTTTATCACCTCAAAGGAGTATCCCTTCCGCCCTAAGAAGGCCGCCAGACGGCCTTTTTCCTGGTAGGAAGCCTCCTTTCTGCCCCCCAGGCGCTTGGCCAGAGCCTGTCTGGCTGATTCCTCCTCATCCACAGGCGATTGCTCCAGGGCCTCCTCTATATAAGAGGAATCCACGCCCTTTTGCTGCATCTCATACACCATCTGGCGGCGGCTCTTTTTCCCGGCATAGGAGCGCACATAGCTCTGGGCATAGGCACTGTCATCCAGAAAATGATATTCCTTCAGGAAATCCGCTGCATAGTCCACTGCCTCCCTGGGATATCCTGCCTTCCCAAGTTTTTCCTTCATCCACTTCTCGGTCTTTCCCGAATCCTTTAATAAATGCAGGGCATATTCCTTGGCCCTTGGACGCAGTACATCCCTGAGTATTTCCCCATAGACCCTGTCTTCCAGTTCCCTGCCTTCCTCTATCCTGTACCGTTCAACCTCACCCCTGTATAAAACAAAGGCAAAGCCTTCCTCCAGGAAGACTTTGCTCTTTCTCTTATCTACAGGAATGACGGCTGTGACCATCATACCAGCTCAGGGGCATCTGCTTCCCCTGCTTCCGTTTCCATTGGTTTGGCGGCTGTCCTCAGGACCTCGGCAGCCTCCATGGCCTCCTCTGCACCGGGCAGCTCATACTTTGACCTAACTTTGGCCTCCACCTCAGCGCAGATGGCCGGATTATCAGACAGGTACTGCTTGGAATTCTCACGTCCCTGGCCAATCTTAGCTCCGTTATAAGCAAACCAGGCGCCGCTCTTCTCAATGATGTTCTCCTTAACTGCCAAATCCAGGATATCGCCTTCCTTGGAAATGCCCCTGCCAAACATGATATCGAACTCAGCTTCCTTAAAAGGAGGCGCAATCTTATTCTTCACCACCTTTACCCTGACACGGTTGCCGGTGACCTCTCCGCCCTGTTTTAAAGTCTCTATCCTGCGGACGTCCAGACGCACGGATGCGTAGAACTTCAGGGCCCGTCCGCCGGTGGTTGTCTCCGGATTTCCAAACATAACGCCAACCTTCTCACGCAGCTGGTTGATGAAAATGACAATACAGTTGGACTTGCTGATAACAGCGGTAAGCTTCCTCAGGGCCTGCGACATAAGCCTGGCCTGAAGGCCCACATGGGAATCGCCCATCTCGCCGTCAATCTCGGCCTTGGGAACCAGGGCTGCCACGGAGTCCACAATCACGATATCCACGGCGCCGGAACGCACCATGGTTTCGGTAATCTCCAGGGCCTGCTCACCGTTATCCGGCTGGGAAATGTACAGGTTATCAATATCCACTCCTATGTTCCTGGCGTATACAGGGTCCAGGGCATGCTCTGCATCAATAAAGCCTGCAATGCCTCCGCGCTTCTGCACCTCTGCCACCATGTGAAGAGCCACCGTGGTCTTACCGGAAGACTCAGGTCCGTATACCTCCACAATCCTTCCCTTGGGAACTCCGCCCAGTCCCAGGGCAATATCCAGGCTGATGGAGCCTGTGGGAACCGTCTCAATATTCATATTGGCCCTGGAATCCCCCAGCTTCATGACAGAACCCTTTCCATACGCCTTCTCAATCTGGGTAAGGGCAGCATCCAGCGCCTTTAGCTTCTCATCTTTATTCATATCGCGGTTGATTACATTACTCTTTTCTTCTCTGGCCATAGTATCCTCCAATGCCTTCTATACGAACAAACGTTCTCTAATAGTTACAATAATAGTATAGTTCACCCAAAATGTCAACCTCTATTTTCCCGCCACGCCCCTTTTTCACGCTGGTTTCATACTACTCCCAAACCGTTTTCCTGTCTGCATTACTAATGTGAATTCCGGGCGAACCGCCCCTTACAGGTGCCTGTGCACGCACCCCAACGCCTGCTCAAAACATGCAGTGCCAAAGCTGTCACGGCAAGAAATGCCGCGGAAGTAGTATCAGAATACCATAGAATCACAGAGATTGCAAGAAGTTTTGCCGGATAATCCGGCGCGCTGTCCGGCCGGCCGCCCTGCATGGCAGGGAACCGCCCGGCCGGCCTACCTTCCTCCGGACAACACGTAATAGACCCCGGGCAGAAACCGCCTCATGGCGTTTCCAATCAGGGTGCTGACTGCCGCCATAAACGCAGGCATCAGGATAAATACGGTCAGGGCTATAACCTCACTTCCGGGGAATAAGACCGCTGCAGCCTTATTGATGAGCCTTACCCAGGCAAAATGGATGGCATACAGGAAAAAGTTATGCTTCATCCACTCCCTGGCAGCCGGAAGCTTCGCTGCCTTTACAGCCAGGACAGCTGCGCAGACTCCCCACAGCCTCCAGCACACAGTGAAAAGAGGCCGCGCCCACAGCAGGCCCTCAGGGCGGCCCAGGTACCGGAGCAGAACCATGGCCAGCAGCAGGAACGCTGCGGCCGCCATGTTTCCTCCGGCCCCGGCCTTTTCCTCTATTTTCCTTCCCCAGGTATCCCTGTGAAGGCTCACCCAGGCAGCGGTGCAGAAATAAAACAGGGCGTCCAGGTTAAGGACCGGCATGGCCCGGTTCATCCACAGGCCCCAGGCCATGATTCCCAGAGCAGCAGCTCCCGTGGCATTTCCCCGCATCACGGCGTAAATCAGGGGCGCCAGCGCCACCAGAAG
The DNA here is from genome assembly GCF_015556325.1 of Clostridium sp. 1001283B150225_161107_B6. Classification (NCBI taxonomy): domain Bacteria; kingdom Bacillati; phylum Bacillota; class Clostridia; order Eubacteriales; family Clostridiaceae; genus Clostridium; species Clostridium sp. 1001283B150225_161107_B6. The sequence goes on along the minus strand of NZ_JADNMD010000018.1, from coordinate 68,169 downwards.
TATCAGCTGGAACAGATACCAGAACACGGGATTATAGGCATAGCACACAAGAGCCTCAAAGAGCCCGGCCCCTGTAAATGGTACAGGGGACTTTCCCACCACCCCTGCCAGGCCGGGCAGGCGGGTGGCTGTCACATAGCCCATATAATACAGAAAATTCCACAGAAGATAGGGCAGCACCAGGCTCCTTACCCTGGAACGCCACTTGGGTATGAGTTTTTCCCAGCTGAAGCCGCGGTAGAACAGATAGGAAGACACCATGAAAAAGCCCGGCACTGCTATCTGTCCCAGACTCTCTCCCAGTATATGTTCTATCCGCGCCACCTCAAGGGCTGCCTCCGGGGTCCCCATAAACAGCTCCCCGTTAAAGGAATGCACCCATACCACCAGCAGGCTGAACAGGAATGTCAGCCAGTAAACCTTGTCGCGGAACTGCTTTTCTTCCATAATATAATATCTTCCCCCTGTCCATGGCATTGCCGGATATCCAAAAAGGCCGTCCCCGCAGCCTGCCGAAGCGCCGCGGCATACCCCGGCTGGCAGATACTAGGAAAACGGCCTTTTATCCTTTACATCATGTTCCTGTTAACTGCGGTACTGAGCCAGCAGCCTGTTGATACGCTTGGTAGGCGTCAGCAAATCGCTCAGGGATGCGTCATGATTCAGGTTGTCAATGATTAGGGCAATATACTTGCTCATATCCACATTAATATAGTAAGGTCTCTCAAGAAGGTCCGGGGTCTGGTATACCAGATTAGTGGTCAGTATCCGGTCAATGATTCCCTTATCATAATACTCGTCGAACTTTGTAAGTCCCCCTGTAAACAGACCAAAGGTGGCGCATACAAAGACCTTCCTGGCCTTTCTGCGTTTCAGCTCCTTGGCCACATCCATGACACTGTCCCCGGAGGAAATCATATCATCGATGATAAGCACATCCTTGCCTTCCACACTGGCTCCCAGGAACTCATGGGCCACAATGGGATTACGTCCGCCCACAATTTTCGTGTAGTCGCGGCGCTTATAGAACATGCCCATATCCAGTCCCAGCATGTTGGCAAAGTACACGGCCCTGCCTGTACCTCCCTCATCCGGGCTGATAACCATCATGTGGTCGCTGTCAATCTGCAGGTCCGTCTCATTCTTCAAAAGATATTTGAGGAACTGGTAGATGGGCTGCACTGTCTCAAATCCTCTTAAAGGAATGGCGTTCTGGACCCTGGGGTCATGGGCGTCAAAGGTAATGATATTCTCCACTCCCATATTTACCAGTTCCTTAAGAGCCAGGGCGCAGTCCAGGGATTCCCGGCCGGAACGCCTGTGCTGGCGGCTCTCGTATAAGAAAGGCATGATTACGTTAATCCTGTGGGCTTTGCCTGCTGCCGCTGCAATCACACGCTTCAGGTCCTGGAAATGGTCATCCGGCGACATGTGGTTGGTCATGCCGAACAGGGAATAGGTCAGACTGTAGTTGCATATATCTACCATGATATATAAGTCGTCGCCTCTTATGGACTCCGTCACCAGCCCCTTTCCCTCGCCTGTACCAAACCTGGGGGTAACGGCATTGATGATATAGGAATCCCTCTGATATCCGGAAAATGCTATGGTAGACTTGTGTTCGCTCTCCCGCTCCCGTCTCCAGTCCACCAGATAAGCATCCACCTTATTGCCCAATTCCGTACAGCTCTTTAACGGAATCAATCCCAACGGACCAACGGGAATGGTTTCAATGATTTTCTCCTCATACAACATGGTTAACATCCTCCTGTTTTTTGCCGCAGGCATCTTTGCCTGGACCGGCATATACTTTTATACCATCATTCTCCATGATTCGTCAAGGCCCTTCCGGCCCGGAAATGTCTTTCTTATACGTTACTTTTTTAACAGTCTGATATCTCCCCCATATAATGGAATGATTCTGTATCCGCTCATGATTCTGGATGTAACCCGGTCCGTATAGGAATCCCTGAGACGCGCCAGTGTCAGGTTGGTGGAAATGATGGTGGAACGGCTCATGTTCATCCGCTCATTGATACAGTAAAACAGCTGGGAGGATGTAAAGCTGTTGTTCAGCTCTGTTCCCAAATCATCAATGATGAGAAGGTCGCAGTCCAGGATGAACCGGTACATATCCCTCATTTCCTCTGCATTATCATAGTCGAACTTATTCCTGGAAAACACCTCGAAAAGGTCGCTGGCCGTCAGATAGATAACGGAGTGGAAACTGTCCATCAGCTCCCTGGCAATGCAGTTGGTCAGGAAGGTCTTTCCCACGCCGGTGCTTCCTGTAAACAGCAGGTTGTCATGTTTCTTATCAAACTCCCTCACAAACTCCCTGCACCCCTTTACCACCCGCCGCATGTATGCCGCGTTGGTAATGCCCAGCTGGGGAAGTATCTCCGTATCGTCATAGTATTCAAAGCTCAGGGACTTGAAATTCTCCCGTTCAAGCACATCCTCCAGATTGGACTGGGCATGCAGAAGCTTCATCTGGGCCTGAAGGAAACAGTGGCACTTATGGCCGTCTATAAGCCCTGTGTCCCTGCAGTCCGGACACCTGTAATGAAGCTCCAGATAATCGTCCGGATATCCGGCTGCCCTGATGATAAGGGACTTTTGCTCACGCAGGTCCTTAAGGTCCTCCTTCAGCCTGTCCAGGGCACTTTTATCCCCCTCCAGCAGCTTTTTAGCGCACGCCACGGAACGCTCTGCGATTTCCGCCTCCAGCTGCCTTACCACCGGCAGCCTGGCATAAATCTCTTTGCGCCGCTCCTCCAGTTTATGGTGGTTCTCAATCTGCTGCCTTCCATACTCCCTCATGATTGCATCGTACTGGGAATTGCTCAGTGCCATGGTTCACTCTCCTTATGTGTATTGGGACTTGTGACACACGCTCTAAGGCGTGTTTAAAAACGGCTGCCCGTCATCTGCCCTATGGCTGCTGTCCCACCCACTCCTTTACCTGCTTTAAGACCAGGGCATCATAATCCGTATCCCTCTGCTTGAAATTGTGGAACTGGTTGGATGTATTCTTCCTGGCGCCGGAGCCCTGTCTGGCCGATGAGACAGCGGAATCATACTTCTGAAGCCTTTTCTCCCTGGACTCGCCGCTCTCTTCCCTGGCAGCGGTACGCCTTGCATCCTGGTCCTTTACGTCGGCCAGCCCCCTGACTCCGGCCTTTTTCCAGTCCGACAATATCTTGTCCGCATACTGGAAACTGGGGTTGTGGATGGCTGTAATGGTCCTGTTGCAGGCCTCCAGCACCACGTCCCTGGTAAATCCGTAGTCCCGGAACCACTTGTCCATCAGCTTCTGTTCCGGCGCAGCCGGCTTCCTGCTGTTGATGCCGAACGCCTTCATGACAGCAAAGGAATCCCGGTTGTAGGAAGCGCAGTAATCCTTTGCCTCCTGGGCTGTCCTGATGCCCTTTTCATGCCAGCTCATGGCCACTGTCTCAATGTAGCGCACCGAAATATGACCGTTCTGCACACAGTATTCCACCAGGTACTCCAAAAGCTCGCTGCTCATGGACAATCCCTCATACAGATAAGCGAATACCTGACAGTCCCTGGGGGTAAAAACCTTATTCATATACTTCTGTGCGATGTAGAGAAGCTGGGAAAATTCCTCATCCTGGGCCAGGCGGTTCACCTGCTCCGCAGAGTAGACCGGAGCGCAGCTGTCCTCCTGATTCACGGAATCAGTCATTGTCTCCCGCTTAAACGGAGCGCCCTGCTGCTCGGGAACCTCTGCCTGGCCCCCTGACTGCGCCCGTTCCCGGATACATGCCTCAGGCTGCGGGCGGACCTGCTCCGCCAAAACCGGCTGCTCCCTTTCCGGGGCAGTGAGGACGCCGGCCTTTTCCCAATAGGAAAGAGCCCTGCGGACATCAGACTCCGTGTGGTTCAGGGCATCCGCAATCAGCTCTATGGTAATCTCCTTCCCCTGGTGGCGAAGCACATAGAGATACACCTTCACATATTCACCATTGGCAGCAGCCATATATGTATCAATGAATTCATTGGCCACAGCCGTGACCGGAACACTCCATTTATCCTTCATATTTCCACCCATCCCTACCACTCCTTGCTTCATTCTATCATAACACATCCACCTCCAAAAGAAAATAGGCGCAGTTTTGCACATATTTCGTTGTGGATAATGTGGATAATGTGGAAAAATGGTGGACATAATTGTCCCCGTTCTTCATAAAACCCCATTTTTACCGTATAAATCCAAGATTTTTTAAATCGTGCGACATTTTTTTATGTTAATCAAAAAATCCACATAGCTTCTTTACATAAAATGTTGAAAACTATGTGGATAATGTGGATAACTATTGTCCTAACAGCTTTTCTCCTACTTTTACAATATCTCCGGCCCCCATAGTTATCAACAAATCGCCGTTCATACAATTTTCCAAAATAAATGTTTCAATCTCATCAAAGGAAGGAATATAGTGCACACTGGTACCCAGCTTCTCAATCCGCTCCGCCACATCCCTGGAACTGACTCCCAGGGTATCTGTCTCACGTGCAGCATAGATATCCGCCAGTATCACCTCGTCCGCAGCAGACAGCGCCTCCGCAAACTGGTCCAGAAACGCCCTGGTCCTGGTATAGGTGTGGGGCTGGAACACACACCACAGCTTCCTGTGGGGATAATTCCTGGCAGCCGCCAGGGTGGCCCGTATCTCCTGGGGATGGTGTGCATAGTCGTCGATAACAGTGACTCCTCCGACCTCTCCCTTTTTCTCAAACCGTCTGTCCGTGCCTGTAAATCTTCCCAGCCCCGCCATGATGGCGTCAAAGCCGGCTCCCAGCTCCAGGGCAACGGCAATGGCAGCCAGGGAATTATATACATTGTGCTCTCCTGTGACGCCCAGGGTGATGCGGTTCACCACCTCTCCCTGAATCACCAGGTCATAAGAAGGCCTGGCATATCCGTCATATGTTATGTTCCGGGCAGTATAGGTACTGGAAGGGTCCTTCCCAAAGGTGACCACCCGGCACTTAAGGCCTCTGGTAATCTCCTCCGCCTTCTCGATGGAGCTGTTCACCACCAGAAGTCCCTTGGACGGAAGCTTCTCTGCAAACAGCCGGAAGGAATGGCGTATGTCCTCAATATCCTTGAAGAAGTCCAGATGGTCCTCCTCAATATTCAGTATAACCTCCATGGTGGGATAAAAGGACAGGAAACTGTTGGTATATTCACATGCCTCCGTGACAAACAAATCCGGCCCGCCCACTCGGATGTTGCCGCCTATGTCCTTAAGGATGCCTCCCACGGAAATAGTGGGATCCATGTTTCCCGCCAGAAGGATATCCGTAAGCATGGATGTGGTGGTGGTCTTGCCATGGGTGCCCGAGATGGCGACGGCCTCCTTGTAATTGCGCATCAGCTCACCTAAAAGCTCTGCCCGTGAAAGCATGGGAAGCCCTTTATCCCTGGCCGCCCTGAACTCCGGGTTATCCTCATGGATAGCCGCCGTATACACGACCACGTCAATTCCCGGCTCCTTCTCAATATTGGCGGCCCTCTGTCCGTAGTATACCCTGGCTCCCTTTTTTTCAAGGTGCTCTGTCAGTCCTGTCTCATGGGAATCAGAGCCTGATATGGAAAATCCCTCATCCAGAAGAATCTCCGCCAGGCCGCTCATGCTGATGCCTCCAATTCCAATGAAGTGTACGTGTTCCGGTTTATTAAAATCTATCTGATACATAATCAATAGTCCTTCCCTGTGCCTGTCATCCATTTTCCCGCACAAAAATATCTCTTCCTTATTATATCAAAAAAAATTTGAAAAGCTATATAAAAAATGGAGAAATACCGGCTCCCCGGCATTCCTCCATGACAGACCTGATATATGATATGCACTCAGGCTCCTGCCTGAGCCTGCATACCCCCAAAGTCCTTCTCTGATTTTTCCTTAACAGTTTATCCCGGTATTGTACCGGCAGGCCGGCTTACGCTGCCTGCTGCTTAAAAACCAGATTTTTATATCGCTCCAATGTAACCATCAGCACATTGCCCAGCACTCCCACGGCCAGCACTTCCCCGATGCCCACTGTGACCATTGCCACCGGAATCAAATCCGGGGAACCGTAGGCATAACGCAGCACCCACGGAATGATGATGGCATTGGACAGGATAGGCGGCAGGCATACACACCATTTATGCCTGCGCAGGTACCAGGAACCGGCTGCCCCAATCAGGGTTGCCAGGCTTCCGAACACCATGTCCCACGGACTTCCCAGCATCAGGTTGGACAGGAAGCACCCTGCAAACAGTCCCGGCACTGCTGCCGGCGTAAAATAGGGCAGGATGCACAGGGCCTCAGATACCCTGAACTGAATTGCCCCAAAGCTGATTGGCGCAAATGCCACGGTCAGGGCCACGTACACGGCAGCTATCATGGCGCCGTGTGCCAGATGGTACATTTTCTTGTTGCTCTCTCTCATATTCGGTTGTCTCCTTTAGTTTTGTTTTAGGTGTGGAAGGTCTCGAACACACCGGTCGTTTGTTGCAGATTGTCCCGGTAAATGCTGATGAATACTGGGAATCTGCGGCCTTATTGCAGGGGATAGTGTAGCATATTTTGGGCGGGAATGCAAGCCATACCCCATTTTTACCCCATCAGACGTCCCAGGATGGCCTTTAAGGTCTGCGGCCTGGAGGATTTTGACCTGATGGCGGCGGATTTTTACCAGTATAGAAAATGAATTAACCTTGAATTGCCCTCCCAAGACATGCTATGATTGAACCAGCAAACACAAGAGGTAAAATCATGAAACCAATATTCAAAAGCAGCCTGATTAAAGACGTGGTAATCAGTTATGTCTGCATGATTGTGTTCCCAGTCATGATTATCCTGGGCCTGGTGTTCCTGGCTGCAGGGAGATACATCTACCGGGCTGCCACGGAGTCCGTAACCGTGACCCAGCAGGCGGTTCTGGAATTATACCGGGAAGAGACCCGCAGTTCAGCCCTGGCCCTGTCCCGGGTGGTCAACATGAACGGAGGCACCACCATACGGGATGCGGCGGGACATGACGCACAAAAGCAGGAACAGGCCCTGGAACAGCTGGATACCATGTATCAGATGCTGGCCGCGCCTGAATATAAGATTCTGGACATCCATATTTACCGCAGGGATGGCTCGGCCATCATTCCCAAGGGCGAGATGCGCTACAGCGTGGACGAGCTGCGGCAAAAGGAATGGTATCAGGCCGCTGTCAGCAATCCGGGACTGGTACACACCGCCCTGGTGGACGAAGACTATTTTTACCGCATCCGTTCTGCCCGGGAGATTCTGGAGATATCCGCCTATGCTCCCGGGGAGGATACGCAGGCAGAATGCATTGTCCTCTACCGGATATCAAAAATACCGGATTCCATTAAAAACTACAACAAAAACGGAAAGCTGGGAACCATCTGTCTCATCAACAGCCAGGGAAACATCGTGGCAGCCCCCGGTCAGAAAAACCGGATTCCGTCTGCTGTCATGGAAAAAATCCGGCAAAACGCAGCAGACCCGGCTGGCTCAGCCCGCCCCGCAGCCAGCAGTCATCCTGCAAAAAATAACCATGTATCCGACGGCGGCCGGCAGCAGATTTCATACCGCGGCATACGGTATATGATTCTGCCAATGCCTGAGCCAGGATACTATCTGGTCAGCGCGGTCAACGAAACCTCACTGTTCGGACAGTTCACCCTGTTCTCACTTATCAGCATGGCTGTCATCCTGTGTGTGGTCCTGATGTTCATTTTCTATTTTAAATGGTACATGAACCGGCTGCTGATTCCGCTGGGCCATCTGACGGAAGGCATGAGGGAGGTGGAGCACCGCAACCTGGACACGCAGGTGGAAATGTGCAGACAGCAGGATATTGCCCGGATGATAGCCACCTTCAACAACATGGTGGAGCAGATTAAAAAGCTGATTCATGACAAGGAACAGATTGAAAAGGAAAAATACCAGGAAGAGCTCCATACCCTCCAGTCCCAGATGAATCCCCATTTTCTCATGAATACGCTGAATACATTAAAATTCATGGCCATCTCAGCCCATTATACCGGTATGCAGGACATGGTGGTGGCCCTGGAAAATATTCTTGCAGCAGTGCTGAACCGGGACGGAGGATTCTACCGGGTCCGCGATGAGCAGTCTGTGCTGGAGAGCTATATCTATATCATGCAGTTCCGCTACATGGACAGCTTTGAGGTGGACATGGACTTAAATCCCGCGGTTCTGGACTGCAAGGTGCCCAAGCTGATTCTGCAGCCTATTGTTGAGAACTGCATTACCCACGGTTTTGACAACCTGGGCGACCGTCTTGGCAGGATAACGGTTGCCGGGACCATACGGGAAGGAAACCTGATTTTTGAGATTACTGACAACGGCAAAGGCATGGACCAGGATACCATCCGTCAAATCCTAGGAGATACAGAATCCCAGGAACCTTCCGGTTCCCCGGAATCCCCCGGCCGGCCGGAACACCCCCGGCGCCGTACCATTGGCGTAAGCAACACGGACAGGCGTTTAAAGCTTAATTTCGGTCCCCGGTACGGAGTCTCTATCCAATCGGAACCAGGGGCATATACCAGGGTCACGCTGACCCTGCCTGTCATAACGAATACAACAGAGGATGAGGACCATGTACACAGTACTGATAGCTGATGATGAAGCAATTGTAAGGATGATGCTGAGTTCCATGATTGACTGGGATGAGATGGAGCTCAAACTGGCCGGCTGCGTATCCAACGGCCGGGAGGCCCTGGCTTATCTGGAACAGCATCCGGTGGACATCCTGATTACAGATATACAGATGCCGGTCATAGACGGTCTGGAGTTAATCCGCCGGGTGAAGGAATTTCATACACAGCCGGAAATCCTGGTTCTCAGCGCATACAATGATTTTCCCTATGTGCGCCAGGCCTTTAAGCTGGGCATCTATGATTACTGCCTGAAACGGGAAATCCATGAGGAGATGCTGAAACGGCATCTGTCCAATATGAAGCAGCTCCTGGCCCAAAAGGGCAGGACCCGGGCTGACGGCGGTGAAGGCATCCAGGACCGGAAACAGCTGTTGTCCCGGCTTCTCCGCGGGGAAATCCAGCCTGAAGCAGCCGGGCTCCCTGACTGTTATTACATGGTCTGTTTTTCAATCCAGAGATGTCAGGAAATCAGGAAGAACTTCGGCAGTGATTTTGACCGGAATTTCCATGTCTCGCTGCTTAATCTGGCCGGACAGATTTCACAGATTGCAAACCACGGCGTTATCGTGCCGGACCATGTGACCAATCTGGTCATGGTCTATGAAACAGGCACCTCTGACAGCCAGGGACAGGCCCTGGAAGGCCTTCTGCGGGTCTGCCGGCGCCTTCTCAATGCCTGGAAGAACTACATGAACGTGGAGGCATCCGCAGCCGTGAGCAGCCTGGCCCAGGGGCCCTCTTCCTTTGAGGAAAAACTGGCCGAAGCAACCATGAACCTGACCATGAAGTATATCATGAAATCCCAGAACCTGTTTTCTTCCCTTGATTATTCCCGCTTTCCCCTCCGGGAGGCAGTGGCCCGGGAGAGCGAATTCCAGGAGGTCATACAGGCCCTGAAATCCAATAACACGGCGCGCTTTGAGTCTGCCCGTTCCCTGCTTCTGGTGCGCATACAGGAATCTGCGGTGCGGCAGGCAGGCCTTCTGGCGCTCTATCTGGCCTACCATATCGCCGCCTCCCTGGTCCACCAGCTGGAGGACACGGACTATGTATACAGCACCAGCCTTCTGGAGGAGGTGACCAGGCTCAGGACCAGCCAGGAAGTGTGCATATGGACCGTGAATTTTCTCAGCGACATGAAGCGCTATGTCCAGTTCCACTACCAGTTTGATTTCCCGGACGAAATATCCAGGGCCATCAATTACATTGACAGCCACTATTATAAACCGGACCTGACCCTCTATGAAGTGGCCTCGGAAGCCGGTTTCAGCGAAAAGTATTTCAGCACGCTTTTCAGCCGCAAAATGGGAATGTCCTTTTCCAGCTACATGAAGCATCTGCGCATACACCACGCCAAAACCATGCTGAAAGAAACCAGCATGAAACTGAAGGAAATAAGCGAGGCCGTGGGCTACAACAGCGTGGAATACTTTGTGCGGGTATTTTCAGCCCAGGAGGGGGTGAGTCCCTCCGCCTACCGCAAACAGAGCCGTACCATTGTACAGTGAATCGAACCTTTTTTCATTGTTTTCATCCCCTGGAATTGTTACACTGAATCTGACAAAAGCAATCACATAGGAGGAAGCTATGAAAAAGAAAAGATATTTGTTAGGCGCAGTGGCCCTCACGGCAGCCCTGGCCGCAACAGGCTGCGGCGGCAGCGGTTCCCAGACAGCGGACAGCGCAAAGAATCAGGCAGACGCAGGTAAGGAACCAGGCAGTGCGGATTCCGGCAGCAAGGACTCCGGCAATAAGGACAACAGCGGCGCCGCAGAGGCGGACAGAAACATTTCCTGTACCCTGACCCTGGCCACCTGGGATGTGGCGGCTGCCAAGACCTTTGAGGAACTGGACATGGAAGGACGGTTCCAGGAACTCTATCCAAATGTGGAAATCGACATTGAAGAATTCAACGCAGAACCAGAGTACTTCAATTCCATGAAAATCCGTTCCTCTGCATCCGAGCTTCCCGACCTGATGTTCCACAAATCCGACAGCATGAACCAGTACTCCGAGTACCTGGCGGACCTGACGGATACAGAAGCCAACAGGAACAACCAGATTGCCTCCGAGTATGCGGTGGACGGCAAGGTCCTGGGCATACCGGACCGCAAGGCAAACGATTATGTATATTACTGGACCGACATGTTTGAGGAGGCAGGGGTAGAGGTGCCTGCTACCTGGGATGAATTCGTGGAGGTCAGCGAAAAGCTTCAGGAACATTTCGGCCCTCAGGACCCTGACTTCGGCGCAATCTGTATGGGCGCAAAGGATGCATGGCCCACCTATCCCCTGATGGAATATGGCCCCGCCGCACAGAGCGGAAACGGATATTACTGGGATGCCATGACAAAGGAGGATGCTCCCTTTGCAGAGGGCACCGACATCCACACGGTCTACGGAAAGATTTATGACCTGTTCCAGAAGGGCGTGCTTGGAAAAGACCCCTTAGGCATCACCTACGACCAGAGCCGCGCTCTCTTTGCAAAGAAAAAAGGGGCCATGACCTTAAACAGCCCCATGTTCCTCACTGCATATAAGGCAGACGGCTATGACACCGCAGGTATGTCCACCTTCTACCTTCCTTTCCGCGATAACAGCCAGGAAGATTTCAATCTGGTAACACAGGGAGACTGTTTCCTGACCGTAACCAACAACTCTGAAAACCCGGAAGTTGCAAAGGCATTCCTGGAGTTCTATTTCAGCGAGGCCTGGTACCCGGATTATATTGCCTCCATCAGCAGCGACAGCACCATGACTCCCTATGCAAAGGAGCTGGACCCTGTGCTTCAGACTGCATCCCAGCTTCAGCCCGAAGTGAAATTCGTGACCTATGGGGCCGGCGGCAGCGACTTTATCAACATGGTATCTGAGACCAAGTTTGACTGCAAGCAGCTGGGCGTGGAGATGCTGACAGACGGCTTTGATTATGCAAAGCGCTGTGAAGAGCTTAACCAGACCTGGGCGGAAGCCAGAACCAAACTGGGCCTTAAATAGGAGGACAGGTATGAACAGGCTCAACCGAAAAAGAATCACCTTTTTAAGCCTGTCCCTAGCAGTTCCGGTCATTCTGTTATGTGTATTTGTGGTTTATCCATTCTGGGAGCTCATTCATATGAGCTTCCTGGAATGGGACGGCGTTGCCTCCCTGCGCACCTTTACAGGGCTTGACAATTACACACAGCTCTTTTTCAAATCCCCGGAATTCTGGCAGGCCTTCCGCAACAATTTAACGTACCTTCTGATTCATGGAATCATGATGCCTGTGGAGCTGGTGCTGGCAGTCATGCTCTCCAGCCGCTTTAAGGGCTCAGGTTTTGTCAAGGCCATTATCTTCCTTCCTTTTATCATCAACGGCGTGGGTATCTCCTACTCCTTTTCCTACTTTTTTTCGCCTGTGGAAGGCGGCTTCAACTATATCCTGACCAAGCTGGGTTTGGGAGGCCTGATTCAAAGCTGGCTGTCCGACCCTAAAATCGTAAACTATGTGCTGGCCTCCGTATCCATCTGGCGTTATATGGGCTTTCACATTGTTCTGTTTATGGCAGGCCTTTCCTCGGTTCCAAAGGATATGATGGAGGCTGCCGTTGTAGACGGCGCCAATGCATGGCAGCGTCTGAGATACATCCAGCTTCCGGCTATCCGTACCGTTATTGATTTCATGCTCTTTGACGTCATCAACGGCAGCCTGCAGATGTTTGATATCCCTTATATCATGACCGCAGGAGGGCCCAACGGGGCATCCAACACATTTTCCATCTACACCATTGACACGGCCTTTAAATACAACAACTTCGGAATGGCCTCCTCCATGGCCGTAATCATGATATTTATGATTGTATGTGTACAGATTGCCCAGCGCTTTATCACAAACAGATTGAGAAGGAGGGACCGGCATGGCGCATAGAAAACTATCCCTGGCAGGAAAATATGCCGTATCGCTTATCCTGGTCCTTATGGTTTTCCTGCCCCTTCTGGTAACCATCATAAGCTCCCTGAAAATCCCCGGAAGCCTGGATGCCCAGTCTCCGCTGTGGATTTCAGCCAAGGACATGACCCTGAACAATTATCTGAGCGTATTCAAAGAACGGTATCTTGTCAGAGCCTTTACCAACACCATCAAGATTGTTGCTGTCAGCATTTTCTTCAATGTGCTGGTGGGCTCCATCACCGCCTATTGTCTGGAACGCTTTGAGTTCCGCTTTAAGAAAATCATCTACATCCTGTTTTACCTGGCCATGATGGTCCCCACCAATATTGTGGAGATTGCCAGATTCCAGGTTATCCGGGGCATGGGGCTTTACAATACCCTGGGTGCGCCCATTGTCATATACATTGCCGCCAACCTGATGCAGCTTTATATCTACCGGCAGTTCATTAGCGGCATATCCGTTTCACTGGACGAAAGCGCCATGCTGGACGGCTGCGGATACTTCAGGATATTTGCGCAGATTATCTTCCCGCTGCTGACACCGGCCACGGCCACTCTTGTCATCATCAAGACCGTGTCCATTGTAAACGACATGTACATACCCTATCTGTACATGCCCAAGAATCAGAATAAAACCCTGACCACCTTCCTGATGCGTTATGCAGGCGCACAGCAGAATTCCTGGCCCCTGCTTGCAGCCGGAATCATCGTGGTGGCCCTTCCCACTGTGCTCCTGTATATCTTCTTCCAGAAATACATCATAGAGGGAATCACGGCAGGCGCCGTAAAAGAATGATACAAGGAGATGAATTATGGACAGACCTGTTTTATGGAACCTGAACTGGAAATTTTACGACTATTTTGAGGAAAGCCTCCTGACAGAGGATTCCGGCTGTTTCGCAGATGTGAACCTGCCCCACACGGTAAAGGAACTGCCCCTGAGCTACTTCAGCCATCAGGAGACAGCCATGATAAGCACTTATGTGAAAACGCTCCCTGTTACCCCCCAAATGCTGGAAAAGCGAATCATTCTGGTTTTTGACGGTGTCATGACCTATTTCGAGCTCTTTGTCAATGGCCAAAAGGCAGGGGAGCACAAGGGCGGCTACTCAAAAAGCATGTTTGACATTACCGGCTCATGCACAGAGGGCGTTAACCGGATTGTACTGCGGGTGGACAGCCATGAACGCCCGGACATCCCTCCCTTTGGATATGCCATTGATTACATGACCTACGGCGGGGTTTACCGGGATGTGTGGCTCTACAGCTGCAGCCGCGTATTTGTGGAACGCGCCTTAATCCGCTATGACCTGGAGGACAAAACCGTTATCCTGAAACCCGAACTGTTCCTGGATAACAATGGCCCGGAATGCTCCTGCACGGCTGACATCTGTCTGAGGGACAGGGAGGGAGGTGTTGTCTCCTCCTACAAACGCCCCGTTAACGCCGCACCAGGCAGAACCAGCGTTACCCTGGAGCCCCAGTGTATCCCGTCCCCAATTCTCTGGGACCCGGACAACCCTTACCTCTACACGGTTGATATAACCCTGGAATCTGAGGGCCAGGTACTGGACAGCCACCATGTGAGAACAGGCTTCCGCACCGTTGCCTGCACACCGGACGGGCTTTTCATCAACAACAGGAAAATCAAGATAATGGGGCTGAACCGCCACCAGTCCTTCCCCTATGTGGGCTATGCCATGGGCAGGCGGGCCCAGGAAAAGGACGCCGACATCCTGAAGGATTACCTCAATGCCAACACGGTCCGCACCTCCCATTATATGCAGTCCGAGTATTTTCTGGACCGCTGCGATGAGATTGGTCTGCTGGTGTTTTCAGAGATACCCGGCTGGGGCCACATTGGCGGGGAGGAATTTAAAAGGGTCATGATGCAGGATGTGGAATCCATGATTCTGACCCAGTACAACCACCCCGGCATCTTCATCTGGAGCATACATATCAACGAATCCCTGGACGACGATGAACTGTATACCAGGGCCAATGCCCTGGCCCATAAGCTGGATTCCTCGCGCCCCACCACCGGCGTGCGCTATATCACCAACAGCCATCTTCTGGAGGATGTGTACTCATTAAATGATTTCACCTACTCGGACTGCGACCCGGACGGCACAAAGCTGTTCAAGGGCCGTCAGGAAGCCACCGGCCTGGAATACCCGGTTCCCTTCATGATTACCGAATTCTCCGGGACAGCGTTTCCCACCAAGCTCTGGGACAGCGCGGACAAACGCACCACCCATGCCAGGGCCTATGCCAGGGTATACAGCCATTCAAACCTGTCCAGGGACCTGATGGGCATCATTGGATGGTGCGCCTTTGACTATAATACGCATGCTGATTACGGTTCAGGCGACAAAATCTGCTACCACGGCGTCATGGACATGTTCCGCATCCCGAAATACGCTGCCTATGTGCTGCGCAGCCAGAAGGACCCGGAGCAGGAAATCGTGATGGAGCCCACCACGGAATTCTCCAGAGGTGATAACAAGGGCAACCGGCTGGTGTCCCCCTTCATGGTGCTTACCAACTGCGATTACATTGAGGTGGAGATGTACGGAAAGGCCCCTGTCCGCTATTATCCCGACAACCGTTATATGGGCCTGGACCATCCGCCCATTGAAATCCAGGAGGAAATCGGCGTATGGCAGGATTTGTGGCAGGATGGGAAAATCACCGGCTATTACAAGGGAAAGGCTGTCATCGAAAAGAAATTCCTGCGTGATTCCTGCTTAAGCACTCTGGAAGTCACTGCCGACGATACGCAGCTGTATGGAGATTATACAGATACCACCCGTGTGGTATGCAGGGTTGCGGACCAGGCTTCCACTACCCTGGTGTATTTCCCCGGCGTCATCCAGGTGCAGGCAAGAGGTCCCATCCAGATAATCGGACCTGCAGTGATTCCGGTAAGGGGCGGCTACGCTGCTTTCTGGGTTAAAACAAATCCCCAGCGTTTCTCCGGAAATGCAGAAACTGCAGAACTTGACATCCAGCTGTCAGAAACACCGCTGGAGAAGAAATGTGTGAAGATAGATGTGGTAAAGTCTGATATATCGGTAGGTTAAAAGGTTATTCCATATGTAAGGCCCGCATGGGCACGGCTTATCATACCGTGTCCATGCGGGCCCCTATAATACTATCATTAAATCCTGATTCAAATCCCTTTATCTAGTGCGGCATTCTTCCATATACCGCGGCATCCCCTGGCCACATACCAGCTGGGTTCCATTCCTGATAATACTTGGCGAACCGTCAACGCCGCATGCAAGGCCATATTCTCAAGACTTCTGCATTTAAGCACAAAAAAACCAGTATATGGTTTATTATAACAATCCATATACTGGCCTGTTCACTTCTATTAGTTATGCTCCCCGCAGCTATGCCCGTGACCATGGCAGTTATGTTCCCCGCCCTCATGGTGATGGTTGCACATGGTATTCGGGTCATAATCCAGGTTTCCGTTCAGCAGGGCTTCCACTGCCTGGTCCGCGTCCCCGGATGCGCCCGGATACAGTTCGATTCCGGCCTGAGCCAGAGCTGTCCTGGCGCCGCCGCCGATTCCTCCGCAAATCAGCACCTTTACCCCAAGGTTCTTTAAAAACACAGCCAGGGCTTCGTGGCCGCTTCCGCCGGTTCCCACTACCTGAGAGGACAGGATTTTCTTATCCTCTGTGTCGTACACCTTGAACTCCTCTGTATGGCCAAAATGCTGGAATACCTGTCCGTTTTCATATGTTACCGCAATCTTCATTACAATCTCCTCCTGGTTTGTTATTACAGCGGCGTCTCCGGCACCCGCGTTTCCCGCAGTTCTTCCCGCAGCAGTTCCCTCCGTCCGGGCACAGCCAGTAATTGCCGCCCCGGATTTCCAGCCTTCTTCCATTGACCAGGCAGTCAGCCAGCTTTTTCCTGGCTGAATTATACACGGCCTGGACCGTGGTCCTGGCCACCCCCATCTGGCCTGCGCACTCTTCCTGGGTGCAGTCCAGCCAGTCAATGAGCCGGATGGTTTCATACTCCTCCAACGTGAGCTCCACCACGCTGTCCAGCTCCCGGTCCAAAGGGCCGAATGTGTCTATGGTGGGCACGGAACAGATTCTTCTGGCTTTGTACGGTCGCGCCATATGCCTTCTCCTTATCCGCTGTTTCATTTTTGACTTATGTCAATAATTATAAGGCAGTTTGTGACATATGTCAATATTGATTTTCCATCTTATTTATCACAAGATACAGCTTCATGTATACGGCTCCTGTAAAACAAAACCATTTCCCCCATCCAATATAACAGGGCCGCCTTCTGACCATACAATGTATTCAGAAAACCGCCCTGTTATGATTCTTTCCTTGTCCGCGGGCTTTGACTTTGCAAAGCCCTCCTATGAGTACGACGGCAGGAAAACCTGTCCCAGGCTTCCCATCAGGTGTCCCAGCCCCAGGCTGGTCACCATGGCCTGCTCAATTCCCGCCATCTGCCCGGAATCCAGATGTCCTATGTACTCCTTCAAACGGTTCCGGTCAATGGTGCGAATCTGTTCTGCCAGTACAGTGGAATCCTGCTTTAAGCCGCCGCGCATCCTGCGTATACACACATGGGTGGGGATGGCTGCCTTGGTTGAACGGCTGGTGATGGCTGCCACGATTACGGTTGGGCTGTATTTATTCCCCACATCATTCTGGATAACCAGCACGGGCCGGATGCCTCCCTGCTCAGAACCCACTACCGGCGACAGGTCCGCGTAATATAAATCCCCTCTCAGGATGGTCTGGTGCACGGTCTGGTTCATGTTCTTATTCTCTCTATACATAATCATTACCTCACTGATTCATTCATGGTGTTTTCTAATGGAGAGTATCACCATCTCTGAGGTAATTAATCATATAAGGGACAACCTTTTTGATATTTAACAGCGTATGCCATCCAGACAGGCACTGGCGGTTCCCCTTCCTTCAACCGCAGGATTCCATATACACAATATCTCATAAAAACAGCACATACGCTGTCATCAGTATAAGCCCTGCTCCCAGCATCATGAATCCATATCCCATGCTGGAGTAAATCATGTGCAGAAGCCTTACATCCTGGGCCTGCCTGAAGAAGCGGCTGGACTCTCCCGGCACCACCACCTGGTTCCTTTCCGGCTTTTTCATAAACAATGGAAGCGGGCCCTCGCAGACCGCGTTGGCGCATCTGGCCGCCAGAGCTCCCAAAAACGGCAGGATGGTAAGGACCAGAGGACGGTATATCCTGTCCTCCAGGTTCAGCCATGAGGGCCATTTGTCCACATAGACCCTGGCGCCGTCCTCCCCTGTCTCCATGAGATACCTGCGGATAACCAGCACATACACCAGAATTCCGATTGAAATACTGATGCAGGCGCCCCTGAGATTGGCTGCTGAAAAATACTCCACCGGATGCGGGACCTCTGCTCCCCTTAAAAACGGGCGGCTGATGTCTGCCATCCTGTCCATAATCCGGTGGGGAGCCATTCCCATAAGCGGAAGGAGGAGCGCAGACCCTCCCAGTGCAAAGCAGGCAGCCGTGCCCGCGTACTTCCGGCCGGCTGCACGGTCCTCTCCGTCTCCATGCTCCCTGCCGTCTCCATGCCCCCTTTCCCGTCCATCCATCTCCAGGCCCGGCTGCGCCCTTTCCAGGAAAATGGCTGCAAACAGTTTTGCCATATAGGCAACCGTAAGACCGCCTGCCAGGAGAAAGGCCCATTCCAGCACCTGAAAAGGCCGGACACCGGCCCCCTGTCTGCCCAGCATCTCCATATACTCCACAATGCTCTCATGCAGCAGCGTCTTGCTCACATATCCGTTCCACAGCGGAATACCGCATAGGCCATAGGCACCCATGGCAAAAACCAACATCAGGAACGGTTTATTCCTGCCATATCCCCGTATCTCATTTAAATCCAGCTTGTGCAGGTTCATATAGATGCAGCCCGCTGCCATGAACAGCACCAGCTTAATCATGGAGTGGTTCACCATATGCAGCACGGTTCCGCTCACAGCCAGCCCGTTCTCCTCCCCCGTAAGGCACTGCATGGCGCAGCCCGTAAGGATAAATCCAATCTGGGACATGGAGGAACAGGCCAGGGTACGTTTTAAATCAATGGAAAACACGGCCAGTACGGCTCCCAGCACCATGGTCACTGCCCCCGGCAGTAAAAGGACCATTCCCCAGACCGGGTTATGCCGGAACATGGTCACGGTAACCACCAGAATTCCGAACACACCTGTTTTGGTCAGGATGCCCGACAGAAGCGCGCTGGCAGGCGCAGGCGCAGCCGGATGGGCATTGGGCAGCCATACATGCAGCGGATACATTCCCGCCTTTGCCCCGAATCCGGTAAGCAGCAGTCCTCCTGCCAGATACAGGGGCCATGTTCCGCCTGTCATGTTCCGGAACTGTTCCAGGCTATCCATGGAAAGCGTTCCTGTACCGGCCGCAATCATGAATATGCCAAACAGTGCGCACAGGCCCCCTATAACCGCTATGGCCAGATATGTCCTGGCAGCCCTTCCCGCTGCCTCCGTTTCCTCCTGTATGACCATGACGAAAGAGGTAAGGCCCATTATCTCAAAAAACAGGAACAGTGTGAACAGACTGTCGGACAGGAACACCCCCATGGCTGCCCCGCAGGTTAAGAGGGAAAAAAGGCAGTATCTCCCGCGGTTGCCGTGATGTGCAAAATATTCCATGGAAAACAGGGTGGTCATCATCCACATGAAGGCTGCGATGGTGCCGTACAGCCATCTGAATCCATCCGCTCTCAGCCATATCCCCATCTCACAAAATCCGGCCCATGAAAAAGCTGCCGCACGGTTCCCCGGATAAAGGCAGAGCATACCTGTAAACTCAATAACCATGGCAGCCGATGCAAAAACATCCCTGTGCCGTTCTTCTTTTCCTGCCAAAAGGCTTAAAAATGCTGCCAGAAAAGGCCAGGCCACAGCCCCAAACAGCCATACATTTCCTTCCATTCCCGCTACCTCCTCCGTTCTTCCTACAGTCCTCCTGCCGCAATCCGGTCAAACACATGAATCAGCGGACCTGACCACAGGCCCAGCACCATGCTCATGGCAGTGATGACAACCAGCGGAAGCTTCATGTTCCAGTTAGGGTCACATCGGTTGTTCCAATGGGGGTCCTCCTTCCCCTCTGCCGGAAACCAGGCCGCCCCTATGATGAGTACCATATAAAACAGGGTGAAAAAGGCGGATATAATCAGCGCTGCCACTCCCAGCACACCCATTCCCCCAGCGCCGGCCGCAGCCGACCCGAGCATAAACTTGCTCACAAAGCCTGCAAAGAGCGGAACCCCCACCAGCCCCAATCCGGCCAGGGTAAAGCAGGTCATGGTGACCGGCATAGCCCTTCCTGCGCCCCGCAGCTCATACACATACTCCCGTCCCCCCTTGTACAGGATGGCGCCTGCACAGAAGAACAGGGTAATCTTCATCAGGGCGTGGCATACCATGTGGGTCAGCCCTGCGGACAGCCCCGCCGGAGTCATGAGCATGACTCCCATAAGGATGTAGGACAGCTGGCTGACCGTGGAATAGGCCAGCCTGCGCTTCAAATGCTGTGTGCAAAGAGCCCTTAGGGAGCCATAGAGAATGGTAATGCAGCAGGTGCACAGAACCGCTGCCTGAACCTTTGTGCCTATGAGGAATCCGGCCCCGAAGCACCAGTACACCACCCGCATCAGCGCAAACACGCCTCCCTTTACCACCGCCACTGCATGCAGAAGGGCAGATACAGGAGTGGGGGCCACCGATGCAGCCGGAAGCCAGCTGTGGAACGGAACCACCGCCGCCTTTACCCCAAAACCAAAGAAGGCCAGGATAAATGCACCGTACAGGTGACGCCTTTCCTCATGGGACAGCCCCTGGGGAATCACGCCGCCCCAGGTAAAATCCAGGGTGGCTCCGTATTCATGAAGGCTGATAATGCTGACAAACACCATGGCGGCTCCTGCCATGGACAGAAGCAGGTATTTCTTGCCCGCATAAATGGCCCTGGTATCCATGGCGTGCATGACCAGTGGCAGGGTGGCCAGGGTCATGAGCTCATAGAAAAAGTACAGGGTAATGAGGCTGTGTGACAGCGCCACCCCTGCCACCACTCCATATGTAATGGAAAAATATCCGAAAAACTTATTTTCCTTTCCCTCATGCTTCATGTACTCAAAGGAGTAAAGGGTGGTCAGCGGCCACAGAACTGCAATGAGACAGGCAAATACCCCGGACAGGCCGTCCAGTCCCAATGATATGTTCATCCTGCTGCCAAAACGGTACAATACCAACGGCTGCACTGGCCCCTTTGCCACCAGCACCCCAATCAGCACCGAGGCAGAAAGGATTCCTCCCATAACCAGCACCTCCCGTTTCCAGCGCTCCTGGGGACGCAGTCCAAGTACAGCTGCGCCAGTCACTATGGGAAGAAGCACCGGCGCCAGCAGATAATACGGATTCACACCCATCCCTCCTTTCATACCATTGCAGAGGCAATGCCCCTGAGACATTCAAACACAGGATTCCCGACAGCGCCAAGCACCAGCAGAGATATCCCCAGCACACCCAGAGGCATCCCCATAAACAGGGATACCGTCACAGCACCGGCACCGCTCCATCCGCCCTCTCCCCATTTGCCTGCTTCTGGTTTATCTGCTTTCGGTTTGGCCGAATCCTGCCAATCCCTGCCCGGAAAAAATGCCTCCACAATGACCGGAAACAGATACCCGGCTGTCAGGAGGGCGCTGACCATAAGCACCACAGGACCCAGCCAGACGAACAGGCCCGCCCCTGCCCTCATGGCCCCCACAGCCAGATGCCATTTGGCCAGAAAGCCTCCTGCCGGCGGAATTCCCACCAGGGACAGGGACGCCAACGCGAAACATACCATTACAGACGGCATCCGCCTTCCCATTCCCTTCAGGTCCTTTATCCTGGTGCAGCCCGTCTTGCAGATGACAGCTCCGGCGCAGAGGAACAGGGCGTTCTTTGCCAGGGCGTGGAACACCATCTGGAGCAAAGAACCATACAATCCCTCCATGGACAGCAGGAATACGCCGAACAGCACATAGGACACCTGACTGAAGGAGGAACAGGCCAGACGCTTCTTCAGTTTCTTTTCTTTATAAGCCAGCATAGAACCGGTAAATATGGTAAGAACAGCCATGGACAGCAGGACATACTGCACCCACGTCCCCCGCAGGATTTCAGGTCCGGCCATATGGTACACCACCCGGATAACCGCCACCACCCCGGCCTTGGTAATCAGGCCCGACAACACGGCGCTGGCAGGCGCTGGCGCAACCGGATGAGCGATGGGCAGCCATGGATGAAGGGGCATAAGCCCGGCCTTGCAGGAAAATCCGGCTGCCATACAGAAAACAGCCGGCAAAACAGGCCCCGCCTCCCCCATCAAAATCCCGCCTGCCCTAAAGTCCGTTCCGAAGGCATACCGGCGGAAAAAAAAGTATCCTCCCAGTGCAATGGACGCGCCCAGCATGGAATAGGCCAGATATACCATTCCCGCCCGGAGGGCTTCCCGTTTCCTGGAATGGAACACCAGCGGAACACTGAAAAATGTCATCATTTCAAAAAACAGGTACAGGGTAACGAAATTCCCTGCATAGGCAACTCCGGTCAGGGCTCCCAGGGACATGATGAGACAGCCGAAAAAACGCGCCTCTTCTGTTTCGTGTTCCATGTATTCAAAGGCAAAGAAAACCACCAGAACCCATATAAGGGATGCCAGCCCGGAAAACAGCGCCCCGATTCCGTCCAGCTTAAAGCACAGCTCCATGCCCGGCCCGATGTTCCACAGGGGCAGGCGCATTTCCATGCAGTTCAGGATGGCAAGCCATGAACAGACCGCCTCCCCCAGGGACAGGACCGCTGCGGCTGCCCGCATCCTGGTCCGCCCCGGATTCCATATCCAAAGGGCAGCGCCGGAAATTACAGGAAACAGCACCGGCGCCAGCATCCACATTTCTCTCATGTCCTATGTCCTCTCCTTTTCCAATGGTTCCCCTGCTGCCGGGGTTACCCAAAATTGGCAAGCCCTGTCTCTATCATCCGTACCACAGGGCCGTAGCATGTTCCAATCAGCACATTTCCGGCCATGAAACATGCCATGGCCGCCGCAAAATGAAAATCCCTTACAGGCTCCCCCACCTCAGGCACAGCCGCATCCACCAGACCCGCCGCCTCATAGTCGGCTTTTTCCGGCCCGCGTTCTGAAAACACGATGATGATAAGCGGTATGTAATACATGGCATTAAGGACCGTACTGACAGCCAGGGCCCCCAGCACCACCACAGCCCGGTTCAGGTCGTGGAATGATGCCATTGCAAAGGAAATCTTGGAAATAAATCCTGAAAAAAACGGAATTCCTATCATGGCCATGCTCCCTACCACAAGTCCGATACCGGCTGCCGGATTCCGCCTTGCACTTCCCCTGAGGGCCGCTATCTCCCTTTGATGGCCGGAACAGTCCATAAGTCCCCCTGCAGCTGTAAACAGCATGGGTTTTGTCACTGCATGGACAATCATATGGAGTACTGCCGCCGCCAGACCAGCCATGGTTCCCATGCCGATTCCCATGAAGATATATCCAATCTGGGCAATGGAGGAGTAGGCAATGACCCGCTTGACCATGTGCTGCTGCAGCGCCTTCACGGAACCAATGACCATGGCCAGGATTCCAAACACAAAGAGCAGGTCGTTTACCCGCAGCCGGATAATCAGGTCCATTCCCATAATACGCATATACACCTTGAGAAGCAGAATAATGTACCCCTTTAAGACCAGACCCGACAAAACAGAACTGGATGCAGCCGTTGCATTGGCATGGGCTCCGGGAAGCCAGGAACTGAAAGGGTACAGGGCGCTTTTTACCGCCAGTCCCGAGGTCATCATCACCAGGGCCATTTTAAGGGGAAACAAATCCTTTCCTGACAGCGCCAGCTCCCTCACCGCCCCTGCCATGGGCTCCATAAGGAGATGGCCTGTCTGGCAGTATAAAAGGGCAATGGAAATAAGGATGAGCCCGCTTCCCACCAGGCTCATGATGAGATAGCGTATGGCTGCCGCCACTGTCTCGCCGCTTTCCTTTGCGCACACAATGGCGCAGGCTGAAATGGTATTGATTTCTATGAATACATAAGCAGTGAAAAGGTCATTGGTATAGATGAGTGCCAGAAGGGAGCTGAACAAGAGATTCATCATCACATAGTACAGACCGGCCCGCTCCGAAGGTATGTCATGTTCCAGTGACCGTTTATTGGCAGCCACTGTAAGGAACATTACAATGGAAAAAACCAGGCTCATAAGCGCTTCCAGAGCGCCTGCCCTGACCTCATTGCCCCAGGGCGCCGGAAAATGTCCCATCATGAAGCAGAAACGGGTTCCGTCAGACGTATATCCCAACAGCAGGCCGGACATCACAGCCACGGTCCCCACCAAAACCAGGTGGAGAATCCTGGCCCCTTTTTTGCCCCCCAGAAGGGGTGTCACAATTCCTCCTGCCATCATGATGAAGATACTGAAAAATGGAATGTTCTCAACCAGCCTCACCGTCTGTGTCCTCCTGTCCTTCATACAGCATGTCGTCCAAATCCAGGGTTTTATAATAGTGGTGGAATCTCTGAATCAGCGAAAAGAGAAAGGCCGACACACTGACCGACACCACGATTCCCGTCAGCACCAGGCCGCTGGGAAGGGGATTGATGAAGCCTTCCGCAGCTGTCCTCCCGTCTGCAATCGGCGCCCTGCCGCCGGTTATGTACCCCTTGGCCGCCAGAAACAGATACACGGACATATCCATGATGTTCAGCCCGATGGCCTTCTTAATCAGGTTTTTCTGGAGCAGCAGCATGGTAAATCCAATGGAAAACAGAATCATGGCCGCTGTCTCGTAGTAATTGGTCACAAGTGCCTGCATCGTCACACCTCCCCTTCCCGGAACAGGGAATAAAAGCAGTACATGGTCCCGGCCACCACCAGTCCCACGCAGATATCCAGGGGCAGTATCAGCCCTGCACTGAGTATATCCCCCGGTTTGCCCAAAGGAATGCCGGATTCCAGGTGGTTGGCCCCCATGAAAAAGGAATAGCCTTTGGAGAGGGCGTATACCATCAGAGCGCTGCTGCTCATCACAGTAAAGGTCCTGAAGCTGAACAAACGGTGAATCCGCTGGTATCCAAATGCATTGGCATACAGAATGAGTCCCGCCCCCATAACCGTTCCTCCCGAGAACCCGCCCCCCGGAGACAGATGGCCGTTGAGCACCACATAGACGCCGAACATGAGAATAAAGGGAACCAGCAGTCTGGCCACCTGTTCCAGTATGATATCCCGGTCTGTTTCCTGCTCCCCCTCCTTGCCTCCGCCGGTTTTCCCGGCGGGCCTGCCTGCAGGTCTGCGCCGCATAAGCGCTATAACGCTGGCAGCCGACAGGAATAACACAACTGATTCTCCAAATGTATCAAAGGCCCGGTAATCCAGTATGATGCCTGCAACCGTATTCACAGCCCCTGTCTCGGCCAGGCCGTTTTCCAGGTAACGTCCAACCACCTCATTATTGGCAGGATTGTCCGCTGCCCCAAAGGCAGGCAGATGGGAAACCATCATAAGGAGTACTGCCATTCCTGCCAGGCAGATTACCTGTGCCACGGCCCGGTAGACGCTGCCGAACACACGCAGGGCATGTTCCTCTGTAAATTCCGCCAACCTGCGCCCCATGGTCCGCTTTGCAGTCCGGACCGCCGCCTTCTCCGCAGTCTGTCCCCAGGCCATTTTGCGGCCGGACGGACTATATGCACCCGCTTCTTTATCATGGCCTGCCATACCGGACGCAACCGCTTCCTCATCACGGTCCGCTCCGTTCTCCACCCAGTCCACAAATGCGCGCAGCCCGCGCTTACCGCTGCTCTCACTCACTGTCTTCCCCCCTTAACCCGTTTACCTTATACAGTGTGATAAAAAGAAGGATTCCCGTGACCCCTGCGCCCACGGCAGCCTCTGTAATGGCCAGGTCCGGGGACTGCAGAATCACCCAGATGATGCTCATGATAAGGCTGTTGGCCATGAACAGGATGGCTGCCACCAGTAAGTTCCTGCACAGGAACACGCTTAGGGAACAGGCCATGAGAAACAGCAGGAGAATGATTTCAACCACCTTCATATTCAGACACCCCGCATTCCTTCCCAAGGTCCGGATTGCTCCTGGCCTCTGCCCTGGCCACCATGTGGGAGGCAGCGGGATTGCCAATCCAGATAAACAGGAGAATCAATCCGATTTTAGCTGATTCCATGCTCCACCCGTTGGAGAGCATTAAGCCGGCCAGTATAAGCATGCTTCCCAGGGTATCGCATTTGGCAGCCACATGAATCCGGTTCAGTGCATATTCAAACCGGAATATGCCAAAGGTCGCCACACACAGCACAAACACTCCCAATATAATGAAAACTCCGCCTGCAGCCAGACGTATCATGATTTTGCCCCCTTTCCTGCATATTCCCTTCCTGCATGTTTCTCTCCCGCATTCCCCTTTCCCCGGTTCATCCGCTGGTCCAGCAGCTTTGTCAGCACCACAAAGGACAGGAAGCTGATGAGGGCGTATATAAGGCAGATATCCACCAGGTAGTCTTCATGGAATACCTTTATCAGCAGGGCGATTATGAGAACGGTCTTGGTCCCTATCATATTGATGGCAATGAGCCGGTCAGAGAAGCGCGGCCCCAGCACGGCCCGCACAAGGCATAATACCATATTGACGCTGAGTATAATGACCGCCAGAATCAGGATGCCTGTAAACATCCCTTCTGCCGCCGCCATATATGCCCCCATATCCCTTCCTCCTTCACTTTATCTCCTCAATCCTGGCCAGCTGCCTTGCCACATGCCAGTCCTTAAGCCCTTCCGCCATTTGTTCCGTCAGGGCGTGGACCCACAGCACATCATCCTCCACATCCACCGTAATGGTACCCGGTGTCAGGGTAATGGCGTTGGCCAGGGCGGCCCTGGCTCCGGCACTCTTTAAGTCTGTTTTCACAGGTACCAGACAGGGCGTGATTTCCATATGGGGTGACAGCACGATACGGATGATTGCCACATTGGCTTTCACCACCTCCCAGGCCACAAGGACCAGAAATACCAGAACATGACCCAGCCGTTTCAGGAGAAGCAGGTCCCCTGCGGGCCGGCAGCCCAGAGCCAGATACCCGAATCCGTATATCAGTCCGGCCACCGGGATTCCCAATGCCAGAATCTCAGCCGTGACCCTGCCGTTCAGAAGAATCCACAGCAGATACAGCAGCAGATACATTTCCTTTCCCTCCCCCTTGGCTTATAAACCGGCAAAGGGCTGCCGCCTGTTATAGCAGCAGCCCATTCCTCTCATCCGGGAGTGCCGGTCAGCGTTTTACAAAATATCCCTCTTTCATGATTACGTCCATGTTTTCAACAGCAATTGCACGGATATTCTCTAATGGGTTGCCGTTAATAACTAACAGGTCCGCGCTCTTGCCCTCTGTCAGGGAGCCGGTCACATTGTCCACCTTCAGCATCTCGGCGCCCACCTTTGTGGCTGCCACAATGGTATCCATCTCACTGATGCCTGCCTTCTCCACAAAGGAGTACATCTCGCCGATGGCTGTTGTTCCATATGGTGTAAGGCTGGAGCAGAAGGAGTCGGAACCAATGGTAAGGCCGATGCCCTTTGCTTTTGCTTTCCTCAGGTTAGCGTATACGCGGTTCAGCTCCTTCTCCGCCACGGTTTCGCCGGGATACTGGTCATGTACTTCCGGGATGTATGGCGGAGCATAGGTCTTGAACCACTCATTTAAGAACTGGATGGTAGGACAGAAATAGATGCCTTTTTCTGCCATGATATCCAGACACTCGTCGTTTAAAGTCTGGCCGTGGATAATGAGATGCACGCCTGCCCTTGCGGAATCCAGGGCGCCGCCGTAGCCCTCTGCATGGGACCATACCGGGATGCCTACCATCTTGCATTCATCCACCACTGCCTGAATCTCTTCCAGTGTGTAATGCTGGTCTAATTTCTGGTCCCAGCGCCAGATGCCGCCGCCTGTTGACCAGATTTTGATTGCATCCGGACTCTGGCGCAGTCTTCTTCTCACCGCCTTGCGCAAATCCCATGGTCCGTCCACACGCTCAGCCCATGGATGGGATTCATCGTTATAGTAGCTGGGGAGCTTGTGGGAATCGCCGTGACCGCAGGTACGGCAGAAACCAAGTCCGGTTGCAACCACTCTGGGGCCCTTCATGACGCCGGCTTCCACCATATTGCGGATTTGGATACCGGAACGTGAAATCTCGCCAACGGTTGTAAGGCCGTTCTCCAGACACTCATGGGCCTGCTGTACGGCCACCACTGTTTTCTGTACCACATCCTCCAGCACCCAGTCGCTGTCATCATCTGTCAGGTTTCCTGAGAAATGCAGATGAGAGTCAATAAGACCCGGCATGATGGTCTTGCCTGTAATATCCTTTACCTCGTAGTCAGGTCCGATTTCCCTGTCTGCTCCGGCATATGCAATCTTGTCATCCTCTACCAGCACCAGACTGTTCACCACTGGCTCTGCGCCGGTACCGTCAATCAGTAAACCGCCTTTAAAAGCTACCTTTTTCATTAAAAAATCCTCCTTTATTTTATGTATATTGATGTTTGAACCGCTATTTTGCTGCGGCTGCCGCCTTACTGTTTCCCTTTGCCCTGGTAACAGCGCTCAGCCCCAGTCCAATGACCAGCCAGGCAACCACGATGGCCCACTCTACCGGCTTAAGAGCCGCAGGGCTGAAGGGAACCACCATAAGGCCAATGATAATGGTGCCGGCCAGACATGCCATGCAGATGCCCGCTTTTCCGCCGGGAACCTTGTAGGGTCTTGGAAGGTCAGGCTCTGTGTAGCGCATCTTAAGGCAGGCAAAGCTTACCATGGTGCAGGAGAAGATGAATGCCAGCGCCGACACATTGGTCAGGGATACCAGCATGTTCTTTCCCAGGAAAGGACCCATGATGGTCAGGACTGCCAGTACCGTGTTGGCCATCTTTGGCGCCCCGCTCTTTTCATCCAGGACCGCAAAGCTGTCCGGAAGCTGTCCCTTGCGTCCCATGGCCAGCATGATGCGGCTGGTAGCTCCATAGAAGGAGTTCATGGGGCCCATGGGGCCTAATGTTGCTATTATCAGCATTGCCACATACAGAACCATGTTGATATTCTTAAGACAGGCCAGGGCCGGAACCGTGCTCTTTATGAATTCAGTCCACGGTATAATGGTTCCGAAGGAATAGATGCATACCATGTAGAAACCGCCTGCTGCCAGAAGGGCCATGCTGATGACCTTGCCGAACTTATTCCAGTCCAGGCCTTCCGCTGCTTCCTCAGCCTGCTGGGGTATGGTGTCAAATCCGGCGTAAAAGAACGGCGTCATGACCAGGACTGAGATAATGCCTGCAAACATGTTATTTGCGCTTGTCACTGTGGATGGTCCTTCCACCTGTGTAAAGGAGGGAAGGATATTGGATGGTCCGCCTTTGACAAAGGAGATTCCCATTGCCAGAAGCATACCCGCCAAAAGGGCCTTTGTCAGGAACGCCTGCAGCTTTGCGGCTGCGCTGGCCCCCCGGAAGTTTAAGAGAATCACATAGACTGCAAATCCCAGCGCTATGACAGTGGGGAACAGGTACACATCCGCCCCCATGATGGTATAGAGCTTTACCGCCCTGAGAATGGGGAACAGGCCCCCGAACATATCGGATACTAACGTGGAGATGGCGATGGCCTCCCATGGACAGAGGATACCGTTTCCCAGTGCCAGAAACCATCCTGTTATGTATGAGACATTCCGCCCATAAGTCCTGTCCACGTATTCGATGATTCCTCCGGATATGGGGATGGCCGCCGTCAGCTCCCCGAACACGGCTCCAATGGGAAGTAAGAACACGGCTCCGATGGCAAATGCAATCATGGCCGCTATGGGTCCGCCTCCAATCACCATCCAGTCACCTACCAGAAGCACCCAGCCGGTACCGATGATGGCCCCGAATCCAATGGTAAAGAAATTCCATATGGACAGGGTCTTTTTCATTCCGCCTGCATCATTTCCATTTGGTCCAGACATAAAATCCGTTTCCCCCTTTTTCTTGTTTTTCATTTTGTTTTCCAACTCATATCCCCATTTTACACAAGGAAAAAAATAACACAATACTTTGTGCACAATCGATAATTTCACTGTAATAATTGGTCAAAAATGTATTTTTCGTCCAAAACTCCTATTTACAATACCACTGAAAGAATTGTATAATCGTTATGCATTTAACTAATTTTTGGGGGAGAATGGTCATGTTCAGAATTGTACTTTGCGACGACAGTCCCGCAGACCTGATGGTGCTGTGCGGACACCTGGAACAATTAAAAGAAAAACGGCCTGTGGATATTATATCCTATACAGACGGCCTGGACCTGCTTAAGGATTATAAACAAAAGGGATTCTGCGACATCCTGGTGCTGGACATGCGCATGGAGACCATGGGCGGCATCGAGGTGGCAAAGCACATACGCCAGCTGGACGACGAGGTTCCCATCCTTATTGTGACAGCCACCGTGGATTATGCGGTGGAGGGCTACAAGGTGGGTGCCTTCCGGTATATCGTAAAACCGGTGGACCGAAAAGACTTTCTGTCTGCTGTGGAAGAGCTTCTGGACCGGCAGCAGAAAAAACAGGCCTCCATCTTCTCCTTTCCCAGCATCAGCGGCACCACAAAGCTGATGACCGACCATATCTATTATCTGGAGTCGGATTTAAGGACCATCCGCGTGGTTGCAAAGGAAGGCACATTTACCTTTACAGGCACCATCAGCTCCCTTGAGGAACAGCTCCGCCCCGACGGCTTTATCCGGATTCACAAGAGCTTTCTGGTGAATGTAAGCCATATTTACAACATATTCAAAGATTCCGTCACCATGGACAACAAGGACGTGCTTCCCATGAGCAAACACAAACGCAAGGAAGTAAACCAGGAGTTCCTAAGCTATATGGAGGCCAACCTATGATAAACTTCTCAATCTGCATGGAGGGGAACCTATGATGAGCGTCCTCCAGCATGCCTGGGTCAGCTTCGTGCTGTCCGTGGCCGAAACCCTGATTCTTTACTGGCTGTGCAGCAACTTCCTGCACCGTAACCTGCGTCCCGCATCACAGTACACCGTGGGCATCCTGATTTATTTCGTATTCCAGTGGATGACCTACTGGTTCAATGCGCCTTTATTCAGCATGTGTATCTTTTACTGTGCCTTCACAATGCTGGTAAGCTGTATTTTTTTCACGGATTCCCTCAGAACCAAGGTGCTGGTGGCCTATCTGTTCGTGGTGCTCAACTACGCCTGTAAGCTGCTGTCCGCAGTTCTGGTGCGCTCCCTGCACGGCGAGCCCCTTCCCTCGGAGCCCAACTTCCTGATTCAGAGTCCGCTGGCCCAGATGACGGCCTGTGTCCTGTTTTTCTTCTTTACCCTGCTGTTCATCCTGTGCCGCAACATGAGGAAAAGCAATAAGGATACCCTTTACAATGCCATCTCCTTCCTGGTACCCTCTGTGATTCTGTTCATCACCATCCAGATTTTCCACATGAAGGACAGCGTATCCCACTTTTATCTGGAGATATCGGGAATCCTGTTCTGCTCCTCCATGTTCCTGTTCTATCTGGTGGACGACTATGCCATTATAAACGAGGAAAGCCAGAAAAACATGATTGCGGACAAGCTCCTGACCATGCAGTCCTCCTACTATCAGAAGGTGGAGGATTCCCAGCGGGAAATCACCTCCCTGCGCCATGATTTAAAAAAACACCTCCATTCCCTGGTGGTGTTTTTAAAAGCAGGCCAGTATGACCAGGCCCTGACGTATATTGAACAGATTTATGAGTCTGCCAACGGCATGAAGGTGCCCCTCACCGGCGGCAACAGTATGGTAAACATTCTGGTAAACAACGCAGAACAGCAGGCCGCGGCCTGTAACGTTCCGCTGACAGCCAATATCATGGTGCCTCCTGAACTTCCGGTTGAAAACGTGGACCTGTGCATCATCCTGGGCAATCTCCTGGACAATGCGCTGGAGGCCTGCAGCCGCATGGGCAAAGGAGCCCAACGGTTCATCCACACGGAAATCCGCTGCCGGAAGGCTTTCCTGATTATCAGCATCTCCAATTCCTACAACGGCCAGCTGCGCATGGAAGGCAACCGGTACGAGAGTATGAAGATTGGGGAGCAGTACTGCGGAATTGGGCTTTCCAACGTTTCCACGGTCATCCATAAATATAACGGCGACATGAAAATCAGCCACAACAACGATGTGTTTACGGTATCCGTCATGCTGCCGCTGGTACAGAGGTAAGGGCTGGTCCCTTTCGTTCCCTTACTGCAGTTCCCTGCATATCTCCCTGTAGGTATCCCCATATATACTTCCCTTATTCCATATAAAGGCAAAATCATGCTCCATCTGGAAGTCTCTTAAGTCCAGCTCCCTGAACGCCCCTTCCTTCAGCCCTTCCTCCACCGCTGTCCGGTACAGGAAGGTGATTCCCGCGTCCTTTTCCAGCAGCTGGAGAATCACATGCATGCTGCCGATTTCCGTAATATGGGAAAAGTCGGACAGGCGGATGTTCCTGATATCCAGATTCTTCTCCAGAATATCCCTGGTTCCCGACCCGGGCTCCCTTATGAGCAGATGCTCCTCCAAAAGGTCCCTTAACTGGACCGGCTCCCTGTTAAACACATGTCCGGCAGCGCATACAGGGATGAACGGCTCTGTCCTGAAAACCATGGAATCAAAATCCACATCATCATAATACCCCTCAACCAGGGCAAACTGAATCTCACCGGAAACCAGCTTGTGCAGAAGCTCGTCCGTGTTATTGATGACCACACTGATACGGTCGTCCGGGTGGCGGTGGATATAGCGGGCCAGGGGTGCTGATATCACTGACTCGCCAATGGTCCTGGTGGTGCCGAACCGAAGGCTCAGGCCTCTTCCCACTCCCTCCAGCATCTGTTTGCGCAGAAAGACTTCGTCGTTCTTAAGGGTGGTGGCTGCGTGGAGCAGCCTTTCTCCTGCCGGTGACAGGTGTATCTTCTTTCCCTCGGACAGAAACAGCTTGACCTGATACATATTTTCCAGATACCGTATATGCTGCGACACAGCCGGCTGCGTAATGTGCAGCGCCTCCGCGGCCCTTGTATAATTCATGTGCTCGCACACAGCCAGAAACGTATAAACCCTGAAATCCAGCACCTGATTCCCTCCTTTGTTTCCGCCGGCAGTGCAGCCTTCCCTATTGATTCTGCCGCCGGCCCCTCTTTTTTGTCTTTATTCATTTCTCCTAATCATAACACATTCTTATTAAAATATAAATATATATAATTTTACTTTATGCTTTCCATAAGTTACCATATAAACCGTGTGCTGCGCTCCATATACGGCACACATCCATGATTAAGTTATAGGGAATATGAGGAGGAAAAAGAAATGGCATCATTACAAAAGAAATGGAAAGGACTGGCATTCTGCATGCTGTTGGCTGTCCCTTCCTGGTTTTTAGGGAAAATGTTCCCCATCATAGGAGGCGCTGTCATTGCCATCATTGCAGGCATGGTCATAGCCGTATTCATGAAACAGAAAGACGGGCTGGAGGACGGCATCAAGTTTACCTCCAAAAAAATACTGCAGTGGGCTGTCATTCTTCTTGGCTTTGGCATGAACCTGAACGTGGTTCTGGAGACGGGAAAGCAGTCCCTGCCCATCATCGTGTGCACCATCACCACATCCCTGGCAATAGCCTTTGTGCTCCATAAGCTCATGCACATACCATCCAATATCTCCACCCTGGTGGGGGTGGGCTCTTCCATCTGCGGCGGCTCTGCCATCGCGGCCACGGCGCCTGTAATCAATGCGGATGACGAGGAGGTGGCCCAGGCCATATCCGTGATTTTCTTCTTCAATGTACTGGCGGCCATCCTGTTCCCCACCTTTGGTAAGTTCCTGGGCTTTGACACTGCATCCGGCAATGCCTTTGGCATCTTCGCCGGAACAGCCATCAATGATACATCCTCGGTCACTGCAGCCGCAGCTACCTGGGACAGCATGTGGAACCTTGGGGCGGCCACCCTGGATAAGGCGGTTACGGTAAAGCTGACCAGAACACTGGCCATAATCCCCATCACCCTGTGCCTGGCATTCATCCGGACCAGGAAGGAGGAAAAGACAGACCAGGCCCTCGGCCAGTCCGTAAGCTTTAAGGATATCTTCCCGTTTTTCATCCTCTACTTTATCGGCGCCTCCGTCATCACCACCCTGGCCATGGGCGCAGGGGTTCCCGCCTCGGTCTTTTCCCCTGTCAAGGAGCTGAGCAAGTTCTTCATCATCCTGGCCATGGCAGCCATCGGGCTGAACACGGACCTGGTGAAGCTCATCCGCACCGGCGGCAAACCCATCCTCATGGGAGCCTGCTGCTGGGTGGGAATCACTGCAGTGAGCCTGGGGCTTCAGAGTGCGCTGGGAATCTGGTAAAATACATAAAAGCATTGAAAGGGGCCTCCCGCCTGCTGGTATGAACCGCAGGCCGGGAGGCCCCTTTTATCACGCATGATATTTAAGTTTTGTCTCCACCAGGAAATCCACGCCCAGTTTATCAGGCTCTCTCCTCACCTCTGTATTTTCCCGTTCAAAGAGGTCCGGATACTTGGACAGCAGGGACCGCTCCTGGTTCACAAGGCGGTTCAGATGGAAATTCAGTATGGCGTGAAGCCGTTCCCAGTCCTTGGCCAGGATGGCGTCCGTTATCTCCTTATGCTGTTTAAGGGCCTCCCTGTCAATACCCTGGTCCGCCATGGCCAGCAGGCGGATCCGCATGTAATGGCCTGAGTTGGCGGATATGATATCATTGCAGTATCCCTTGTTGACCCCCACATAAAAAATGGAATGAAAGTACATATCCTCCGCCAGAAACGCCCGTATGTCCTCCTCCTCCACAATCCGCTCCTGACGGTCCAGGGACATCTCCAGCTCAGTGATGGCCTTTAAGTTACACACTGCCATAAACTCCAGTATCACCTTCTCCTCCACGCATGTCCTGAGAAAGCGTTCGTTGAGTACCTTGTCATAGTTAATCTTGGATATCATAGTTCCCCGCTGGGGGAGAAAGGTGATAAGTCCTTCCTTGGAAAGGCTTATGAGGGCGTCCCTCACCGGTGTCCTTCCCACCTGATATGACTCGCTGATGTCCTTAATGCTGAATATCATCCCGGGACGCAGCTTCAGGTTCAGAATGTCAGTGCGCAGTACGTCATATATGTTGTCTTCCGGATTCCTGCTGTCTGTGCTGCCCATAGAACTCCTCCTGTCAAATTTCTGCTACCTCCCTGTACATGTTCAGGGCTGTCTCTGAATTATAATTATAGTACAAAAGGATATCTAAGGCAAATGGGGAATAGGGAAAACCATTTAATTTTTTAGAAAAATACATTCCGGCTATTTCCGACAGGGCTCTGATGGTGGAACGGTTCTCAAATCCAAGGATTTTCCACAGCCGTATCTTCTCGGTCCTGGTATAAATGGCCTCATCCTCCTCTTCCAGATAGTGGAAAATCTCATGGCCCAGAATCAGGTCCTCCAGCTGCCCGCGGGTGGAAAACCCGTCCAGGGAACCGCCCTCCACTGCCTTATCCAGCGGTTCCCTCATAATCTGTATCAGGTCAGGAGGGGTGAAAAGGGCAAATAGCACCCTGTCCGCTATCTGCCCCTTTTCCAGGTATTCCACCCTAAGTCCCAGTCTTCCGGCAATCTCCCGGGGATTCGAAGTTCCCATCTGGTCCATGATTTTGTCCGCTGTCTCACAGCCGCAGCAAACAGCCTTTTCTATCATTTCCTTTTTCCGGGCGCAGTCCACCTTATCCCGGAGCACATCCCTGGAGAATGCGTACATTCCCCAGGTCATGTCGTCCACCGCAGACAGCCCCTTCATCATTTCCCGCAGGCTCATCGTTTCCATACATTCGACCTCCCGTCCGGGCCCATTGTCTGTTCAGCGGGTCCGCGCCTTAATTCTGCTTAATGTTGGCAGCCACCACCAGGATTTCCTCATCCGGTTCCAGGGAGGATACCTCCAGGTCCGTCAGCAGCTCCAGCTGTTCAAAGTCCTGGGCCGTAAAGTCCATAACCCTGGCGCCCATGCACAGGTAGTAATCCGGTCTGGCAATCAGTTCTGTCTGGTATACTGCCATATCGTCCCAGAGCTGCTTCAGTGCGTCCAGATAGGCTGCGGCCGTGGTCTTTAAGCACATGGCCCTTCCTCTCTGTACCTTTATGAATCCCTTCTTATCCACAATGCGGACAGCCCCTGGGGTTCCCGGCTCTGTTTTTTCACCGTACACATAGAAGTAGGGCGATGTTGCCAGAAGCTCCGTATCCCCATCCGCCAGCCTCATATCCTCTGCTGCCAGGTGCCTTGCCTCGGACTCATCGCATTCCTTTAACAGGTCCGCTGTCTTTACTTCTGTGGAGCCGGTGGCAATGGCTGTCACCTTGGATGTCTGAGGGTCTATTTCTATGTGAATCTCAACGGATTCTGCTGTTGCGCCTGACTCAATGGCTTTGTTAAGGGCCTCATTCTTAATGGCCCGTATATCGTCCTTGGATGGGGACGGCATAATACGCTCCACCACGTCCCGGACCATGGACAGGGCCACGCCGATGGATGAAATGACCTCTGCGTTCTCCGGTATGGAATACTTTACGCCCATCTTGTTGCTGAAATATACAATCAGGGAAGCTGCTCCGCCGCCGACGCCCACCAGGGATATCTGGTCCTTTTCCAGCTTATATTTCTCAGCCAGTTCCAGAATCACAGGTTCAATCTTGGCATAGGCCTTCTCCATGATTTGCTTTGCAATTTCCTCCACGGAGGTGCCGCAGTAGTCCGCCAGCGCCTTCATGGCCTTTCTGGCTGATTCCACGTTGCCGTAGGAGAAATGCTCCGGTTTTACCAGTCCCAGTACATTGGCGGCGCAGGAGTTGGTAATGGTCACAGCGGAACCGTCCTCCATCCGGATTCTCACATAGTCGTCCGGGTCCCCCTGCTTGGGTGAGAAGAATTCCACCTTTGGCCCCCTGATTTTATCCGTATCCGTGAACACGGCATAGTCCAGTCCCGCAATGTGGGCGGAACGCGGTCCCACGTCCACCACGCCCTGCTTATTGGCCCTGACCATGGAACCGCCTGCCACGCCCAGAACCCGCACATCCAGGGATGAGATATAGGTGGCGTGACCGCCTACAATGGAATAGTCAATGGCCGGACGCCCGTTCTTGATGACGCCGATGTTGGTGGTGGTTCCGCCCACCTCAAAGTACACTCCGTTGGAAGCCCTCAGATACATAAGGGAGCCCATGACAGAGGCAGCCGGGCCTGACAGCATGGTGAGCACGGGCCGCTTCTTCATTTCCGTAATCTCCATGACTCCGCCGTCGCCTCTCATAATCATCAGGGGCACATGGACGCCTGCTTCCCGGACAGAGCCTTCCGTGGAATTGGCTGTATCCAGCATCTTCGGAAGAATGGATGCATTGATGGCAGCGGTCCTGGTCCTTCTAGTAAGGCCGTAGAGCTTGGTGATGTCGCTGGCCATGGTGGTGGGGATTCCCTTTGCGCTGGCAGCCTCATACACCTCTGCCTCAGGGCCTCCGTCGTCCACGCCGAAGGCCATGGAGGACACCAAGACCTGGGCCCCTGCCTGCTGCATGTTATTTATGGTATCTTCAACAACGGCCTTGTTCATTTTTTTCACGTTGATGAAGTCATTTACAATTTTAATTTTCTTCTGGTTTCCCAGGTCGATATCATCCAGCTTTGTCTGTTTCTTTGCCAGGAAACCTTCCAGGCCTCCCTTTGCCATACCGATAACACCCACCGTTGCCACATCGCCCTCAATGAGGGCATTGGTTGCCTGGGTGGTGGAGTGGGCCACGAATACCACATCGTCCGGGCTGATTCCATTTTCATTCAGGCAGTTCTCAAAGGACCTGACCACGCCTGCAGCCACGCCTCTGGGGTCGTCGTGGGTGGTCTTGACGGAAGATTTTCCGATAATCTCATGGGTGGCATTGTCAATTGCCACTGCCTTTGTGTGGGTACCGCCCACGTCTATACCCATTCTAACTGATTTACCCATCCTAAAACCTCCTTATCTCAAATCATTAAACCGTTATTTAAGGGGAGCCGGCATAAAATCTGCCGGCTCCCGCTTACATCTACATCAGGCCGCCGTACAATACGAATACTGCCGCACAGCAGATAATGCCTACAATCCACCCGGTAGGAATGGACATCTTCATGTAGTCCTTGGTGGAAACCTTGGTATATCCAAATCCCCATGCAACCCAGGACTGGGTGATATCCAGATGCTGGGGAGCAATGGTAGTCACTGCAAACAGCGGGTACAGGAAAGCCACCGGTGCATTGGGAAGGGTTGCCACTACAACTGCCAGAATTGCGGTTCCGCATCCAACCAGGTTCATGGGGCCGCGGAAGAAGCCAAGAGGTGTCAGCACAGCAAACACAATGGCCAGGGTAATGGCTGTGGTAGGTACAAATCCGCCCAGGATTGCGGTAAAGTAAGGCGCTGCATAGGTTGCCGCGTTATTGAACATGGCCAGGGTAAGCAGGAAGCCCACCATGGGAGCCACATCAATGGAACCATCGGTAAACAGCTTTGCAAAGAGACGGCAGATTTCAGAATAGCTGCCCTTCATCTTCCCTGTTGTAATCAGTGCATAGATACCGGAGAGGCAGAATCCCAAAATAATAGGAATCTTGAAAAGCACCACGCCCAGTACAGGAAGGATAACGGAAATCCAGGAAATGGCCGGAGCATTGTCGCCTGCTGAGGAAGCAGTTGCCGCCCAGGCATGGGCTGCCTTTTTGTTCATGGAAAGGTTAGCCACCACCAGCACTACCACAATGGCAACCACCATGCAGGTAACGCCAATCTTAAAATAATCATTGTAAGTGTAATCCGCCGCTGCCGCATTAAAGCCCGCATATATGGTCTGATACTGCTGGAAATTGACGATATTTCCAAAGATGCCTGCCATAATGGAGCCCATAAAGCTGAACATGGCCACAGGAGCAGGGATGCCCAGTGAAAGCAGGATGGGCAGTACAATGACCGCGATGGAAATAACAGGTCCGATACCGGTCATGGACATAAAGATAATGGCTGTAACGATACACAGAAGCGCCATGGTGATTCTAGGCTTATCGCCTCCCAGCTCAACCACCTTGCGAATCAGGGTAGCCGCTATGCCGGTGTCCACCAGTACCCTTCCGAAGAACGCGCCAAAGAATACATTAACCAGAATGGACTTTGCATATCCGGCAGGACCTTCCGCATATACATACTCCAGCACCTGGATGAATGTTTTGCCTTCCATGGCCGATGTGGGTGAAAATACATTACCGATGACTGCCAGGGCAGTCCAGAACGTTGCCATGACCGCAAATCCCACCATCAGGTTGAACCCCTTCACACAGTACCAGACCATGCCTAAGAAGGACAGAATCATGATAATACCGATAATTACATTGATGTTCATACGAACCCTCCTTTGATGAAAATAGTTAAACGCTCCCCTGCAGAAACTCCCTTATGCCTCTGCTTTTTCTGTACCGGAGCGCGGGGATAACTGCAATGAAGCTTCGGACACTCCCCTGACTGCATAACGTCCGTGCCACCCAGCCCTCCGGTTACATCCGCACCTCAAATTCATTATCTCTCCCTTGTTTTTGATACTAATATATTAGTACTGATATATTAGTTTGTATAGAGTCATTTTCCACTGTTTTTTCTTTAATTTTTATACATTCTACACAAAAATATCAGTTTTTACACATGTTTTTTACACCTTTTTAGCATTCTCTTAACACATCACCCTACCAAATAATTCAAACTAATATATCAGCTCGTCCAACAAAGTAAGTGAACATAAAAAACGCCCTATAAAATCCCTCCATAATATCACCGACAAAAACCAAAAAAAACAGCATGCCAGGACAGATGGCATACCGTTAGTTACGGAGGACTCCATTATCTGATTATCGTTAACATAAGCCAGAGCTATTATTTCCCTTCCCCGGATGTAAATATCCAGTGTATGTCCGGGATATGCAGTGGGTGAGAGCCGGGAATGCAGGGCGGGAGGTGGCTTTGGAGCAGTTCGGAGAGACTTAGGCGCAAGGGGCGGGAAAAGCCGGGGTTGCGCAGGGCGCTCCACGCCCGGAGCAAAGCAAACATGGAGCCGAACTCATCAGGAGTTCGGCGTAATTTTTGCGGTCCCCGGGTTTTCCCGCCCCTTGCGCCTTAGTCTCTCCCACTGCGGAAACGGTCACCTCCCGCCCTGCATTCCCGGCTCTCACGAACGCGACCCCCCAGCCATTCACAGCCCCTTCATTCACAGCCCCATCTCCCTCCTCCCCTTCTCCAAAGCCCTCAGCGTGCTGTCATGAAGCACCTCCTTCTTATACTGGTCCTGGGACAGATAGTAGGAATAGAGGATATCCGTCATAAGGAGAATAGGGAACTGGGGAGAAATCACATTGCCATGATTCAGGTGGAGCAGGGAGGGAAGAAGCACCACCTCGTCGCAGAAAGCATCAAAATCAGGCTTGTTCCTGGCTGTGAGCAGCACGGTCCTGGCCCCCCGCTTGTGGGCCTCCTCCAGAAGGTATAATACCTCCTCCTTCTCGCCGCTGATGCTGACGCCGAATACAAGGCAGTTTTCGTCCTGGAACACGCCCCTCATGCGCATCATATCGCTGTGGTCCATGGAGGTGATGTCCAGGCCAATCCGCATAAAGCGCAGCTCCATCTCCCTGGCAGCCAGGCCTGAGCTTCCTGTTCCGCAGACAAACACGCGGCCGGCCTTGGCCATGTACCGGCACACCCGTTCTATCTGCTTTTCATTTACCAGGTTATAGGTCTTATTGAGAAGCTCCTGGTAAGCATTGAGCACAGTCCTGGTGTTGCCTGTCATGGAATCCTGCCTGACCACAAAGTTTTCCTCGTACTGGTAGATGAATTCCCTGTAGCCTCTGAATCCGCACTTCTTGGCAAACCGTGACAGGGACGCCTCCGACACAAACAGACGGCCGGCCACTGACTTGGCCGAGAAATCCATCTGCTCCCTGTTATAGATGAAAAAATCCGCAATGCTGCGCTCCACCGTAGTAAAATTCACATAATTGGATTCTATAACCGGTATCACTGATTTCAGATATTCCATAATACCTCCTCCTGGCTCAGCCGAAAGCCTGTCTGAAATAAATGCAGGTCAGCTCCGGTTCTTTCCCTGTCTCTCCAGGAAATGATAGTAGGCCCCCCGCATCCCTGCGTCGTTCTGGTGCTTTGCAAAGGCCAGCTCCGTCTTCTCATATATGCTGGCAACCAGATACCGTGCAAGGGCCTTTTCCAGTCTGGGCCGCAGATATTCCTCCTGGGCCATGATTCCTCCTCCCAGCACCACAATCTGGGGGTTCAGCACATAGCATATATTGGAAATGCCTCTGCCCAGCACATCGCACATCTGGTCAATGGCTTCCCCGCATACCGTGTCCCCTTCCCCGGCCAGCTGGAAGATGCGGTAGCCGTTCCACTGTGACTCAGGCTCTCCCTTGGCGGCAGCCACCCGCTTTACCAGTATGCTGGCAGCTCCCAGTGTCTGGAAATCGCTTCCGTCCATGTGCATGTAGCCCACCTCGCAGGCGCTGTTGCTCCACCCGTGGTATACCCTGCCGCCGAGGATAATGCAGCCGCCGATTCCGGTTCCAACCGTTAGACACAGGGCTGACCGGGCCCCTGCCGCTGCCCCGGACACAGCCTCGGCCAGACCTGCGCAGTTCACATCATTTTCCACCTCGCAGGGAATACCGAATTCCGCCTCCATACCGGCCTTGATTTTCGTTCCCGCATATCCGGGAATCAGGGGAGCTGCATAGAATATCTCTCCCTTCTCCACATCCACCATACCGGCAGTGGACACACAGATTCCCTCTGCCTTCCAATACTTCAGGTAATCCGCCGCAATCCCCAGGACCTTCTCCAAAAGGGCCGGTCCGCCCTTCCATGCCTCGGTTGGCGTCTTATCCTTTGCAAGAAATGTTTCATTTTCATCCAGCACTCCGTGCTTGATTTCCGTTCCTCCGATATCAATGCAAATATACTGTTTCATTCCGGCACCGCTCCTTTTAACCTTCTTTTTGTCCTGTCACTATCCTGCCGCAAAAGGCAAACC
The DNA here is from genome assembly GCF_015556325.1 of Clostridium sp. 1001283B150225_161107_B6. Classification (NCBI taxonomy): domain Bacteria; kingdom Bacillati; phylum Bacillota; class Clostridia; order Eubacteriales; family Clostridiaceae; genus Clostridium; species Clostridium sp. 1001283B150225_161107_B6. Next base: position 26,118 of record NZ_JADNMD010000018.1, on the reverse strand, counting down.
TGCCCCGGGGCACAGTTGGATGGTCCGCTGCGCTCAGGGTCTTTGGTTTGCCTCTGTCTCCGGTTCTATATGTTTTTAATTGTCAATCCGCACCTTAAATATGGCCTTCTTGATTTTTTCAGATTCATTTACAGCCACGGCTGTGCGGTGCCCGTCCTCCGGGTAGCAAATCAGGAAATCCCCTGCCCGCAGCACCACATGGCTGTTGGGCTCACCGTCCATGGGAAGAAAGTCATCCTTCTCCACAAATCTTTTCTGCTCCATGTTCTCTATAAAGTTTAAATCAATCTGCTCCTGCCCGTCAAGCATTAAATGCACATCCAGGTAATTCCTGTGGGCTTCCCAGAAACGGTTCTCCGGCCGGGTCGTCTCATATTCCACCACATTGACAAACAGCCGTCCGCCGTCAATGGGATGGCTGCCCTTTTCATAGGACGCCAAATCATGCTCCTTAGCATAGGCAAAGCATTCCTTTAAATTTTCAGGAAGAAAGGCATAGGTCTTTTCCTGGGTGATGTTTCCAAATATCATGATTACCTCCTGTTACTGAATCATTAATTGTGGTAAATCGTTGCGTCTTTTACTGGTTTGGATGTATCCCCGTCCATCTTTCTTGTAATCATGCTCACCGGAATTCCCACTACCAGGGAGATGGCGATGGAGATGATGGAATAGGACCAGATGGATACGGAACCTGCAGGAGCCATGTACTTGATGCAGACCATGGTGACGGCTGCCACAAAGAATGCCACGTAAGCGCCCTTTGCATTGGCCACCTTTGTGAATGTGCCCAGGGCAAATGTACCGCCCAGCACACCCAGTACCAGTCCCATGAAACCGTTGAACCACTCATATGCTGACTTGATTTCACCGTTAGCCAGTACCATGGACACCAGGATAGCCACAATGCCCACTCCCAGGGATACGTACTGTGCAATCTTTGTCTGAAGGGCAAAGCTCATTTCCTTCTTGGAAAGACGCTCCTGGATATCCAGGGTCCAGCTGGTTGCCACGGAGTTAAGTCCTGTGGACAGAGTGGACTGGGATGCTGCATAGATGGCTGCCAAAAGCAGTCCTGTGATGCCTACCGGAAGCTCATATGCAATATAGGAAGCGAAAATCTGGTCCTGCTGTGCTGCAGGCGGAAGCGCGTTCTGGCTGTAGAACACATACAGGCCTGTGCCGATGAGGTAAAATACGGTTGCAATGAAAATGGACAGCGCGCCGTTGGTCAGCATCATCTTGTTCAGTTTCTTCATGTCTGTGGTGGTGGTAAAACGCTGTACAATGTCCTGGCTGGATACATAGGAGGAACAGGTGTTAAGACCCGCTCCCACAATCAGCAGGAATACACTGTCCTTCAGTATATTCGCATTGAAAATAGGCTGGTCGGCTGCCAGGAACTTGCCTCCGGCCATGGACTGGAAAATGGCTCCGAATCCGCCGTTAATTCCATTGGCCAGATAGAACAGGGCAAAGGTAACGCCTACCAGAAGAACGCTGCCCTGGATGAAGTCGGTCCAGAGAACGGATTTAAGTCCGCCTGTGTAGGAGTAAATAATGGCAATCACACCCATGGCAATAATCAGAATATTTACATTGATGCCGGTAAGCTTGGAAAGTACCATGGACGGAAGATACATGATGATGGACATACGGCCCACCTGGTATACGATGAACATGACAGCGCCCAGGACACGCAGGCCCTTGCTTCCGAAACGGATTTCAAGATAATGGTAGGCAGTGTCAATGTCCAGCTTGCTGTAGATTGGCAGGAAGAATTTAATGGTAATGGGGATGGCCACAATCATGCCCAGCTGTGCGAACCACATAATCCATGTTCCTGCATAGGAATTTCCTGCCAGGGACAGGAAGGAAATGGGACTTAACAATGTTGCGAATATGGAAACGGAGGTAACCCACCACGGAATGGTGCCGTCTCCCTTAAAGAACTCTTTCCCCTTCATCTCCTTTTTGGAGAAGAAGAGTCCGGCAAATAATACAGCCGCAAGATAAACAACCAGGATAATCAAATCAATTGTAGTAAAACCCTGCATAAATTAATCTCCCTTCTTTACTATACGGAAAACCCCGGGAAATATCCTCCTTATCCCAATGGTTTCCGGTCCGGCGCCGGTCCTTTCTCCCTCCAGAAAGGACCGCGGACCATTTACTTTTATCTCCGGCGCCCCACTGGGCCAGCAGCTGTGAACCGTGGGTCCGGCGTCTGCCCCAGGAGCATGCCCGGTCTTAGCAGTATGCTGCAACTGCTTCCTTCACCATGCGGGCTGCCTCCTTGGCAATGGCAAGGTCAGACTCAATGAGCTGCGGAAGCGGCTCCCTGACTCCGCCCAGGTCCAGGGACTCATTGATGCGCAGCATCTCTTTAATCATGCCGTACATGTTGCCGTGTCCGGAACACATCTTATAGATGATGTCGTTGGCAGCGTACTGCACCTTCATGGCCTCTTCCATCTCTCCTGCCTTTACCAGCTCATCCATCTTAAGGAACAGCTCAGGCATGGCGCCGTAGGTTCCGCCGATTCCGGCCTCTGCGCCGATGACACGGCCGCTGATGAACTGCTCGTCCGGACCGTTGAAAATAATGTAGTCATCCCCGCCTGCCAGCTTGAACATCTGGATATCCTGCACAGGCATGGAAGAATTCTTGACGCCGATGACCCTTGGGTTCTTCCTCATCTCGGCAAACAGGCTCTGTGTCAGGGCCACGCCTGCCAGCTGCGGTATGTTGTAGATAATAAAATCCGTGTTGGGAGCTGCCTCGCTCATGGCATTCCAGTAAGCGGCAATGGCATACTCCGGCAGGTGGAAGTAAATGGGCGGGATGGATGCAATGGCATCAACGCCAAGGCTTTCAGCATGCTTTGCCAGCTCCACGCTGTCCTTTGTATTATTGCAGCCCACATGAGCAATCACGGTCAGCCTGCCCTTGGCGGCTGCCATCACATTCTCCAGCGTAATCTTGCGGTCTTCCAGACTCTGGTAGATGCACTCTCCTGAAGAACCATTGACATAAACACCCTTTACGCCTTTTCTGATGTGGTACTCGGTCAGTGCCCTTACCCTCTCCGGGCTTACATTCCCCTCCTCGTCGTAGCATGCGTAGAATGCAGGAATAACACCTTTGTACTTTTCTAAGTTTGCCATAATCTTACTTCTCCTTTCAATGACCCGTTCGGTCCCCTTTATATAAAATGGTTAACATGTTTGTACTAATCCAGCGCCTGTGCAAAGGACTTTGTAATCAGCTGCGGCCTGGTGATGATGGAACCTACCACCACGCTGAAGGCCCCCAGCTCAATGACCCTCTTTGCCTTTTCCGGCGTATTGATGTTCCCCTCCGCAATGACGCGGTGTTTTACCTTTGCCACAATCTCACGGATAATTTCAAAATCATTGGATTCTATTTTCAGGTTTCTGCTCTGGTCCGTATATCCCACCAGTGTGGTTCCGATAAAATCAAATCCCAGCTGGTCGGCATGAAGGGCTTCCTCCACCGTGGAACAGTCCGCCATCAGCAGCTGGTCCGGATAGGTTTTCCGGATTTCACTGTAAAATTCATCCAGGGACCTGCCGCCCGGCCGCAGGTCCGCCGTGGCGTCCAGGGCAATGATTTCCGGTTTGACTTCCATCAGCTCGTTGATTTCCTTCATGGTAGGCGTGATATATACCTTGCTGTCCTCGTAGTCCCGTTTTACGATGCCGATGACAGGCAGGTCAACCTGGGTCCGGATTTCAGCGATGTCCTCCTTGGTGTTGGCACGGATGCCGAATGCTCCGCCCTCCTTTGCTGCCAGGGCCATCCGGCCCATGATAAAGGACGAATGAAGCGGCTCATGGGGCAGGGCCTGGCAGGATACAATCAGTTTCCCCTTCAGGCTCTCTACTTTTTCGTTCATATGCGTTCCTCCTTGTTATGAGCACTTAGCTTATTATCAGTACTGAGCGGCTCTGTTAGTTCCGGCCGCTTATCTCTTGTAGCCTTAGTATAGCAGGTTTGATTTTATTTTCAATAGACTTGGATTGTTCAGAAAGTTCTTTCATTATTTTTAAATCAGGGTGCCATATTATACAAGTTTTCAGCAGTTGATTTGGATATTATGCACAATAAAACGTTCCTTGTTTCTTCATAAATACAAAAAGGAAGCCTACAAGGCTTCCTGACAGCGCTCCCGGTACTGGGCCGGCGTTTCCTGGGTATGCTTTTTAAAAAACTTGGAAAAATAGTTGGGGTCCTCAATGCCCACACTGCGGGCCACCTCGTATATCCTCTGGTCCGTGCCCTCCAGAAGCTTTTTGGCAGCCTCTATGCGGATGGACACCAGATAATCCATGAAATTAATTCCCATGACAGACTTAAACGTCCTGCTGAGATAGGAGTTATTAATATAGTTAATCTTGGAAATCTTGGCCAGTGATAAGGTGGAATCATCCATATGCTCGTTCATGTACTGGACAATCCGGTGGACCAGCATGGTGTTCTTCTTATTCATGTATTCTTCTATCTGGCAGACCGTAAAGTCCGTAAACTGCCTTATATACGTTTCAATCTCCCCTGCCCCGGTCAGTCGGAGTATCTTCTCATAGGGAAGGTGGTCCGTACTGTATATCTCTATATAAGGGATTCCATTGTCGCTAAGAGTGGACAGGGTCACGTTGACAATGGAATAGGATATGACAAGATAGTCTGAAAGACTGCTCTCAGGCAAACCCTTAAGTGTCCCATAGGCCGTATCCACCAACTGCCGCACCTTATCCCCGGCAGGTATCCCCAGATACAGGGGAAGTTCCTCTGTCAGGGTCTGAATCAGCTCCTGCAGACCTCCCATGTCGGATTCACTGCCTGATGAGAGAAAGGCCTGGTTGTGGCTGTAGCTGGCAATCATAGCGTTTTTGTAGGCCTGCTTATAGCTGCATCGTATTTCCTCCAGGGCATCCACGGGATTCCCGCAGCCGGCATAGATTCCCATGGACAGTTTTTCCTTAATAAGGACAGTGAAATGGGCTCCGTAGGACATAAGGCTGATTTTTTTATTCTGGCTCAGGAGAATCAGGTTCTGGTGTATGTCCTTTAGCAGCACCACATCCGTTAGGCGGCTTACTGCTGCGGACAGGATTTCCATGCACTGCTGCCTTCTCAGCTCGTCCTCCTCCGGGTCATTGTGCTTCTCCGGCATCAGTACCATCACATTGTAGTATCCTGCCTCCCGGCTCAGAGGGATGTCATAGTACCGGATAGTTTCCCACAGATTTTCCTGGTCCGCCTTGTTTAGAAGCAGATTGTTCAGGAAATTCTGGACAATCAGCATCCTGGACTCCGCAATCCTCCTCTTAAGCCCTTCAAACTCAAAGACAGCCCTGCGCTCCTCCATGATATCCGCCCGTACGTCCTTCATGACCTCAATCAGCTCCGCCCTCCGTATGGGCTTTAGCAGGAAGCTCTTAATCCCAAGCTCCACGGACTTCTGCGCATACTGGAACAGGTCATGGGCAGTCAGCACAATGACCACTATCTGGGGATATTCCTCGGACAGCATCTGCGCAAACTCCAGACCATTGATATAAGGCATCTCAATGTCGGTGATAACCACATCGGGATGTTCCTCCCCTATGAGCTCCATGGCCTGGTTGGCGCTGGCCGCGTCCCCCACGGGCTGGTATCCGATGGACTGCCAGTCCACAAACACCCTGAGAAGTTTCCTGGTCTTCTCCTCGTCATCCACAAACATTACTTTTAAAAGCTGGTCATATTCTGTCTCCATGGTCCTCTTCTCCCCCGTAAGTCACCGGCAGAAGGAATGTGACTTCCGTCCCGCCCTCCGGCACGCTTCTAATCTGGTAGGATGCCTGCTCACCGTATATCAGTACGATTCTCTGTATGGTGCCAATCAGGCCAATCCCGGTTCCCGACACGTCAATGTCAATATTCCATATTTTATGATAGTCCTGAAGTTTTGACAAGGTAAGCCCATCTATGCCCACTCCGTTGTCCTGAACCTGTATTTTCATCCGGCTCCCCTCCTCCGGCCCAATCCGGATACGGATACGCCCGTTTCCGCCCATTGGTTTGATTCCGTGATACACGGCATTTTCCACCAGGGGCTGGAGAATCAGGTGGGGCACCAGTACCCTGAGGCAGCTTTCATCCACCTGGTATTCCACGTCAAACAAATCCCCGTACCTGAGCCTCAAAAGCGTTACATAATCACTTACAATAGCGGTCTCCTTTTCAACAGAAATCATCTGCTCTCCCTGGCTCAGGCTCTGCCGGTAAAAGCTGCCCAGGGTTTCTATGGCCTCATAGGTCTGGGATGGCTCCTCAGTCAGGGCCATATAACCGATGGCATCCAGTGTATTATAAAGGAAATGGGGCTTTACCTGTTCAAACAATGCATGGAGCTCTGCCTTTTCCTTGATTTTCTGCTCCTCCACCAGCCTGGAGAGCAGGGAGGATATCTCATCCACCATGTTGTTATAATTTGTCTGTAAAATCCCAATCTCGCTTTTTGGATATTTTACGGGTATCTTCTTGAAATTCCGGTCCTTCACCGTGTTCATCACGCCAATCAGCGCATAGATAGGATTGGATACGGACTTGGATATATAAAGGGACCCAAAAAGCATCAGCACCACATTCACCAGGAAAATAAGGGTGGCAATCAGAAACAGGTCCCCAAAGGCGCTCCGGTTTACCTGATAAGGTATCCTGGCAATCAGGCGCCATCCATAATCCGGCAGGTAAAGGGCGGTGGTATACTCCCCATCCCCCTTCCGGCTCACCAGAAGGTTCTCCCTATTGCAGGTTCCGGCCAGCTGCTTGAGGGAATCATGGTATTCGAAACCGGACGTGCCTGCAATCAGGTTTCCATCCTGGTCCATCAGTCCTATCATAGCCTGGCTGCCATAAGCTGCCGCGCCGCAGATGTCCGCTATGGCGTCCGTGGGAATATTCATGATGATGAATCCCTGGGGCTTCTGGGTCTCCAGGCTGTTTATGGCCCGGATGACGGATACAAATCTGGAATTATATCTTTTATAGAAAATGCCGCCCGCCTCATACTCCAGTATATAGCTTCCCCCTGCTTCCAGGGCCCGTTTGTACCACGGACACTTTAATGTGGAATCCACGCTGAGCCTCTTCATGTCATGCTTATCAACGCCATACAGGTGGGCCGAAAAATCCAGAAGATAAATGGACTCCAGATAGTGGTTGCTGTCAAGGGCGGTAAACAGCATATTGTCATATGTCTTTCTGTCCTCAGGTCTTGGAAGATGATTTACCACATCCAGGGTGCCTCCCTTTAACAGCATGTTAAAATCATCATTCACATTGAGGACCATCTCGTCCAGATTGTTCCTGACCGCGGTCACCATCTGCACCGAGGACTGCTCCATCATGGAATCCTCCTGTTTGCCGGCTGCCCATGAATACAGGGAATAGGTCAGAAAAAAACTGATTAGGAAAAAAAACACGAATACAGCCATGATTCTTCGTGAAATATGCTCATGGAACAACCAGTCACTGGCCCCTTTTATGTTCTCACATAATCCTTTCATATACGTCCCCATAACCGGCTAATGCCGGACGCTAAAACCGGTTTCACCCAGCCCTACGTCCAGCACAGTCTCAGTCTCTCAAGTATATTGTTTACCTGTTCCCCGCAGGTCCCCATGTTCAGTCTGAAATACCCTCTGCCGGCCTCCTTAAAATGAGTGCCCATCAGCGGTATCAAGCGGCCCTTTTCTTCCAGCAGACCCTGCATATCCTCCTCGGATAAGCCGGTGCGTCCGTATCCAATCCACATGAGATAGGTGCCGTCAGGCACATAGGCGTCCAGCCAGGGCAGTTCCCGGCTGATGAATGACTGGGCCGTCTTAATGTTTTCATAAATCTGCGCCCGCATCCCGCTCATCCACTCCCCGCATTCCCTGTAAGCCGGTTTAAGGATGTCGGCCGCAAACACATTGGGGTTGTGAAGCCCCCACCGGTCTATGGTTTTTGCCATGGCGCGGCGCATTTCCGGATTCGGCAAAATGATGTTGGAAAAAATCAGTCCCGGGACATTGAAGGTTTTTGTCAGGGAATTGAACACAATGGCCTTTTCCTGTTCCGGATTGTCATACATCTTCAAGAGGGGCGTATACACATGGCCCGGCCACGCAAAATCCCCGTGTATATCGTCTGACAGCAGAAGCAGGTCATGGCGTCTGCAAAAGGAAATAATGCCTGACAGCTCCTCTTCCTCCCACACTCTGCCCGTGGGGTTATGGGGATTGCAGAGGATGTATGCCCTGGTTCCCTGGTCCGCCAGACGCTCCAGACCGTCAAAATCAATGGTAAACCGCCCGCCTTCGAAAATCAGAGGACTTTCCTTTAAAATCCGGCCCCATTTTTCCACCGCCCCTGTCAGGGCGGGATAGGCCGGCGTGTTCACAATAATGGAATCCCCTGGCTCCGTAAAGGTATCTACCGCCATGTTAAGGGCCATGTTGATTCTGGGGGAAAACAGCACCCACTCCGGCTCTGCCTCACAATGGTACTGCTCTTTCATCCAGCCTGCAATCAGCTTCTCATATTCGTCCGGCAGTTCGGTATAGCCAAAGACGCCATGGTCCAGTCTTCTTTTCATGGCATCCAGAATCTGCTTTGGCGGCGCCAGGTCCATGTCCGCCACCCCGCAGTACAGATACGCCGGATTGTCTTTATAATCCTGTCTGTATTTAGCACAAAGAGTGTCATACCGGTCCGTTACATATCTTACTTCCATCCTGTTTCCCTCCTGTCATCTGCTCACTCTTCCTTTAACCCGTTCATCCTGTCTATGAATTCCCCGGGTGTAATATCCCCCCTGAAGAGAAGCTCCAGGCTGTCCAGGTATCTGGCCGCATCGGTTCCCTCCAGAAGATTATCCCACCATATGGTATAGCTGCGGGCGTGGTCCGTATACTCATGAATCTCCTGCATAAGCGGGTTCAGTCCGGCGTCCCCGGTGTCCACATTGATATAGGGAAGGTCGTTTGACTTGCATTTGTAAAGCTCCACAGCCAGTCCCATGGCCAGATACTCCGCCAGGTCCACGGTGAGCTCCGGGTCCTCTGTCCGGCTGCTCACTGCGAAAGCGCTGTCCGGCCCTCCGGTGAAATCATATATGGTGGATTTCCCGGACCCGGTTTCAGGAAAGGGGGCGGCCTTCACCTTGCCGGCCACCCTGGATGTCTCCCGGTAGACACGGGATGAGGTCCAGCTGCCGTTGAGATACATGGGGGTCTGTCCCTGCATGAACAGGGCCTCCGCCTCCTCCCGGAGCGCAGTGGCGGAATCAGCTGTAAATGCCCCCATATCCACCAGTTGCCGCAGTTTTCTGGCAGCCTCCAGAAATCCCGGGTCGCTGTAATCCGTCCGCTTTGCAGCTGCATCCGCAACCTTTTCAGGACCCACTTCCCTCAGTGCCAGAAGGTCATAGTACATGGCAATGGTCCATGGCTCATTGCCCCCCACGGGCATAGGCGTTATGCCGTTATCCACAAATGTCTGGCATACCTGGACAAATTCGCCCCAGGTCACAGGTATTTCCAAACCAAAACAATCCATCATCTCCATGTTGTAATACATCATGGCCACGGAACTGTCCAGCGGCAGCGCATATGTCCCGCCGTCAAACTGAATTCCCTTCATCATGGCATCGTTCAGATGACTCTGGAAATCATCGCTGTAATACCGGCTTACCTCCAGCACCTTGCCCGCGTCCACCATGGGTTTCAGAAACTCATGGCTCCAGGTATAAAAGATATCCGGAAGCTCATTGGCAGCAGCCGCTGCCTTAATCTTCGTCTTATACCCTTCATTTTCAGCTGTATCCACCTGTATAACAACATTGAATTTTTCCTCTGCCTCCCTGGTCAGCTGCTCCATGATACGCGCTGCCTGGTCGTCATCGCTTCCATAGATATGCCACAGCCGTATAACTGGTCTGTCCCCCGGCACGCCCTCTGCAGCAGCCGGAACTCCCGGCGGAATCTCCGCCCGGACATCCCAGTCCTTTTCCGACCTGCTGCACGCCCCTATTCCAAAGACAGCGGCCAAAACCAAAATCCATATTGCTGAATATCTCAAACCCCTCATACCTTCCCTCACAGCCTTCTCAGACACGCTCTACCCCTTCACTGCCCCGGCAGTAGCTCCTTCCAGTATTCGCCTGGAACAGAGGACGAACATGATAAGAATAGGAATAACCGACAGTGCAACTCCTATGTATACGGTTCCATAATCATTCTTATATACGCCCTGCATCTGCTGCACCAGAATGGGCAGCGTGAATTTGTCCTGTGAGAACAAAAGGATGGACGGCTTCACAAAGGCATTCCAGGATTCCACAAAGGTGAAAATGGCCTGGGTTGCCACCCCCGGCATGATAATTGGAAAAATGATTTCATTGAAGATACGGAACTCCCCGCACCCGTCTATGCGTGCGCTCTCAATCAGCTCGTCCGGTACATAGGAATCAATGTACTGCCTGTTCCAAAATACCATGGCTGGCGGTGCAAAACAGGTGATAAGAAGGGCTGCGTAATTGTCCAGCAGATGTATGTTGTTCATAAGCTGGAAATACCCGATGATGCCCAGCTGGCCCGGAAGCATCATGGTGGCCAGCACCAGCCAGAATAACTGCTTGTTGTACTTAAATTTATATTTAGCAAAGCCGTAGGCGGTCAGCGCGCCTACGTAAACCGTAATTATTGTGCTGGCAAGGGAAATGAAAAGACTGTTAAGAAGCCCCTTCCATATGTTTACATTGGCAGCCAGGTGCTGGTAATTGGTCTTTAGAGATTTTCCCGGCAGCATCTGAAAGGAGGTGGCCAGTGCAGCGTTGTCATGGGTACAGTTGATAATCATGTTGTAAAAGGGCACAATGCAGATTACTGCCAGCAGGACCAGAACCCCATAGGTCAATGCCCGGAAACATTTCGTTTTTACACTGTACGTCTTAAGTTTCTTTTCTTCCATCTAAAAATTCCTCTCCTTCCCTGCCGTATATTTCATAAATATAAGCGAAAATACAATGATGATGACAAACAGGCCGTACGAAATAGCGGAGCCATATCCATAATCATAATTCTGGAATGCAATGTTGTACATATACATGACCATGGTCAGCACGGATTTGCTTGGTCCGCCTGTTGCCCCCGCAAAGGTGAAGGGCAGGTCGAAAAGCTGGAGTCCTCCAATAATGGATGTGACAAAGGCGTAGGTCATAATATTTCGCAGCTGAGGCAGCACAATATGGAAAAAGGTCTGAAACTTATTGGCCCCATCCACCTCGGCCGCCTCCATAATATCATACGGTATGCCCTTGATTCCGGCTGTAAATATGATGGTGTAATAGCCGAAATACTGCCAGAACAGCACAAAAGCAACTATCAGCTGGGTAAACAGCCCGTTCATCTTCCAGTTGACAGGCTCTCCTATGATATGCAGGGCCATCAGAAGCTTGTTTACGCTTCCCGCCTTAAAGTCAAACAGCAGGCTGAACAGGACGCCCAGGGACACAGCGGTCACCAGGTTCGGAAAATAAAAGATGGTCTTAAACATGTTCCCGCCCCTGAACCGGTGCTGATTCAGCAGGAAGGCCAGAATCAGGCCGAATATCATCTGGGGCGCCATGGCCAGCAGGGCGATGAATACTGTATTGAAAATGGATTTAAAAAACACTGTATCATTTAAAAGGCGCCTGTAATTCGCAAGGCCGGTAAAGACAGGTGCCCCCAGGCCGTCCCAGCTGTGAAAGCTGAGTTTGAACGTGTACAGTATGGGATACAGTGTAAAGCATAAAAATATAATAAAATACGGCAGGATAAAAAGCAATCCCCGATTGCTCTTATCCAGGCTTCTCTTTTTAGAGGGTTGTATACTCTTACCCTTCTCCGTCATGAAATCCTCCCATCCAAAGGCAGGTCAAAGGTCTTTTGCAGGCCCCGTCCCATCTTTTCGTGAAACAGATGCAGGATATGAATCAGCTCACACCCTGCATCTTCTGGTTATTTACAAATTAGTCAGTCGCAATCCGGTATGCCATTATCCGGCACGCTAGTCAATTACAATCTCAGGATAAATACGCTGCATGTCTTCCTTGAATCCCTGGCACGCCTCCTCCGGGGTTGCGCCGCCGCCTGCCAGTAAATCCATCTGGGCAGTCATGCTGGTCCATGCCTGGCGGTCATATTTGGTCATAGGGTCTGCCTTCACATTCATGGCCGTGTCATAGAAGCTCTGGAAATACTGCTGGTCGCCTGTGACAATGTCCGTATGTCCTTCTTCAATACACTGCTCAATTGCCGGTATGTAAGCCGGGAAATCGCCTAACTGTCCTGCCAGGCCATTGACCAGGTAATCCTTGTCAGCGGTCATTGTCTTCACCCACGCATAGGCTGCTTCCTTGTTTTTGGAACCGGAGTATATACCGTACCAGGTACCTCCGTTCTGGTAAGGCGCAGGAGCTTCCATATAGCCCCATGTATCTGCTGCCTTCTCCATCTCTCCCTCAGGGATGCCCGGTTTGATACAGAAATTAAGAGCCCAGCTCGGCAGACCAATGAGGATGAACATATCCTGTGAATACATGCCTGAGGTCCAGCCTGCCGACCACTGGTCTGCCCTGGCATCCACATTGTTGTCAACCACGCGCTGCATCAGGTTGAGCTGTTCCATCAGGAAATCGTCGGAAATAATATGGTTGTTCTCATCCACCCACGGAGCGCCTTTGTAGGAGCAGTAAATCTGCTCAACCGTCTCAATATCATCCAACAGCCCTATCTTGCCGCCGGATTTCTCATACACCTGCTTTCCCGCTTCGATGATGGAATCCCAGTCCTTTAACATCTCATGTAATTCTTCTGGATTATCTGTTCCCAGATATTCTCTTGCCAGAGCCTTCTTGTACCAGAAGCCGCCTGGTGTGGCCTGGTAGGACAGTCCCCTCAAATTTCCGCCCGCATCCCTGGACAGCTCGTCCACATAGGGAATCATGTCTTTGGACAATGCCTCTGCGTCGTAATTTTCCGTACTCAGGTTCTCCAGAAGGTCGGTATTCTTGTACATGCCAAAATCCGAAATCTCAAAGGTAGCTACATCCGGTGCATTGGTGCCTGTGCGGAATGCATTCTGAAGCTTTGTGCGGTACTCGTTGCCCGGCATGACAGTGACAGTCACCTTTACGCCCGGAACACGCTTATTGAATTCCTCCACGTAGAAGTTCATCTCGCTCTGGCTCAGGTTGGTCCACACATTGATTTCCCCGGTGGCTCCGGACACATCCACGTCAGCCGCGCCCTGGTCCGAAGCCCCTGTCTTTCCCTCCGCTGACTGTGAGGATTCTTTGGCAGGCGCCTCTGTCTTCGAAGCTGCCTCTGTCGGCGCAGGCGCTGAAGAACCGCATCCTGCCAGCGTACCTGCCAGCAGTGCCGCTGTTGTCAATAAAGCTAATGGTCTTTTTTTCATGATAATTCCCCTTTCTATTCTGCATTCCGTGGATTTTCCCGGAATGTTGCTGCCTTTCTCCTGATACATCTAAAATGGGCGTAAATCTGTGTGTCTGTCCACCATACACACAAACTCGCTGATTAACTCAATACAGTCCTCCACATCGTTCAGGGAGCACACCTCAGCCGGCGTATGCATATACCGCAGCGGCAGGTTCACCAGAGTTGCAGGCACGCCATGCCCGCTGATATGTATGGCGTCCGTATCTGTAAGAGTCCTTCCCGGCGTAATGACCGGCTGTGTACGGATACCCAACCGGCCGGCCGCCTGTTCCAGCATCCGGTTCATCACCAGATGGCCCATAGTCCCCACACAGATTCCGGGGCCGCCTCCCAGGGCCACTCTTCCGCGTACAGCATCATTTCCACCCGGCCCGTCGCTGGCAAAGGTCACATCCACCGCAATGGCCATGTCCGGCCTGATACTGGCCCCGGCCCAGGCGCCGCCGCCAAATCCAGTCTCCTCACCCACGGTTGTGACGGCATAGACTCCATTCCTGCATCCCTTTTCCTTTGCACGCCTCAATGCCTCCATAACAATGAAAGCGCCGGAACGGTCATCCAGAGCCCTGGAGGTGATGCAGTTCCCCAGAAGGGGCCTCCAGTCCGTATCAAACACAATGCCGGAACCCACAGGTGCATATGTCCCGGCCTCCTCCCGGTCCCTGGCCCCGATGTCGATAAAAAGGTCCGTATCCAGCAGTTCTTCCTTTTTCTGCAATTCAGCCGTGCTTGCCACAGAGCCGTATATCAGTTCCTTTCCCGTATCAATCCGCACCTTCTGTCCCAGATACATCCGCGGAGTGATTCCTCCCACCTTGGCTGCCCGCAGGAAGCCTTCCTCTGTATGGGCCGTAACCATGAGCCCAATTTCATCCATGTGGCCTGCCAGCAGAATCTTAAATCCGCTGTCCGGGTTCAGTATGCCGGTCACATTGCCGTTTACCTCACACCTAACCGTATCCGCAAAGCCTTCCATATAATCCGCTGCTATTTTCTGGATTTCTGTCTCTCTGCCCGACACTCCCTGTGAGGAGAGCAGCCGGTACAAAAACTCCTGTTCCATTTCATCCCCCCATCTGAATACGCTTTTGATTATATCTTTTTTCAGGTCGCGGATGAATAAAATAAATTGATGGAAAACTGTATGATTTTGACTGAATTACACCCGGATTTTTGTTCCGGATGTCGGAGATAGGGTAGAAATGGTTTTTAGAATGGATATCTTTGACTTTTTATAGTAATCTTTTTACCACTGTATGTTTTAGGCCGCCTTTAATCATCAAAAAAGGGTTAGCGGAAATCAGAATCTTCTTCTGAATTCCGCTAACCCCCTCATAACACACTGTCCAGCCGTTTCTTCATTGTGTCAGGATTTTATATGCTGCAGTACACCGCTTTCCGTCATGGGCAATTCCAATGCACACCACCTCACCGGACAACCCGGCAAAATATTTCTGGTCTTCTATCTGCTTCAGAGCTTCATTCTGCAGCTTTTCAATATTATTTCCTTGTTTAAACTCAATAATCACATGGGGCAGAGATACTTTCAATGATTTTAAAATGATATCGCTTCTTCCTGTTCCGGATTCCAGATTACTGCTGACCTGATACACCCCCCTTAGCGTCATGCACATTCCCAGGAAAAGCATATGATACGCATTCTCTCTGGCATCCATAAAGCTCGTACAGGTAATAACCAGGTTCCTGTATATATCCAAAAAACGATTTATGTCTTTATGTGTCAGTGCCTGAAACATTTCCTGCAATCCCTGGCCTTCGATACCTGCGATTTCCGTTACCAACACCAAAAATTCCGACATCACCTCTTCATTGGGAATACGGATAACTGCTGAATTTGCGTCGATGCGCTTCTCCACTGTCACATACCCGGCATTGACAAGAAGTCCCCACAAACTATAATTACTCTCACGTTCCGTATACGAAGTATCCAGATTGAGCCAAACAGACGAAGAACCTCCTGCAGCCAATACATCAAAATCCTCCCAAAAGCTTCTGCTGGCTTTTTCAAGTGCCTGCCGTACAAGATAATTAGAGGATGTATTGACCCAATAGTGGTCTAAAAATCCACTGTCCGCATAATTAAGTATGGACCATGGATTATATATCTCATCCTCTCCAAACCGGTATCCATCATACATCCGTTTAACACCGTCATCCAAACTTCTGCCATAATACCTTAAAAGTGTGTCTGCCTCCCCGCTGGTAAGCCCAAAATATCTTGAATACCGTCCGTTCATAACTGTATATATTTTAGGATTATTCAGCTGCGAAAATATACTTTCTTTGGCAACTCTTTGTATGCCCGTCAAAATAGCCTGCCCCAAATCAGGGTTGCCTTTTAATCCTGCCCCATAAAATGCAGAGAAAAAGTCCCCCATATCATCATGATATCCATGTTCATAGCTGCTGATTATTGGCTGGTCGTACTCGTCGATAATCAATAATGGTGGAATTCCATAAAATTCATGAATCATCCGGGTTAAATCCGCAAGCGCAGTTGTCATGTACATGGCTGACAAATCACGGTTCTCCAGCATTCCTAACATCTGCTCAAACTGGCGGACCGAATAGGGCTTTTTCTGCGCTGTATCATCCAAATCAAACAGCTCTGCAAAACGGTTAAATTCACGGGCCAATTCCGCGCGAATCTGATAGGTCAGGAAATCCATGTTCTTTCCCTTGCAATTTCTGAGCGATAAAAAAATGACCGGACAGCTGTTAAGCTTTGACGCATAATCGGTATCCATGATATCAAGTCCCTGAAAAATAGCCCTGCTGTCTGCGTTTACATCAAAAAATTCCCGCATCATTGTCATATTCAATGTTTTGCCAAATCTGCGCGGCCTTGCAATTAATGTAACTTTATCACCGCTGTCAAGAAAATCCTTAATTATCATGGTCTTATCCACATAATAATAGCCGTTCTCACGCAATTCCCTGAATTCATCATTTCCAATAGGCAGTTTTTTCATTATGACTTCCAGCCTTTCCTGCTTTCTTATATAAAATTATAGCCGTTCTGAAGATGATTTACAACAAAAATTCCTCCCGCATCCGTTTCCAGACAATGAATCAAAAAACTGCCTCCCGGCCGGAAAACCCATTATTTCCCGCCAGGAGTCAGCTCTCTTTCTAAAATCTCTTAATTTTCTTAGACGGCGTCTTCTCAAACTCCGTTTCCCTGACAATCAGGCTGTAGATTCTCTTATAAACCGGCATATCCTTATTAAACCCGTCAATCAATTCCTGAAGCTTTCCCCGTATATCCTTAATATGCTTTTTCTTCGCATACTCGTAATCCGGGAATATCTCCGCCTCGATTATCTTATCCTTTTCCCGTACCAGAATTTCCTTCACCAGTTCCGAACGGCTCAGCTCATTTTCCAGCTCCTCCGGAGACACATTCTCACCGTTGGCCAGGATAATCAGGTTTTTGCGGCGGCCTGTGATATAGACAAAATTATCCTCGTCCACATACCCTAAGTCCCCTGTCTTAAGCCATCCGTCCTCCAATGTCTCGGCTGTCTGTTCAGGCATCTTGTAATAGCCCTGCATGACGCTGGAGCCCCTTACCCAGATTTCCTCGTCCACAACCCTGGCCTGGCAGTTGGGAAGAAGTTTTCCCACTGAGCCCGTTTTATTCTCCCATTCCAGGTTGGTGCTGATGACAGGAGAACACTCAGTCATTCCGTAGCCCTGAAGGATGGTAATGCCGTATTCCTTAAAACGGTCTATATAGTCCGGGTCCAGATAGGCCCCGCCGCTGCAAATGATTCTCAGATTGCCTCCAAAGGCAGCCTTTGCCACCATCTTTTTGGGTATCAGGTTTCCGGCATCCTTAAGCTTACCGTAAATGGACTCAATGACAAGGGGGACCAGCAGCACAATTTCCGGCTTAAACAGTTTCATGTTGCGCTGTACATGCATGATGGAATCATTGATGCAGATAATCATTCCTATGTAAAGTCCCTTTATGATGTCCATGGTCAGGCAGTACACATGGTTGATAGGCAGCAGGGTCATGGACACGGTACCTGCAGGTATCTTCATGTCCAGGCAGACCGCATTGTCAGTCAGATTCCTGTGGCTCAGCATGACTCCCTTGCTCTTCCCGGTGGTGCCTGAGGTAAAGAGTATGGTGCAGAGCTGGTCCGGGACAGGCTCTGTCTCGTATGCACCGGCATTTTCCGCTATGAGGCAGGACAGCGACAGCACATCTCCCGTCTGCTCACAGGCCTGCATGGAAACCACATGCCTGATACCCGGGCATTTTTCCTGAACAGCCTCTGCCACGTCGGCCCGCAGTTCATCGTACACCAGCATTTCCACATCCGCCCTGTTTAAGAGCTCATAAATGGCTTCCGCCGGAAGCTGGGCGTCGATTGGCACTGCCACGCTGCCGCTGTTCACGATTCCAAAATAGGTGACAATCCACTGGTAGGTGGTTGCGCCTATGACGGCAACGTGCCTGCCCTTCATTCCAAGGGCTTCCAGAGCGCGGCTTACGGCCATGGAATCCAGGTTCACCTCATTGTATGACTTATCAATGATTTCCTTCTTTACCTTGTACCGGAATGCTGTCTGCTCTCCATAAGCCTCTGCGCCGTGCCGGATTACATCCCTTAATGTCTCTGCTGCCATATCTTCCTCCTGCCCTTACGGCCTACTCTGCCTGCAGGGACTGGATATAATCCGCTGCATCCTTTACGGTCTTTACGTTGACCACTTCCCGTTCCTCTACTTCCACGTCGAATTTCTCCTCAATCTCTCCCACCATGCTCATGAAATCATAGGAGTTGAAACCCAGGTCCTCGATGAACCTGGAGTCCTCCCCAATGGTCTCCGGCGCCACATCCACATATTCACAGATGATTTCCTTTAATTCTTCAAACATATCCTTGTATCCTCCTTATTGTTATTTTCCGTTTTCTGTTCCAAATATATACCGGCTTACACCATCTCCAGGATTTCCCCCACCGTGCGCTCCGGGTCTTCCACGCCCCGGAAGATAATCCTGCAAAGGTAGTAATAGATGTACTCCAGCTTCTCCGGCGTCACCACGCCGGTCTGGTACTCAAAACCAAAGTCCAGTCCGTTGTCCTCCGCCCTGTGGCTCACCGTAAGATACAGGGTGTGGGCAGCCACGCCGTTGGAATAGCGGGCGGTCTTGTACTTGATGTCCCCCAGCTTGTCCAGGCCGGGCCCGTCGTACTTCATGGCCAGCGGCTGATAGGTAAGGCTCAGCGGCTCATAGGTCTGCCCGTCCTTAAGGTTATAATAATCATGCCTGTAGTTGAAATACTCCGACGGACTGTAATTGGCATGGCGGAAGTACTGGTTCTGGGCATCCCTTATCTTAAGCAGACCCTCCATGAAGGTGTCCTCCCTGGGCACAATGGTCCTGAAGGGGAAACAGTGAATCCTGCTTCCGCCGCAGCGCTTCTCCGACAGGGTTGCCCGTCTGGAAATGGTGGTTGTGATGGAGACATCATCCTGGTCATTTTCCTTCTGGAGATAGGTCCGAAGGCCCATTAGCAGAAGACAGGTCATGGAAATACCGTATTTCTCGCAGAAATCCAGCAGATGGCCGGAGGGTTCCCCTTCCAGGTGGAAGTTAGTGATATTGGCCTCCACATTATCCGAGGTGTTGGTAGCTGCCCGCAGCCCGGGGTTGCGGACGGCCTTTCTCTCATCCAGCAGCTTCCCCGGACCGTATATATCCGTGAAAATGGGTTCGGAGGAAGCAATCAGCTCCTGGAAAAACTCCCTGTCCTTTTCGCTGGCCCTGCTTCCGGCCTCATAGGCCAGGTCCTTTTCCAGCTGCCTGATATAGGAAGACATCTCCTTTGGATGGTCCACTTCCTCATAGAACCTGCTGGCATACAGCTCAATCACATCCCGGAAGAACAGAATCAGGGACTGGGCATCCATGGTCATGTGGTCCACGCAGATGTATAAGCCCTGATACCCATCCGGCATTTTAATCATCACAATGTGGTGCATGGGGGAATCGTAGCGCTCAAAGGGAATCTCAGTCCACTCCCTGAGCTTTTGCTCCGCGTCCTCCTCCCTCCAGCCGGTGAAGTCAAAGTGCTCGATTTCCTTTGTCTCCTCCTTCACCACATACTGGTAGATATTACCCTCCTTGTCATGGGTAAAGCGCAGACGCATGGTATCGCAGCGGGCAATGGCCTCTTTAATGCAGCTTTTAAGCACCTCCCAGTCCAGGTCCACCTGGATGGTCAGGCTGGACCCGATGTTCAGCACCTGTTTTTTAGGACAGTATTTCAGGCAGTAAAAGTGAAGCTTCTGCGCTGATGTCAGCGGGTATACCTTGTAGCCTTTCCTTGTCTTCATACTTCGTTCTCCTCTTTTCCAAAAGCACGGGCAATCAGTTTCTCAACTGCAGCTTCATAGCGGTCCGTATCCTTATAGTAAGCCTCTGCATGGCTGGCTCCCGGTATAACCAGCAGCTCCTTGGGCGACCCGCAGGCCCCGTACAGCTCATACACCATGGAACATGGCACAAAGGTATCCCCATCCCCGTGTATGAACAGGATAGGAATGCGCGCCTTCTTTACCTCTTCCCTGGCATTGCATTCATCCAGCCCGTATCCTGCCTCACTTCTGGCCATGCGGTCCGCAATCTGCATCACGGGAAAGGCCGGCATGTGGTACATGCTCCTCAGCACATGGCTGAACACTTCCCAGGCAGATGTGAAGGCGCAGTCGGACACAGCCCCCCTGACCTGCCTTGGAAGGTTTAATCCCGTGGACATCAGCACGGTTGCTGCTCCCATGGAAATGCCGTGCAGCATCAGCTCGCAGTCCTCACCCAAACGCCCCACCACGTATTCCATCCATTGCCTGGCGTCATGGCGGTCCAGACATCCAAAGCCAATATAGGTGCCCTCGCTTTTGCCGTGGGCCCGCTCATCCACCACCAGCAGATTAAAGCCGTGATTCAGATAAAATCTTGCAATGGACGTGTAGTCATTGAGTCCTTCGCTGGTATAGCCGTGGAAACACACCGCCGCCTTCCTGGAACCTTCACAGCCAAAAAAGGTGCCATGGAGCCTGAGCCCGTCCCCGGATGTTATGTACACCTCTTCCTGAGGCTGTCCTGCCAGCCATTCCCTGCTGGCGCGGATACCCGGTATATAGGCGTCCCAGTCCGTACCCGCCATTTTCCGGGTCCTGTCGCGCTTTGCATTTCCCCGGACCACGGTCCGATGGAAGAAATATCGGGCAATGCCGTATTCCCCCGCCGCTCCTGCTGCTGCCAGTCCCAGTATCCATCCTTTGATTCCCATATGCTTCACTCCTTAATGCTTCCGCCTATACAAACTTCTGTAACATCAATGCCTTTTCCAGACTTCCCTCAACCTTCAGCTTTCCTGTTGTAAATGCAAAGACCGGGTCCAGCTTTCCCGATGCCAGTCTGATAAGTGTATCTGCGGAACAGATAAACGTTGCGTCCCTGTCGTAATACTCATATGGCTCCACACTGAGACTGCCGTCCTTTACCTCTGCATAAAACGCGCCCGCGCCCTCGCCTGTAATATTAAACTGAAACGCCAGATGCTCCTCCACCCTGCTCACATCCGCTTTCATGAAAATTTCCTTTACCTTTACAAATACTTCTTCGTAGCTCATACTGCCTCTCCTTTTTCATCCGCCGCACAGACGGATATGATATATGACTGGTACACCCTGGACTGGTAAAACCTCCAGCCAGGAATACTCCCTTTTACGCCGCCCTTTTCCAGGGAAAATGTGATATCCCCCAGAGGGAAGGCCAGCCCCCGGCCAATGGCCTTGGCAAAGCTCTCCTTAAGCGTCCACAGGCGGAAGAACCGTTCCTGCCGCTCTGTCTCAGAGGCTGCCGACATTACAAAGCTGCGCTCAGCTTCGGAACACATGCGCCGCATCAGACTCCCTTTAAACGGACGAATCCGTTCCGTATCCACGCCCAGCACGCTGTCCCCAATGGCACAGACTACCAGCCCCTCTGTATGGCTGATATTAAATTCCACGCCCCCGGCCCCTTCAAGATACGGCTTTGTACCTGCCTGGGCCATTACCTCCCAGGTCCGTCCGTACTCCTTCAAAAGACCGAAGTTCAGCAGACTCCTGCCCAGTAAATGTTCCCGCTCCCGGTTATAAAGAGTGCCGCCGGGCTCGTATGAAGCCAGATAAATCATGAGGTTTCCTCCTGAGGTTCCATTCAGCGCATTTCCGGCGGGGTCCTGCCCCATGCCATTGAATTCCTTGTTTTCCAATATTTCGACCAGTGGTCGAACCGGAATTGAATTAAACATAACATGTTTTCGACCGCCAGTCAAGTCTAGCGTTTTCATTTATATTCTGCTATACTTGGATGTATTCTAAAGAAAATACCGAGGATTTTTTATGCAAAACCATAATAAAAAGGAGATGATACTGGATGCCATGCAGGAACTTATGGGTTCCTCCAATGTCCAGGCCATTTCCGTCAGTGATATTGCCCAAAAAGCCGGTATCGGGAAAGGAAGTATCTATTACTATTTTTCTTCCAAGAACGATATCATAGATGCAGTGATTGAGAGGAACTACTCCCGCGTCCTGGACAAAGGCAGGGAGCTGGCTGCATCCTCCCGCCTGGATGCCTTCCAGAAACTGGAAATCATATATCACGCCTGTCTGGATTCCTCTATGGAATTAAGGCGCCGCGAGGAGATACGCACCTTTAACGAGCAGCAGGAAAGCGCCTTCATACACCAGAAGTTTTCCCGCATCATCATTACCAAGCTGAAGCCCATACTGGCGGACATCATCCGGCAGGGCGTACGGGAGGGCAGCATCCAGTGCAGCTTTCCGGAGGAAACAGCCCAAATCGTACTGACCGTGCTGACCATCACCCTGGACAATCATCTGATACCCTCGGACGAGGCGGAAATCGGCCGGATTCTGGCTGCCTTTACAGAGATGCAGGAAAAGGGCATGGGAATCCCTTGCCACACCCTGCAGTTCCTGATGCGCAAAATCTGACTCTTATCTCCAATAAAAGGGCTTTTCTCCCACTTTGGGCGGAAAAAGTCCTTATTTTTCTACTTTTCCCTATCCTTTTTTCCCATTCTGTCTTATAATATCAATGGTTTAACGGGCTGCCAGATGTTTCCAGCCCTATTGAGATATCAGCGCCCATTTTTATATTCATCCACAGGTTCCGGGCGCAGAGAGGATAGAGAGGACTATGAAAGATACACTGAAACAGGCTGCACGAAAAATCCTGCTGGTGGTCCGCGACATTGCGGTCAGCCTCCTGGGCATCACAGGCTGGCTGTTCCACGCCCTTCTGGCCGTGATTACAACCGGGTTCATATTGGGAGCCATCCTGTGCCTGCTTATCTATGCCAAGGTCAGGCCAGACCTGGACCAATGCCGCGAACTGGCGTATGACAAGCTGGCCCAGATGGAACGCACGGATTTCTCACAGCTGTCCGACACGGTAATCTACGACAAGGACGGCAGGCAGATAGGACTTATCAATGCCGGCCACTACCAGTATGTGGGCATAAACGGCATCAGCATGAACATTCAGAATGCATACATTGCCCAGGAGGACCGGCGCTTTAAAAGCCATACAGGCGTGGACTGGATTGCCACCTTCCGTGCCGGTCTGGCTCTGGTGAAGCACAGGGGCCAGGTTACCCAGGGAGGGAGCACCATCACCCAGCAGGTTATTAAAAATACATACCTGACCCAGGAACAGACCTTCACCCGTAAGATTGTGGAAATGCTGCTGGCCCCTGAGATTGAGAAAAAATACTCCAAGGCAGATATCATGGAGTTTTACTGCAATACCAATTTCTATGGCCACCAGTGCTATGGCGTGGAAGCTGCCAGCCGCTATTATTTCGGCAAGCATGCAGCTGACCTGACCGTGGAGGAAGCAGCTGTCCTGGTAGGCATCAGCAACAGTCCCTCGGCCTACGACCCGGTAGCCCATCCAAAAGCTTCCCTTGAAAAGCGCAACGACGTGTTAAAGAGCATGAATGAAATAGGCGAACTGTCCGATGAGGATTACGAAAAAGCCCTGTCAAAGCCTCTAACTGTGGTCAAACAGGAATCCGAAGGCACGGATGAGAACTATCAGAGCAGCTACGCCATTCACTGCGCTGCCCTGGAGCTGTTAAAAAAGGACGGCTTCGAGTTCCGCTACACCTTTGAGGACAAGGATGACTACAATTCCTACATGGAACGGTATACCACTGCCTATACGGAAAAGTCGGACCTGATCCGCGCAGGCGGCTTCAAGATATATACTTCCCTGGACAGCAGTCTTCAGGACATGCTTCAGGCAGACATTGACCAGGGTCTGGCCTCCTACACAGAACTGCAGGACAACGGCAAGTACGCCCTCCAGGGCGCAGGCGTCATTGTGGACAACCAGTCCAACTATGTGGTGGCCATTGTGGGCGGCCGGGGAAATGAGGACCAGTTCAACCGGGCCTACCTAAGCGCCAGACAGCCGGGCAGCACCATTAAACCCCTGATTGATTACGGCCCTGCTTTCGACACCGGGGAGTATTATCCCACCCGCATGGTTGACGACCACAAATGGGAGGACGGGCCCTCCAACAGCGGCGGCAATTACCATGGAAACGTTACGGTCCGGGAAGCCCTGAACCGCAGCCTCAACACAGTGGCCTGGCAGATTCTGGAGGACATCGGTGTAAATTACGGACTCAGCTATCTGGGTGAAATGGAGTTCCAGAAGCTTACATATGTTGACAACGGCGTACCCTCCCTCAGTATCGGAGGCTTTACCAACGGCGTCCGTGTAGTGGATATGGCAAAGGGCTACAGCGCCCTGGCCAATTACGGGGTTTACAACGACCGCACCTGCATCACCCAAATCATCCATGAGCACGACGGCGACCTGACCAAGGATTTGACGCCTGCCGCCAGACAGGTTTACCGGGATGATTCCGCCTTCATGCTCACCGATATCCTGAAAGGCACCATGACCTCCCCCTACGGCACCGGACGGGGACTGGAACTGGATAACGGCATGCCGGCAGCCGGCAAAACAGGAACCACCAACAGCAGTAAGGACACCTGGTTCTGCGGCTACACCCGCTACTACACCACGGCTGTGTGGGTGGGCTACGACATTCCCCGCAGGATGCCCGGTATCTACGGCAGCACCTACGCCGGGAAGATATGGAAAAATATCATGAACCAGATTCATGAGGGATTAGAGCCCTGGGATTGGGAGCAGCCTGAAAGCGTGGAACGGAAGGCTGACCCCAGGACAGGAATCGAAGATTATTTCAGTACCACGGCTGAGTTCCGCGCCCAGCAAAGCCTCCACCAAAAGGAGCAGGAACAGCTGACCAGGCAGCTGGAGCAGGATATCCTGGAATTCACCACAAGGGAAATCAGTTCTGTGGAGGATACCTATGCGGTTAAGAGCCAATACCAGGACATTACCTCCCGCCTGCCCCTTCTGGACGACGGGGAGCTGAGGGCCGGTATGCTGGAGCAGGTGGAAGACCGATACGACTATTTTGCAGGAATCATCAGCCAGATGGGAGACACCATTGCCCTGTACGAGAAACAGAAGGCCATTGACGATGCCAGAGCCAGGGAAGAGGCTGAAAAGCAGGCTGAGGAAAACCGGAAACAGGCTGAGAAGGATACAAGGAAAAACGAATTCCTACAGGCCCTTCAGGCTGTGGAGGAACTGGAATACCAGAAACGGGACGCCCAGGACCTGGTACAGGATGCCATCGGCAAGCTTTCCCTGGTGGCCGGGGACCCGGAACAGCAGGCGCTTTCCGACCGGCTCCAGGCAGCCATCACACGGATTTCCACCCTGCCCACAGAGGACCAGTGGAATGCATCCCAGGCAGAGAGCAGGGCTGCCGAGGAGGCAGCCATGAAGCAGGCTGAACAGCAGGTACAGGTGCAGCAGAACCAGCTGCGCTCCTCCTTAAACAGCGAGAAATTCAAGTGGAACAACATGGAATACTACGGACCAGGAGGCAGACCAGATGATGAAAACTGATTCACACAAAAAAACAGGACAGGCTGATACCAATCCCTACCGCATGCCGCCCAGGCGCTGGTTCCTCACATTCATGTGCATGAACATCCCCATCGCCGGGTGGATTTACCTGCTCTGCCTGGCCTTTGGTAAAAAGGAAAACCAGCTGCGTGACTTTGCCAAGGCTTATCTGGTTTATAAGCTGGTATTCCTGGCGGCAGCTCTGGTTATCCTGGGAATTCTGGTATACGTGGGGCTGGACCTGGCCGACAAGCTTCTGGCTTATATGGAAATGCTGTAGTACCGGGTTTACATCCCGTATCCATTAAAACAAAAAAAGGTTCTTTCTGAATCTTTGGATATTCCAAAGAGCAGAAAGGACCTTTTTCTATCCTCGAGTGTGTGAAGAAAAGTCTGTAAAAGCTGATCTTCTATGATAATAACTGGGCTGAAAGTTCTTTCTTGGACCTTCAGTCCTTGTATTATATATAACAGCAACTACT
>NZ_JADNMD010000017.1:0-139194 GCF_015556325.1 Clostridium sp. 1001283B150225_161107_B6 | reverse complement strand
AAGGTCTAAACCAGACCTTTTGTTTTTAGAATTTTCAGGGTTTTACATACTGTCTAATCTTCAATTATCAAGGTTCTCTGTTGTTGTCTGCCTCAGCAGCAACTTTGATAGTTTATCATATTTGCAACTGTTTGTCAACAACTTTTTTCTTTTTTGTCGTCTGTCTCAACAGCAACTTTTATATATTACCACATCTGTCACTGTTTGTCAACAACTTTTTCAACTCATTTTCAAGAGCTGTCCCACCGTTTTGCGCGGTGGACCTTTAATATATCACTACTTTCGCAACTTGTCAAGGGAATTTGTGCCATTTTTTTATACAATTTTCAACTTTATTTTCCCACCACTAAATATGCTTATTTTTTCTGTATTTTTCTATATTTTGTGGTTAATAAAAAAATCGCTGTTTACAGATGTTTCCATCCCCTCCCAGCGATTTGTTTTAATTATATATATTATAGGAACAATTATACCTTTTTCTTCTATAGAATGCCCCGGATAATGCCGCCCAGAATAATATTAATCAGATTGTACTGATGTAAAAAACGCAGCCAGGCACTTGCATTGATTTGTTCCTCCAATGCCATGCCCAAAGGCGTGGCTGCAAAGATTCCTACCAGAAAACAGCCAATCCACAGCAGAAGCAGCCCCTGAACCAGCCCCAGTACAGCGCCGGCTAAGTGATTTAATCCATACAGAATGGGCAGCCGCGCAATAATATCCAGCCATCGCACCACCAGATGAATCAGAATATAGACAGCTGCAAACAGGATGATGGAACTGACTGCATTGATAAGAATGTCAGCCAGATATGTGCTGACGTATTCCGCAAACCGGTCCACTCCCAGCAAATGATAAAATTCGCTGTTATTGTTCTCCAGCAGCATTTCCTTTACGGATTGGGGCAGGTTCAGATTCTCAATGGCAATGCGCTGCGCTGCCGGCATTTCCGTTGCTTCAGCGGGCAGTTCTTCCCAGCCCGCTGCATTCAGTATGGCCTCCGCCGCACTCTGGCGTATGGAGGGATTGTCTTTGATAAAGCCCGTCATATACGGCGTGGCCACCTTTACTAATATGATGGTAAGTATCAGTGCTCCCAGGGATACACACTGCTTCAGCGCTCCCCTGTAATGCCCATACAGCACCATGCCGGCGAGAAAAACTCCGGCACCGGCAGACAGCCAGTGTTCTAATATCATGTCCATATTGTTTCAGTCTTTCTTTTAGTTGAAAATCAAGCGTTCTATGGCGTCTGCAACTCCATCCTCGTCATTTGTCAGCGTAATCCGGTCTGCCGCACTCTTAGCTATGTCAAGTCCATTTCCCATGGCAACGCCTACTCCGGCTGCCTCCAGCATGGAAATATCATTTTCCCCATCCCCAAATGCCATGGTGGCCCCGGGAGCAATCCCAAGATAATCCGCCAGCCACATAAGCGCATTTCCCTTCGTAGCTCCCAGGGCATTGATTTCCAGATTGTTATACAGGGATGAGCTTATGACAATGCCCTCTACAGCAGAGAGCTCCCTGCGCAGGGGCACTGCGTCCCTCACATCGGACAGATATACGTTGACCTTCTCCACGTCTTTCCCGCAGTCTGTCACATATTTCAGGATATTGGGCACAACGTCCCTGGTGGAGAGTACCATTTTCTGAATCACAGAGCTCAGACCGTAGTCCTCCATATGCTCGATGAACTCAGGCTGGGAAATTCCCCTTCCGTCTATATACGGGTCGTACATTGCCCTGTATTTTTTTACAATATCCATGACTTCCAGCGCCTTTGCATTGGTCAGGGTACACCGTTTCAGACTGGTTCCTTTTACAAGGTCCGCCACAGTACCGCCGTTGGTGGTTATGGCATAATTCACTCCCGGCAGGGACCGTACTGCTTCCGTTATACCATCCACAGCCCTGCCCGTGGTCGGTACTATCTGGATACCCATGCCGGCACAGCGTTCCAGCACCCTGCGGTTGCGCTCTGACAGGTTCTTCTGGCTGTCCAGCAGAGTGCCGTCAAGGTCTAGTGCAATTAAACCTATGGTCATCATATAAAATGCTCCTCTTTTAATATCAGAAGACCGTCCCTGTCATACTTGGACGAGAATATTCCTGTAATCCGCTTAAAGAAGGATGGATTCTCCGCCTTATCAGCAGCTTCTTCTATCAAGTCTTCGGCATTTACCTTTGTAAGCGGTACGCCGTCCTCCTCCATGATTTCAATCCGCTCATAGAGGGCCAGCATGCTTTTTCCTGATATGCTGCAGTCAATGTCGCTGGCATACTGACATGCGTACTGGGCAAACTCGTCAATATCCATCTCCTGTTGGTCGTCATACTCCGGCTCTTCCTGCTGGGGAAGGACCGGCGCATTATCCTCTGCTTTTGAAGGAAGTTCCTTCTTTGGAAGAGATGCCTTCACCGCCTCCGGTTTCTTTGCCTTTGGTTCCTCTTCTTTGTGTTCTTCCCTGCGGGCAGCTGTTACCGAGCGGACCTCTTCCGGCTTCCTGCGTACCGGCTTTGGCTTCTGCTCTGCCTCTGGTTTCGGCAGGCTCTTTGGAACCTCTGGTTCCTGAACAGGCTGAACCTTCCCCGTGGCTGGTTCCGCGGAGCGGCTCTGGACCTTTTTGGGTACAGCCGGCTCTTCTGTCCTGCGAAGCTGCACCGGACGCACAGGGCGGTCATCCCCCTCCGGCGCCACATAGGCAACCTCCTCCGGTCCCATCTTCCCTACATACTCAAACCGTTTGGCTAATCCCGGATATACCTTGTGAATACGGGCCAGATTACCAGCCACATCTATAAGGACCACATTCATGCCGGTCTCATCCCTGGCCATCAGCTGGTTCAGCTCCTGGAGGGTGGATTCCTCCATGGCGCCCGCCTGCTCAATAATCAGGTCCTTGCCCGTCAGTTTGTCTGCAATGGCAAATACCCCTTTGCTGTTAAGCTTTTCTCCCGTTATCTTGGCAGCCTGGTTCTTCGCTCCTGTCTCCTTGTGAATCTTCTTGAGCAGTTCGATGGCCTGGTCCAGGCCTGAGCTGGAATACTCTGCTTCTATCATGAAATGATGCGACTCCTGGACAGATGATTCTTTCCCCAAATCTTTTATGTCGGTCAGCACCCGTGTCTGGGCAGACGTTGTTTCCGGCCTGTGCCGTCCGTCTGATAACCTGGACATTTCTCTGGCCAGATTTGCCTGGACCTCTGCTTCATGCATCCTGGCCCGGACCGCCTCATCTGACAGAATCTGGGGCTTATCCGGCATCCACTGGGACTGTCCTTCCTTTACAGGCTCCTCTCCCTCATCTGAATCCTCTGGCTCTATGGTAACCTGGGTATGGGCGTTCTCGTCCTCATATGGTTCCTCCGCCCCGGCTCCGTCCCCCTGGTCTTCCTCCGTGTATCCGGCAGCAGTGTTTTCTTCTGCATCCTCCCGCTGATTCCGGTCAGGATAATCATTTCCGTAATACCCCTGCCTTCCATATGCTTCCTCAGAGTCATCCTCTTCCGGGTATGGGTCTGCATGATATCCGGTCTGCCCATTTTCATCTTCGTGATATCCGCGTTCCGGATATCCGCCCTCCCCATAACCGTCTTCTGCGTATCCACTCTCCTGATACCTGTCCTGCGCGTACCCGGCCTTCTGATATCCTCCCTGTGGGTATCCGCTTTCCTGATATCCGTCTTCCGCGTATCCGCTCTCCTGATATCCATCTTCCGCGTACCCGCTCTCCTGATATCCGTCCTGCGTGTACCCGGCCTTCTGATATCCTCCCTGTGCGTACCCGCTCTCCTGATATCCGTCCTCTGCATATCCGTCTTCCTGATATCTGTCCTCCGGGTACTCCGCATCCGGCTCCACGGCAAAGGCAGCCTCCCGGCGGGCCATATAGGACTGGGGGGAGACTTCCGTCTGCCTCTCAGGCATAGGCTCATAGTCAGCCGGCCGTTTTCCGGCGCGGTACTCCTGTTCCACGGCCTTGAGGCGGGCCTCATATTTATCCCTGTTCTCCACCAGGTCCATCTGGTACTTTGTCAGGGGTGCAAACTGAATCTTAAGCTCCATGGCCTTTTCTACATATTTCCCCAGGCCGAACATGAGCATGATTTTGTCGCAGGCCATGACGCAGAGTTCCCCCATACCAGCCTCTGCATACAATTCCGCCAGCTCATAGAGCCACTTTTCATCCAGCTCAATGTTGCAGTACTGCTCCAGGGTATGAATCAGCTGCTCTGCAGGCGCCCCCTTTGCCCCCAGAATCAGGTAACGCAGAATATACTGCCTGGGGTCATCCGGCGCCAGGTCGCAGAATTCCCTGTAATAGTCCTCTGCCTCCTGAAAGCTGCCTTCCTTAATCGCCAGCTCCGCCAGCTTGAACAGCAGGCGTTTCCCTATGGGCGCCCGCTCAAATGCCAGCAGCAGGATGTCCTTGGCCTCCTGGTACTCTTCGTTCTTCTCATAGATGGTTGCCACCATGGACAGGATGTTTACATTCCGCACCCTGCGCCAGTCTATGGTATCAGCAATCTTCATGGCTGTCTCATAGTCGCCGCGGCTTACCATCTTCTTAATCTGCTCAACCTTTATGTTAAACTCGTATTTATCCATCTTTTGCATCTCCCTATCGCTAGTTCCCGGTATGGAAATCTGCTGTCTAAAGTTCCGTCCTGCCTTCCAATGCCCGAAGAAGTGTTACTTCGTCTATGTATTCCAAATCCCCGCCAACGGGTACTCCGCTGGCAATTCTGGTCACTTTAATCCCTGAAGGCTTTATCAGCTTGCTTATATACATAGCCGTTGTTTCGCCTTCCAGGCTGGAATTGGTGGCAATAATGACTTCCTCCACATCCGACTGGAGCCTTTGCATCAATTCCTTCAGCTTTATATCCCCCGGGCCAATCCCCAGCATAGGAGAAATAGCGCCATGCAGCACATGATAAACCCCATCGTATTTGCCAGTCTTCTCATAAGCAGCCAAATCCCTGGTATTTTCCACCACCATAATGGTCTTATGATTCCGCCTTTCACTGCTGCAGATAGGGCACAGTTCCTTATCCGTCAAGGTGAAGCATTCCTTACAATAACGTACGTTATTCCTGGCGCTTGTCATGGCTCCCGCCAGCTCCTCCACCTGCTCCTTCGGCATGTTGATAATATGGAATGCCAGGCGCTGGGCCGACTTGGCCCCAACTCCGGGGAGCTTGGACAGTTCCTCTATTAACTTGGTAATCTGACTGCTGTAATAATCCATTAGAAGGGAAAACCTCCGCCCAGGGCTCCGCCTAAACCGCCTGTCAGCTTAGACATGGCCTCGCTGCTCTCAGCCTCCATCTGACGGAAAGCCTCATTGGTAGCTGCCACAATCAGGTCCTCTAACATCTCAATATCGTCCGGATCCACTACATCCGGAGACAGCTTAACGGAAACCACTTCCTTTTTGCCGGACACGGTCACGCTGACCGCACCGCCGCCCGAAGCAGCTGTGTATTCCTTATTCTCAAGCTCCTTGGTCGTCTCCTCCATCTGCCGCTGCATACGCTGCGCCTGCTTCATAAGATTATTCATGTTGCCAGGCATTCCGCCTGAAAATCCGCCACGTTTTGCCATGGTGTATTATCCTCCTATCATTTCCATTTATTCATCTTTCTATTATTCATCTTCATATGTAATATCCATATGAATCTTTTCTTCCAATTCTTCCTGGGTCACGTAAATCGTATTAAGCCGCTCCCCGCGTCCGGCCAGTCTGGTCTTAAAGTAAATGGACCTGCCGAAATTTGTTTCCACATAGCGTTCCAGCTCCCCTATGACGGTGGGCCGTTTGCCCATATCATAGCTCATGGAATCCATGAACACAATGGTCAGGCATCCTTCTCCGCCAGGCTCCACCACGGTATCCCTGAGATAAGACTTGGCTCCGCCTCCTATGCTGCGGACAATCTTGGCCCATTCGTTCCGCACCAGTTTTAAGTCTTCCAGCTGGGCCTGGGGCAGGGCTACCTTTTCCGGCGGGACCCCGGGGTCCGCCTGAAGCCCCGCAGCATAGGGCGCTGTTATCTGGGGCACTGCTCCTCCGCTCAGAGGCATGGCTCCGCCTGTCTGGGGCGGTCCACCGGGTATGCCCCCAGACATCTGGCTGACAGCTGCTGCCGGAATGGCCATGCGGCCTGCTTCCAGGTCCTCCATCTGGGCTTCCAAATCCCCCAGCCGCTGGAGAATGGCATCCAGGTTAGGCTCCATGGAGGGGCGCGTCAGCTTAATAAGCGCCACCTCAACCAGCACCCGCTTCTGGCTGGCATAGCGCAATTGGTTGGATAATTCGGAAAAAATACGGATATACCGCATCAGCGTGTTTCCGTCCGCCTTGCCTGCATCGCTTCTCAGCTGTTTTAAATTCTCCTCCGACATATCCACCAGGCCTTCTGCATCGTCTGCACTCTGGATTAAAAGGAGATTTCTCATATACCATATAAAATCAGTGACAAACTGGCCCAGCTCCCGCCCCTGAATCACAATATCCTCCAGCCTGCATATACAGTCCTTTGTCCTGCTCTCCACAATGGCGCCGAACATCTGGCTGAACACGCTGGAATCCACTGCCCCCAAAACCTCCAGGGCATTGTCATAGGTCAGCACCTTTCCGTAATGAAAGGCCACGCACTGGTCCAAAAGGCTCAGGGCATCCCTGAGCGAGCCGTCTGCCGCCTTTGCCACATAGAGAAGGGCCTTGTCCTCCACCTGAATCTGCTCGGCCCGGGTCAGCTCCCTCAGGTGGTCCGCTATGGTCTCTAGGGATATGCGCTTAAAATCATAGCGCTGGCAGCGGGACAGTATGGTAATGGGAATCTTGTGCACTTCTGTGGTGGCCAGTATGAAAATCACATAGGAGGGCGGTTCCTCCAGCGTCTTCAACAGGGCGTTAAAGGCACCTATGGAAAGCATATGGACCTCGTCGATGATATATACCCTGTAACGTCCCTCTGTGGGAGGATACTGCACCTGCTCCCTTATATCACGTATGTTCTCCACGCCGTTGTTGGAGGCGGCATCGATTTCCACCACATTCATGGAGGAACCTGCCTGGATGGACCTGCAGGTGGGACATTCGTTGCAGGGACTTCCGTCTGCCGGATGTTCGCAGTTCACTGCCCTGGCAAATATCTTGGCTATACTGGTCTTACCTGTTCCCCTGGTACCGCAGAACAGGTAAGCATGGCCGATTCGCTCCGACGTTATTTGGTTTTTCAGTGTCTGCACAATCGGGTCCTGGCCTTTTACATCTTCAAAAGAAACAGGACGCCACTTGCGGTATAACGCCGTATATGACATGTTAGGCAACTCCTATTATTCTATCTTGATATGAATTTATTTTCTTATTCATCGCCAAAGCTGATACCCACCATCTTGGCTTCCTTAATCATGGAGCACTCCGGGTCCACGGTCTTAAGCTTTCCCGCCACCTCAGAGAGGGGTACCCTGGTAATATCGTTGTTCTTCACCGCCACCATGTAGCCATACTGTTCCTCCGCAATCAGCCTGGCTGCCGCAGCCCCCAGCCTGGTTGCCAGCACACGGTCATACGAGCATGGTTCGCCGCCGCGCTGCATATGTCCCGGAACAGTTACCCTTACCTCGCTGCCGATGACTTCCTGTATCTTGGCCCCGATTTCATAGGCCACGGAAGGATATACCACTCCGCTTTTCTTCTTTTCCTTCAGTTCCTTCTTGCTCATCTTGGCATCTTCTTTGGAAATGGCGCCTTCGGCCACTGCCAGGATGGAGAAGCGCTTGCCTGCCTTGGACCTCTTGGTCAGGGCATCGCATACAATGTTTATATCATAGGGTATCTCCGGAAGAAGTATAATGTCCGCCCCGCCTGCAAGGCCTGCATACAGGGTCAGCCATCCCACCTTATGTCCCATGACCTCCACGATAAACACGCGTCCGTGGGACGCTGCCGTGGTATGGATACAGTCAATGGCATTGGTGGCCACGTCCACCGCACTCTGGAACCCAAAGGTCATATCCGTGCCCCAGAGGTCATTGTCAATGGTTTTGGGAAGGGATACCACGTTAAGTCCCTCTTCGCTGAGCATGTTGGCTGTCTTCTGGCTGCCGTTTCCGCCCAGCACTACAAGACAGCTGAGCTTCAGCTTTTTATAGGTGTGCTTCATGGCTTCCACCTTATCCAGTCCATTCTCATCAGGAGTGCGCATAAGCTTGAAAGGCTGGCGAGAAGTGCCGAGGATGGTACCGCCCTGGGTGAGAATACCTGAGAAATCGGATGATTTCATGATTTGATAGTCTGCATACAT
This sequence comes from Clostridium sp. 1001283B150225_161107_B6, assembly GCF_015556325.1. Lineage (NCBI taxonomy): Bacteria > Bacillati > Bacillota > Clostridia > Eubacteriales > Clostridiaceae > Clostridium > Clostridium sp. 1001283B150225_161107_B6. The sequence goes on along the minus strand of NZ_JADNMD010000017.1, from coordinate 130,875 downwards.
AAGTCCTTTATATCCGTCTTCAAAGCCAATGATTTCCACGTCGTCAAACATGTTGTATAAGGACTTTGCCACGCCTCTCATGGTGGCATTCAGTGCCTGGCAGTCTCCGCCGCTGGTCAGCATTCCTATTCTTCTCATATTGCACTTCCTCCTTATAGAGTTGCTTCACTTTCTGTTATGTTTCCTGGGAATGGTTCTATTATACCCATTTTGTAATTATAACGCAAAGGTGTTATCGGGGCAAGTATAAATTCGGACAACCATCCATCCTGCAACCGCCCCGCCTTTCAGCCCCGCAGCATCAGCCCGACGGCTATGCATCAGAACAGCCGCACGCCATTCTGAAATACAAATGGGACATAAATCCGGTGATACAGTAACGTATCCTCAGATTTATATCCCATTTTTAAATTCCACGCACCTTGCTTTGTGCTGCTGCCACGAACGTTACTCATACAGTTAACTCAATCCAGGCTGCCTCACGGCACACGGGAGGTTCCGCTTAGTGCTGCTGCATTCCTGCCCTGACACGGTTCACGGATTCCCGTTGCGTAAGACCCAGACGTCAACGCCACTTACACAAGGCAGCTTCGCAGCAAACAGCCCGAGGCAAGGTATCACCCCTGCTGGAGCGGATTGCAGGTACAGGGCACCGCTATCTCCCCGGCTGCGTGGAAACTTTATGACATATTAGGCCGTACATACGCAGATGTATCAACAAATGCCCACACGGGCAGTTGTTGAAAACTGCCTGTTAAGTATAACCTGCCGGAACGCTTTTGTCAAGGCTGTGCCTCCACCAAAAATAACCTGGACAAATAATCCCCCTGGGGCACAGGGCTGGTCCGCACGCCGCTGGCCCCGTCCGACAGAATCAGGCCTGCGCTCATGAGCTCGTCCCCGTAGCAGGTATACCCAAGCCCGCTGACCCGGTACATTGTCTCCGGATTCAATCCCCTGAGGACCAGCCGCTTAAAGCCGGTGTTTACAGGCTGCAGGAACCGGAAATACGCTGCCATGGCCTTGTTTCCATCCTCCGATACCACAATCCATGCAGCCTCATTTCCCTCAAAGGGGCTTATGAGCCGGTAAAACCTTCCCTGCTGAATCAGTTTTCTGTGCTCCTTCATGAACCGCACCTGTTCCTTTACCAGGTACTGCTCCTCCTCTGTAAGCAGGTTCAGGTCCAGTTCATACCCAAAGGTGCCGAAATAAGCTGCCGCTGCCCTGGACGCCAAAGGAACATTCCGCCGGGTCTGGTGGTTGGGTATGGCGGACACATGGCTTCCCATGGAGCTGACGGGATATACCAGACTGGTTCCGTACTGGATTTTTACCCGCTCCACTCCGTCGGTATCGTCTGAAACCCAGCCCTGGGGAGCATAGTACAGGATGCCCGGGTCAAACCTGGCGCCTCCGCTGGCGCAGGACTCAAACAGGACCCGGGGGAAATCCCTGGTAAGCCGCTGGTAAAGCTTATAGACCCCCAGTATCTGCCTGTGGTAAACGGTTCCCTGGTACTGCGCATCCCGGCCGGCTGAAAAAAGGTCGGAAATACTCCGGTTCATGTCCCATTTCACATAGGATACACCGCCGTCTCCCAGTATCTCCTCCATCCTGTCCCCAATATAATCCACCACCTGGTCCTTTGAGAAATCCAGCACATACTGGTGCCTTCCCGTGCACACCGGCCGGTCCGTGCTCCCCAGCATCCAGTCCGGATGGGCGCGGTAGAGCCGGCTTTCCCGGCTGACCATCTCCGGCTCAAACCACAGGCCGAACTTCATCCCCATATTCCTGATTTTTCCTGCCAGTCCTGTTATCCCGTCCGGCAGCTTATGAAGGTCCGGATACCAGTCCCCCAGGGAGGTAGTGTCATCGTCCCGTTTTCCAAACCACCCGTCATCCAGCACAAACAGCTCTATGCCCAGCTCCCTTGCCTTTCCTGCAATGGAAAGAATCTTTTCCTCGTCAAAATCCATAAACGTGGCTTCCCAGTTATTAATCAGTATGGGCCTCTCCCGGTCCCTCCAGTATCCCCTGGCAAGCCTGGTCCGGTAGAGCCGATGGAACACCTGGCTCATACTGTTTAAGCCCTCTGCAGAATATACCATCACTGCCTCCGGCGTCTGGAATTCCTCCCCCGGATAAAGGGGCCAGTTAAATCCCTCCGGATGAATTCCAATGGTCACCCGGACCGTGTCCATGGTGTCCACCTCTGCCTGGGCCAGGAAATTGCCGCTGTACACAAGGCTGATGCCAATAACCTCGCCGCTGTCCTCCCCTGCATCAGGCCGTTTCAGGCAGATAAAGGGATTAAACTGGTGGCTGCTGTGTCCCCTCATGCTGTGAATGCTCTGGACCCCCTGGTGAAGTCCATGGACATCCATATACCGTTCCCTGCACCAGGCCCCGGTCAGGTCCACCATCTGGTAACGCGGGTCCGGCAAATCCAGGCACAGGCTCATGGCCCGTTCCAGGCAGACTGTCTCCGGTCCACGGCAGATAAACCGGGCGCTGCGGGCCAGCACAGGCAGCTCCTCATAGATTGTGTAGAGAAGCACCAGCTCCATGCCGGCCACAGGGTCCTCCAGGTACAGCTCCAGGGTACACGCCTCCTCATCCTGTTCCGCATAGGTGGCTGGCAGGCCCGGCAGCTCCGGTTTCCCCCTTTGTATGGTGTGTTTTTTGTATACAAAGCAGCTGATTCTGCTTCCGTTTTCTCTTCTGATTCCATAAGCCGGGTACCGCATATCCCCTGTGCCAAAGGCCGGGTATTCCTGCTTGATGTGTTCCAGTGAAAATGTCGTGTCGTCCTCGTAGACACAGGGGGCCATATCCCTGTGTGCAAACTCCAGCAGGTGGCCGAAGTCCTCCCTGTGGCGTATCCGCTTCCCATAGTAAAGCTGTCCCATCTGTCCGTTGGGAAGACAGGCCATAATATAGCTGATTTTATCGTTGTACAGATGAAACTGCCTTGACTTTTCTTCATATAGAATGCCCATATAGAATCCTCCAGCAATTATTGCATAAACACAATGGCTTCATAGGGTCTGAGGCAGATGTCCTCCTCACACAAGGCGACGGCGTCCCCCTGTGATATCCCCCTCCGGTCCGGATAGTTTCCAATGAGTATGGTTCCGGCACCCAGCTCCCGTACAGACAGCCCGCTCTTTTGCGTCCGGTCCGTAAAATTGCACAGGACAGTCAGGCGCTCCTTCCCCAAAGACCTTTCATATGCAAATATGGCCCCGCTTTCCTCCAATAGCAGCCGGTAGGCCCCATACACAAGAATATCCATGGTATGCCTTAATTTTATCAGCTGCTTATAGAAGCACAGGACGGAATCACTGCGCCCGGCCTGCTCCTTAACATTGAGCCAGGTATGATTGGGATTTACCCTGAGCCAGGGCGTGCCATCGGTAAATCCCGCCTGTTCCGTATCATCCCACTGCATGGGCGTCCTTGCATTGTCGCGCCCCGTATGATTGATGTAGCGCATCATCTCCTCATGGGAAATACGTCCGCTTCCCACCATCTCACGGTATACATGATGGATTTCAATATCCTGGAAATCCTCCAGGCTGCTGCCCTGAAAATTCGTCATGCCCAGCTCCTGGCCCTGATAGATATAGGGTGTTCCCTTCATCATATAGAGACAGACTGCCAGCATTTTAGCAGACAGCTCCCAAAACCCGGGGCTGTCATTGCCAAAACGGGACACTGCCCTGGGATAATCGTGATTCTCCCAGAACAGGCTGTTCCAGGCCTTTCCCTCCAGCTCTGTCTGCCACCGGCTCAGTACTTTCTTCAGGTCCCTGAGACAGACCGGGTTATCATTCCATTTTCCAAAGGGTCCGGGATTCAGCTCCACGTGTTCAAAGTGGAACATCATGTTCAGCTCATGGGACTCGTATCCCGCATACTGCACCGCCTCCCTGGTTCCCACGCCCACGCCCTCTCCCACGGTCATCCAGTCAAACCGCGACAGGACTTCCCGGTTCATCTCCTGCAGATACGCATGAATCCTGGGGCCATTGGCGTAATAGGGAAGACCGTCCCCATAGGGATTCCCCTCTTTTAATACCCCGTCGGGAAACCGCTGGTCCTTGGACAGCATGGATATTACATCCATTCTGAAGCCGTCAATCCCCTTGTTTCCCCACCAGGTCATCATCTCATATATCTCCTGCCGTACCCGCGGATTTTCCCAGTTCAGGTCAGGCTGCTTTTTAGAATAAATGTGAAGGTAATACATGCCCGTCCTTCCGTCATATTCCCAGGCCGGACCGCGGAAACGGGACGCCCAGTTATTAGGCGGTCCCTCGTTCACAGGCTCCTTCCATATATAGTAATCCCTGTAAGGATTGTCACGGGACCTGCGGCTCTCCGCAAACCAGGCATGTTCGTCCGATGTATGGTTTACCACCAGGTCCATCACCAGCTTCATCCCTCTGTGATGTATTTCCGCCAGAAGGCAGTCAAAGTCCTCCATGGTGCCGAACACATCCATAACAGCCTTATAATCACTGATATCATAGCCATTGTCATCCCCCGGCGATTGATACACGGGAGAGAGCCATATTACATCAATTCCCAGGTCCTTAAGGTAATCCAGACGGCTCCTGATGCCGTTCAGGTCGCCAATCCCGTCCCCATTGCTGTCCTGAAAGCTTCTGGGATAAATCTGGTACACCACGCATTCTTTCCACCATGCCCTTTGTTCTTCCATGCGGTTCCTCCACTGTGTTCCGGTGTGTGTATTTCCGGCGCCTTACGCACCGGCGGGGATGATACGGTATGTCTTGATTTCATAAGGCAGAATGAAATCCTTAAATGTATGCCCGTCTGTCTCAAGGAGCTTCAGAGGTCTTTCCAGCAAATCGCATTCCTCCGCCCGGTATGCCTCAAAGCCAAGGGTTACTGTCATGGGCGTCCTGGTGTTGCGGTTTTCATAGATGCGGAGGATATACCCGTTTCCATCCTCTGCTTTTTTCATCATTTCCACAAAACAGCCTGGCTGGTCCACGGATACCATGCTCCATGCTTCCCCTGTGCCTGCATAGGGCAGCAGGGCGGATACCAGGGGCGAGTTCAGGTCATAGGCCATTTCCACGGTCCTGGCCTCCTGCCATCTTCCCTTGTGGGGATAAATGGAATAGGTGAATTCGTGGATGCCTATATCTGCGTTTTCATTGGGATAGGTACCTGATTTAATCAGGGTCAGTCCCATTTCACCGTCCTTGATGCTGTGGCCGTATTTACAGTCATTGATGAGGCTGAGCCCCAGTCCGTTTTCCGACAGGTCCGCCCATTTATGGGCACAGACCTCAAATTTGGCCGTATCCCAGCTATGGTTGCTGGTGGTCTCCCGCTCCACATTGCCGAACTGTATCTCATAAGAAGCCCTGGCGGCGTTAATCCGGGCCGGGAAATGAACCCGCAGCAGCACATGATGGTCTCTCCAGTCCGCCCGCGTCACAAAGTCGATTCTGGGCAGATTGGGATAGAACACGATATCCTGCTCCACAAGGGAGCCTGCAAACCGGTGGGCGATGGAAACAACGGTCCTGACCGGCCCCCATTCCTTTAACACCGGGGCTGTCACGCAGTCGGCTTCATAGGGCTTCCTCTGGTAAAACAGGTCCACATCCCAATTGTCCCAGTTCATGGGGCGGTCCTCAAAGGTCAGAAGCTGGTTTCCCACCCTCCCCTCTTTTAACAGCTGGCATCCCGTTTCCTTTTCAATCAGCGAGACAAGCTCCATTTTATCATTAAATTCAGCCCTGTACCATTCATTTTCAAAGAATCCGTTCCATGGTCCGGGACATTTTCCGGCAGGTCCTTCCATACTCTGATTCCCGCTATCTTCTTCTGCTCCTGTGAGGCTGTACACGGTATAGCCGCAGGATGGGATTCCCTTTGCGTGGAATATGAGCGTGTCCTCCCCCACATACTGGACCGGATACCTGCGTCCCAGGCAGTCGCAGGCATAGGCCGCATCCGTTCTGTCCACGCCGGACACCGTTACCGTATCCTCCCGCTCATAGCCCTGCGTATTGATTACAAAAACCTTGCGCGCTGCGGGATTTTCCCCGCTGATATCCTTACCCGCTCCGCAGCCCCTGCTTCCCAGGTCTTTTGCCAGATGAAGGATTGTATCTGCGCCGGATTCCAGTATGTCCGTATACTCCCGGTCTGTCTGGTCATAGACAGGTCCGATGGCGCTTCCCGGAATAATATCGTGGAACTGGTTCAGCAGGATAATATCCCATCCTCTTTTTATGACATCACCGGGATATGCCAGGCCCTTAAGCTCTGCCATGACTCCCAGTGTCTCCAGCTGCTCATACATTTGCTCGCTTTTCCTGTTATAGCGTTTGTTCTTTCCCATGGAGGTCAGTGTTCCCCTGTGGTACTCAAAATAAAGTTCCCCATCCCATACCGGCATACCTGGCTTGGACGCAATGCCGCGGTAAATCCGGTCAAAAAAGGTCCGTTCACTTTCCTGGACCAGCCTGGGGATACCCGGAAGACCGTACTGAAGACGCTTTGCCTCCTCCAGCATTTCCCTGGTTGGACCGCCTCCGCCGTCTCCGAATCCAAAGAGCATTAATGTGTCCTCTGTCAAATCCCTGTTCTGGAACCGTTTAAAGGTGCCCAGCGTCATATTGGGATTGACAATGCCCGTGTAAGTGGTAGTGTTCCTGGTATCTGTAAATGACACATTTAACCCCAGGGTCTTGTCAAAGTCACAGGCAGTGGGCATGAATACGAACACACGGCTGCCGTCGATTCCCTTCCACATGAAGGTGTCGTTGGGCAGCTGGTTAAACTGGTTCCAGGCAATCTTCGTGGTGAGAAAATAGGGAATGCCGCATTTTTTCAGTATCTGCGGTATGGCAGCGGAATAGCCAAATACATCAGGCAGCCACAGGCATCTGCTGGGGATGCCGAATTCCTCCATAAAGAACTGCTCGCCCTTAATGATTTGGCGGACCAGGGATTCCCCTGCCGGCAGGTTGCAGTCCGACTCCAGCCACATGGCCCCGTCAGTCTCCCAGCGCCCCTCCCTTACCCGCTCCCGGATGCGTTCATACAGCTCCGGTTCCTGTTCCTTTACAAACTGGTACAGAATGGGCTGGCTGGACATGAATTTATAGTCCGGGTACCGGTCCATCAGCTCCAATACGGTTGAAAAGCTTCTCACGGCCTTTTCCCTGGTCTGGTCCACGGTCCACAGCCAGGCAATATCAATATGGGTGTGGCCCACTGCGCTCACCACCGGAGCGTGTAGGTCCACGTGTTCGTAAAATTCCTTTTTCAGGATTGCTTCCATTGCCTCCACGGATTGGTAGAACCGGTCAGAATACGGTTCCCTTAAATCCAGGGCATCTGCCGCAGGCCCCAGCTTTACCAGTATGCGTCTGTAATTTTCCTCATCCGGCTTTTTCAGAAGCCGGGCTGCCTGGACCGGTACAAGAAAATCATAGTAAGCCTTTTCCACGGCGTCATCCACCCGGACCAGTTCCGTGCGGATAATCAGGTCCCCCGGCACGCTGCCGCTGTAGGCCAGAATGGCTATCTCATAGGACTCCCCTGCCCTGGCGCCGGGGCTTATCATGATTTCCCTGTGGTTTACGTCCACGCCCTGGACGATGCTTCCGTTCAGGTAAAAAAGCATCTGGGGGTTGGTTGCATCCCACTGGCCTTCCCTTCCGGTGGTGATGAGGAATTCCACATGCGCCCCGTCCAGGTGCGTGGGTATTTTAACCGTTGTCCTGTACCACCTGTGGCTGTCCAGGCTCCCCCAGGGTTCTTCTATGGCGCAGTCCTCCCATTCATCGGTGCAGCACCATGGACTGCCGTTTTCCTTGCCTTCCATTCTTTTATAATGGCTGACCGGAATTCTCACCGGCCTGCGAAGCTGGTTTAAGTCATCTGCCAGACGCTCCATCCGCTCCAGTTCAAATAATATGCTCATCCTCTTCCTCCTTATCCCTGCCGGAATCATCCATGCCCTTATTTTACCGCAGGAAAAGCCGGAGCCGGCGGACAAATTTAATATCTGTCCGCCGGCCCCGGCCCGCTCCTGTGCAGGACAGCACGCTTAACCCTTAACCGAACCTGCCGTAAGCCCTTCAATCATATACTTCTGGGCAAAGGCAAAGAGACACATTGTAGGAACCAGGGACATGATGGTTCCTGCCGCCATCTCGCCCCATTTAATATCGTACTTCAGAATCAGGCCGTTAAGCCCTACCGGTATGGTCTTGAACTTATCCACGTCAATGAACATGACTGCCATGAAGAGTTCATTCCATGAATTGATAAAGGCAAATATGAAGGTTGCCGCTATGCCGGGCATGATGACCGGCACCACCACTTTAAACAGCGCCTTGAAATAACCGCATCCGTCTATCCAGGCAGCCTCCTCCAGGGATTTGGGTACGCTGTCAAAGAAACCGCACAATGTCACCACTGAAAAGGGTATCATCATATTGGTATAGAGCATGGCCAGGCTGCGCAGGTCGTTGAGCATCTTCACCTTTGCCAGGAGCTGGTACAGCGGAGCCAGCATGATGAACATGGGTATCATCTGCGTGACCAGGAAAAACAGCAGAAGCACATTCTTAAACCGGAAATGGAACCGGCTAATGACATAGCTGGCCAGTATGGCGATGAACACCGCACAGGTGGCTGCAACTGCCGAGGAGAAAAAGGAGTTCAGCATATACCGCCCGAAATTCCCCTTCCACAGCATGGCCACATAGTTGACCGCAGATGCCGGGTTAGGAAGATACCGGACCGGAAACGCATAGATTTCTCCCTGGGAACCCTTTAAGGATGTGAGAAGCATCCATACAAAGGGAAACATGGTCAGCACAAGGAAACATGCCAGTATTAAATATTTCAACAGGCTTTTGAGCCTTTTCTTATTCTTCATTGTCATGATATCATGCCTCCTCGTCCGTATACTTGGTGGCAACCAGATAAATGGCCGCAAATACAATGAGGAACAGGATACACAGCACGCCTACCGCTGACGCCAGGCCGTAATCCAGACTCTGGACCAGCTGCATCATATAGGACGTGATGATGTTGGATGAGCCTGCAGGCCCGCCCTGGGTCATGGAGTAAATCAAATCCGGGAAATTAAATATCCAGATTACCCTCAGCAGGACCGTCAAAAGCAGCACGGAACGGATACAGGGCACCGTGATGTTGGTGAACTTCTGGAACGGGCTGGCCCCGTCCACGTCCGCAGCTTCATACAGGTCTTCGGACACGCCTCTTAAGGCTGCCGTTATCATAATGGTGAAAAATGGTATGCCGTACCATATATTGGCGATGATACAGGAGTAAAGGGCCGTGTTCTTGCTGGCCAGCCATCCCACCGGCTGGCTGATTAAATGCATTCTCATAAGCAGGTCATTGATGACGCCTGAGGTTCCGTTAAACATCCAGCGCCACATGATGCCGATAATAAAACCCGAAACAGCCCAGGGGAAGAAAATCAGGCCCTGGTAAAGGCTGGAACCCTTAAATTTCTTTTTCAGAAGCAATGCCATGGCAAAACCAACTGTAAACTGGACAAACAGGGAGATTCCCACCCATTTGACCGTGTTGAGCATGGTGGAGTAAAAGGTATTGCTGGTGTTGTGGGCAAACAGCTTGCTGAAATTTTCCAGACCCACCCACTTGATATTCTTGACATTCATCAGGTTGTAGCTCTGGAACGCCATCAGGGACCCCTTTATCATCGGATAGTAGGTAAATATCATGGGAAACAGTATGGCAGGAAGAACCATGATAAAGATGAAGCGGGCTCTCCTCATTTTTAATTTTGACGTTTGTTTCATGCCATTCCCTCCTTGCCGGCTGCGCGTTCCGTTTTTCCCGGACCAGCGCGCACAGCTCAATATCCGGAAGTGCCGGGAGCAGGTCCCCCGCTCCCGGCACCCTCCGGTCCTTACTGATTGTGTTTCATACGTTTTTCGTCAATCCGGCCTTACCACTTCTGACCCTCATCCTTGTAAGCCTGGGTCCAGAACTCATCCAACCACTGCAGCAGCTCATCATCCGTTATTTCATCGGTCAGGTATTTCTGGTACATGGTATCAACCTCTGTCTTATAGGTGGCAAATGCCTCATACATCTGGGGATATGCCGCATGGCGGTACACATCCGGTTCTTTTGCCATATCCATGTACATTGCAAAACGTCCCTCGGAGAAGTAAGTATCCTTCTCAGCCGCATTGTTGTGAATCGGGATTGTGGAATAATTTTTTGCAAAGTATGTATTGTTCTCGGAATTGGATAAGTACAGCAGGAAATCCGCGGTCTCATCCGGATGCTCGGTGAAGGATGTCATACCCCAGCCTGCAAATCCGTTGGGGAATACAGCCTGGCCCGATGGTCCCTTGGGGAACGGAACCAGCGCCCACTGGTCATCCTGCATATCGGCGGAACAGGTGGCGATTACTTCCGGGTCCTGAATCAGCATGGCTGTGGTTCCGCCCACAAAGCCCTGCACCATCTCAGAGAATCCCCATGCAATAGAGTCGGTCGGACAGGTATTCTTAAACAGGTCTTTGTAGAAGTGCAGCGCCTCTTTTACCTCAGGCAGGGTGAAAATAGTTGCGCCGTCCCCATCCTTTAAGAAGTAGGCCGCATTGGGGTCCGCCACCTTATCCGTGCCAATCCAGCTCCAGTAAATGGTATCCGCATACTGATAGCCGCTGGGGCCGCCGCGGAAGGAGTAGCCGAACCTGCTGTTAGACGGGTCCGTGATAGCCAGGCCGGCATCGTAGATGTCCTGCCATGTCTCCGGCTGGTCAAGTCCCTTCTCCTCAAACCAGTCCGCGCGGTAGAACAGGCCTCTCTGATAGAATCCGTAAGGAATCAGGTAAGCGCCTCCCTTGAGGTAATGGATTACCTCGTCGGCCGACTCGGTCAGGGTATCCTTCTCATCCCACCCGTCAATGTATTTCTGAAGGTCGGCAATCCATTCATTGGTGGCATACTGGGTCACGGTGGAATCACGCACCTCCACAATGTCAGCGCCGCTTCCGTTCATGAGCATCTGGGTGATTTTGGCATCTGCATTCTCCAGGGGCGGGGAAATGATATCAATGGTAATGTTTGAGTGCTCAGCCTGATACTTATCCGCAATCTCCCTCAGAACAGCCGTCCTCTCAGGACTTGTAAGGGACTCCACCAGGGTGATGGTGACAGCTTCACCGGATGCAGCTTTACCGCCGCCGTCATCCTTGCCGCCTGCGTCCGCTGACGTGGCAGCTGCCCCGCCGTCCGCTGCTTTTGTGGCATCCGGAGCAGCACTGCCGCCTCCGCATCCTGTCAGCATCACAGCCGCCAATGCCATTGCTGCTAATTGTTTCTTCTTCATCTGTTCTCCTCCTTTTTACTGCTTGATTTTCACTGCTTCTTGTTGCTGTTCTTCCAAGCTTCTATATCTTAGCAAGAGCCGATTCCAAATCTGAAATCAAGGCATCTGTACCTTCCAGTCCGCAGTGGATGCGGATAACGTTCTGTCCTGCTCCCAGTACCCGGCAGGCGGCTTCATCCAGTCTGGCGTGAGGCAGGAACACAAGACTCTCAAATCCTCCCCATGACACGCCTATCTTAAATATCTTAAGGCTCTCCGCCAGCTTTACCGCATCCTCTGTGGTTCCGTCAATCTCAAAGCTCATAAGCCCGGTATTGCCTGTCTGCTGCCGCTTCATCAGCTCATACTGGGGATGGGAGGGAAGCCCGGGGTAATTCACCCTGCGCACCTTGGGATGGGCTTCCAGGAATTTTGCCACCTCCATGGCTGCGGCCTGATGGGCGGCCAGCCTGACCTCCATGGTCCGCAGTCCCCTTATCATGAGCCACGCCTCCATGGGACCCACGATTCCGCCCAGAAGCTCCCTGTTGGCGGTCAGCTTTTTCATAAGTCCCTCATCCTTTACTGCCAGCATGCCTCCGATGATGTCACTGTGTCCGCCAATGTACTTGGAGGTAGTATGCATTACAATATCCGCCCCCATATCCAGGGGCTGCTGGTAAATCGGAGTACAGAACGTATTATCTATGTACACCAGCGCCTGGTGTTCCCGTGCAATCCGAGACACAGCCCGTATGTCCTGAAGAGAAAATACCACGGAAGCCGGACTCTCCAGTACAATCAGGTCCGTGGCGTCCGTCACAGCCTCCTCAAACTCCTCCACCCGTTCTCCCGTCACATAGGTGATGGTAATGTCCAAATGCTCCCTGCAGTATTTGCTGAGAAAGTCCTTTAAGGGTCCGTATGCATTGTGGAGGCACACTACATGGCTGCCTGCCTTACAGGCCGTGAGGACCGCCGTAGTGGCTGCCGCCATGCCGGATGCAAAAGCCAGGGCCCCTGTGCCGTGCTCCAGGGCGGCTATCTTGTCCTCCAGTATGCGCACCGTGGGATTCTGCACCCGTCCATAGCAATATTTGTGCTTGTCGGTCCGGTCAAAGTCATAGTAATCATCAAGTGTCTCAAATACATTGAGCGAATTCATGAATACCGGGGGAACGATTGCATTGTAATAGTGCTCATACTCTTCCCCGTAATGGGCCGTGATTAGCTTTGTACTTTTTAGGTACTCCTCCTGATTTGTCATATCATTACCTCTCTCCTCCCTGATTATTTGTAAATAATATACAATCCTATATGCTATATGCTATAATATAGGTTGGAATAAATTTATAAAATATTATCGTTGTTTCCGTATATCTCTGTACACAGCATCCAAAAGCTTTTCATTGATTGTCTGTGCTTTTTTCACATTCTTTTCGCAGATGGCATTATAAAGCTCCTCATGGAGAGGAAGGCTTTCCAAAAACGGGTCCTCCATGTTCAGCGGAAATTCCCAGAACTTATCCATGACACCGCTGATGGACAGAATCAGCTGATACATGACCTGGTTATGGGACAGACGGTAGATGGTATAGTGGAACTTCTTATCCTCCGCTGTCTGCTGCTCCCCACGGCGGAACTTTGCCATCAGCACCTTTGTTATGGCGCCCAGCTCCTCTAAGTCCTCCTGGGTTGCGGAGTGGATAACCATGCGGAGTATCTCCCGCTCCAATATTTTACGCACCTCCAAGGTATCCAGGAGCAGTTCCTTTTCCTTGGCAAAATCAATCAGTCTCAGAAGGTCATTAATCTCCTGGCTCCCCACATAGATTCCCTTGCCGTTCTTTGCCTCCAGTACGTTCCTGGCCTCCAGTGTCTTCATGGCTTCCCTGAGGGAGGTCCTGCTGACCCCCATCATCTCTATCAGTTTTTCCTGTGAAGGAAGACGGTCGCCGGGTTTTAAGTTGTTTTCCTGGATGTAATTCTGTATATATCGGATAATCTCTGATTGGAGAGATGTACGCTGTATTTTATTAGTCATTATGCTCACTCTCATGATGTTTTTGTTTAAGTTTGATATATTAACCTTACCACATATAATATTGATTGTCAATAATGGATTATATTTGCTTTCATTACGCAATATAAATATACATATTGCACAATTATTTTATCCTCTGTCCCCGCAGGCCCCGGAAGAACTCCGACATCAGCTCCGAGCACTCCTGCTCCAGCACCCCTTCCACCACCTCTGCCTGATGGTTGAACCCCGGTTCATGGAGCATGTCCAGCACAGACCCCGCACATCCTGCCTTGGGATTCATGCACCCCACAGCGATTCTGGGAATGCGGGCCTGGACAATGGCTCCGGCGCACATGGGACAGGGTTCCAGCGTCACATACATGGTGCAGTCCTCCAGACGCCAGTCTCCTATTTTTTTACATGCCTTTTTTATGGAAATGATTTCTGCGTGGGACAGCACACTCTTATCCGCATTACGCCGGTTATATCCTCTGGCAATGATTTTGTCCCCGCAGACAATTACGCAGCCAATGGGCACATCCCCTATGGCAGCTGCCTTTTTAGCCTGGCGGAGGGCTTCCCTCATAAATCCTTCATCCCGCTGTCTCTGCTTTAAACGCTGCTCCTCTGCTGCAAGGGCTGCAAGGCGCTGTTTTTCCATTCTCTTCTCGTAATTCCTGCGCCGCGTTTCCTGGCCTTTCAGGCGGGCTGCTTCCGCCTCTGCTGTTTTGCTGCGGGTTTCCCGGGCTGTTTCCATAGTATCCTCTCCGCGGTCAATGGGTTCTCTTCTCATCATCTGATTCCTCTTTTTTTAAAGCTCTATGTGTGTTATACTTTTTCATTATATAGAATATTTGAAAATTTGAAAAGGGACAGGTTAAGGTGCCATGAAAATATGCGGACTTCAAAAGACTACGCTGCTGGACTTTCCGGGCAGGGTAGCTGCAACTATATTTACAGGGGGATGTAATTTCCGATGTCCGTTCTGCCATAACAGCGGACTTCTGGGTTCAGATGCAGAAGAATATGAATCACAGGAATACGTTCTGGCGTTTCTGGAAAAACGCAGACGGGTGCTGGAAGGAGTCTGCATCACCGGCGGAGAGCCTACCCTTCAGCCGGACCTGGAGGATTTCATACGGAAGGTGCGGAGCCTGGGACTGGCTGTGAAGCTGGATACCAATGGCTACATGCCCCATATCTTGAAAGATTTGTGCGCCAAGGAACTTTTGGATTGTGTTGCAATGGATATCAAGGCAGGGCGGGACCACTATGAAGAGGTAACAGGTATATCCGGCCTTTCCATGGAACGGATAGATGAGAGCATTGAATTTCTGCGGTCAGGCAGTATTCCCTATGAATTCCGGACCACCGTTGTCCGCGGTCTTCACACATCTGATGATTTCAGACAGATTGGACCGTGGATTAAGGGTTGTCCCGAATACTACCTGCAGTGCTTCACGGAATCCGGGGAGGTACTGGTCCCGGGGGTCTATTCAGACTTTACAAAAGATGAAATGACGGCATTTGCTGATTTGGTACGCCCCTATGTGGGGCGGGTTTCCCTTAGGGGAATTGATTACTAGAGCTAATATGGAATGTACTGGATTTAAGGTATACTGACAGATTGATGCCAGGCATGTTTTCCCACCCCGGCACAGCCTGGCTGCGCCGAGATGGGGAACTGTTTTAATCCTGGTTTTCTAACCGCACATCCGTATACCAGTATCCAAATCGGCCGTCCTGTGACGGCTGTTTTCTTGCCAGCACAAAATGCGGGAAACCAAACATGGACGCCATGTATTTTTCATTACTGTAGTAATTGCCCGGCACCCCAAGTATGTATCTGGTCCGCCCTTTTGTCTCATCGCCGATGCGGGCTAATATCAGATAACGGTAATTATAGTATCCGTGCAGCAGAAAACTGTTATTGCCGTAATTCCAGTTCTCCCGCGGAAGCAGTCCTATATCCTGGGGCTTGATTGTCAGAATCTCACACCCGTTGGAGCTGTCAAATGCCTGTATTTTGGGATACCGCTTGCGGAACCCATCCCAAAGTCTGCCGGGAAAGTCCGATTGCTGCTCTTCCTGCTCCAGCCGTTCCAACTCCCGGGGATTTCCCAGTATCAGAGTTTCCTCTCCCGTATCAACCACAGGCACCTTTTCTTCCGCCGGTCCCATTGCAGTACTGCTGTCAGCTGCCTCCGGTCCGGCCTCCCCTATAAATGGCTGACTTCCCTGAGATGGCTGCTGGCTGACCGGACGCCGGTTTGGCATTGGGCGTTGGTTTGGTGCGGGCTGCTGGCCTCCTACTGGCGGCTGGCCTCCCATCGGCTGCTGGCCTCCCATTGGCTGCTGCCCCCCCATTGGCTGCTGGCCTCCTACTGGCGGCTGCCCTCCTACTGGCGGCTGGCCTCCCATCGGCTGCCGTTTCATGGAATACTGCTCTGGCATCCGCTCCCGGTCCGATTGTCCCCCGGAGACACCTGTATTCATTGTTCCTGTTGGCATGTGTCTGCGCGGCATCCCAGGTCTGGTCATGATATTTGGCCGGGGAACCGTTCTGTTCACCGGTGTATTATCAGGCTGCAGCGGTATGCCTGTATCAGGAACCATATCATCCGGCCTGGGCGCCCCCATATTCAGCGAATCTTGGGGTGTCTGGAGCCCGCGGGGCATGAATCCGTTCTCCTGAGAAAGCTGTTTCCTGATGGATGTCACATTCTTTTCATTCCAGCTGCGCTGGGTATTCTGCTGCCGCTCTGCAGAATTCCAGTTGTTATTCCAGGTCCCGCGTCCCTGTTCCTGCTCTCTCTCCCTGTTTGCAGGCGTTGCACCATCAGCCTGGTTTAAGTCTTCCACAGGTGCGGTTCCGGCCGCGTCTTTATTCCCTGGCGCTGCCGCCCTCTCTGACTGGCACTCTAAGGGGGAATCCGATGTATCTTCTGATTCCTGTGTTTCCTCCAATCCATCCGGCGCTTTGTCCTCCAGTGATTCCGGCTCCATCTCCATACTGTCTTGTGTATCAGGCAGCCGCACCGGTTCCAGCTCCAACTCCTCCCCGGCCTCCGGATACGCTGAAACATCCATCTGATTTACAACTTCCGCTGTCTCCCCATTGGTTTCCGGTACGCTGTCAGCCTGCTCCTCCTGAGTCTCCGCAGTTTCAGCTGTTTCTGCCCCCGCTGTCCCCAATATCATTTCTTCCTGAGATATTTCTGCCTCCTGTACCGACTCCACAGATTCCCGGCCTTCCTGCATGTTTGCGGAATCATCCTTTATCCCGCTGTCAGGCGCTGGTTTTAAAGAGGATTCCTGAATCCCGTTCTGTTTACCGGCAACGCGCATCTCCCGCGCCCCTGCCGGTGAACTGCTGAGGACAGGGCTGTTCCCGCCTTCTTCTGCCTTTTCCCCTGCCCGCAGCTCCTGATTCAGTTCTTCCACTTTTCTATGTATCTGCGCCTCTGCGTCTCCCACTTTACTGGAGGTCACATCCGCCAGCTCTACCTCGGCCGCATGGGCCACCGCATCCTCCCAGATGGTTGTGTAGGCCCGCCATGAATCACCCTGTTCATGTATGGTCAGGCCATAGCACTGGTCCATGCAGCAGCCGGAATCAGCTGCATTTTCTACATTCACCACAGCGCGGAATTCGCCCCCGCCGCTGCGTATAAAAATACTTCCCAGGAAAATCTCCTTTCCCGGAGCCAGCAGATACACCCCCAGGTCGCTGCTTCCAACGTAAACCTTTTTTACATTTACGCTGAGCTTGCATTGTCCATTCCGGGATTCCAGCTTGGCAAACCCAATATTCTTTCCTTTTACCTCGCCTTCATAGGCGTAGATATAAGATATCAATCTCCGATAATTGGTCATACTTTCACTCCTCGCACCCATAATCTGCAGCTGCCCTGAACACGGCCTATCTGCTTTTATAAATATTTTATGCATTTACCCCTTGAAAGTATGTTAGGAAAATGTTATCCTATATTTAAAGATTAATAAAAATTTTTTCCAAAACAGTGGCCCACTGGAAATCCGGGGCAGCGCAACTACTAATAATGTATGGAAAGGTGGCAATTATTATGAAAATCTACAAAGCAAAAGATTACGATGAATTAAGCCGCAGGGCAGCCAGCATCATCGCTTCCCAGGTACTGATGAAGCCTGACTGTGTTCTTGGCCTGGCAACCGGTTCAACCCCTATCGGCACCTACAAGCAGCTGATTGAGTGGTACAACAAAGGCGATTTGGATTTCTCCAGTGTAAAGAGCGTGAACCTGGATGAATACAGAGGGCTTACCAGGGAGAATGACCAGAGCTACTACTACTTCATGTACAACAACCTGTTCAAACACATCAACATCAGCATGGACAAAACCAATGTTCCCGACGGCACCCAGCCTGACAGCGAAAAGGAATGCTCCCGCTATGAGGACGTGATTAAGAATTTAGGCGGCATTGACCTGCAGCTTCTGGGCCTGGGACACAACGGCCATATCGGATTCAACGAGCCGGACGAAGAGTTTGCCAAGACCACGCACTGCGTGGACCTGACCCAGAGCACCATCGAAGCCAATAAGCGTTTCTTTGCTTCCATTGATGATGTTCCGAAGCAGGCTTATACCATGGGTATCGGAACCATTATGAAGGCTAAGAAAATCCTGCTGGTTGTCAGCGGCGCTGATAAGGCTCAGATTCTCCACGATGTACTCCGCGGCCCTGTAACCCCTCATGTTCCTGCATCCGTACTGCAGCTTCACAACGATGTGATTGTGGTTGCAGACGAGGCTGCCATGGCTAAATTATAGCATCCGGTACGCTTACTACCGGCATACTTAATGCCAGCATACTTACTGCCGGCATACCTAATAATCATATTTAACATCAAGCATATTAATTCCAAAAAACCATGCCTCTCTCCCCGACCGGAAAGAGGCATGGTTTTTTAACTTCACATTCTAGCTTCACATTCTGTATCAGCGCTATTTAAGCCGGCTGTTCCTTGCCCTGCTGTTCCTGCGCCAGTTTTTTCCGGGATAGCTTCATGCATCCCAGGGTGGCTACCAGGGTAAAGGCCATGGATATCACGCAGGCAGGCCAGATGATGCTGTAGTTTTTCGTAATATCATAGAGAAGGGATACCAGAAGCGTACCCACCACGCCGCCGAACCGGTTCACTGAAACTACCATTCCATAGATTGGACCGTAATCCCTGTTTCCGAATATCTTACTGGTAAGAAGGGTTGGCATTATGGAGGTGATGCCGGATGCAAGCCCGTAAGCCACAATCATCATATAAAATGCCACCTGGTTCTTTGCAAATATAAATCCCACAAATGCCAGGATTCCCACGCCGCACACATAAACCGTGGCAGCCTTCTCTCCAAACCGGTCAGTCACATGTCCTAAAATCAGCTTTCCGAAGATTCCCACTGCCATGTAACCGGACACAACCTTTGCAGCCACAGCTGAGCCGTATCCGATATCGGTCAGGTAAACCGGCAGCTGCAGGGCTGCTCCTGTTGCAAAGGTCATACAGAAGATGGCCAGCAGAAATACATAGAGGATAGGGGAACGTCTGGCCTCGGCCGCTGTCATGCCTGTAACCTGCGCCTCCTCCTTCTGGGCGCCCTGCGTCCTGTTACTGGTGTTTGCTCCATTTGCAGCTGCATTTTCAGCTCCGTAAGGCCGCAGGCCCACATCCTTAGGCGTGGACCGGACCACCAGGTAGGTGACAGGCACTACGATGACCAGCATGATTAATCCCATGGCGCGGTCTGAAAAGCGCCAGCCATATGTACTAATAAGCCGTTCCACCACAGGGCTGAAGATAACTCCGCCGATGCTGGTTCCGATTGCAGCCACACTGATGGCAAATCCCCGCTTCTCCTTAAACCAGATGGTAAGCAGAATGGATATGGGCAGAAGTGTGCTTCCGGTAAAGAATACACCCTTGATAAAAGCCAGTACCAGGATTCCCCATATATTGGGCATCAGTGAACGGCCTATGGTACAGAGAGCCGTAACGGCCACACAGCCGGGAAGCAGTTTTCTGGCCCCGTGCTTCTTATACAATTTCCCCCAGTAAGGCGCTGTCAGCACAGCTCCCACCGTAATGCATACACTCTGCAGGGACAGCAGTGACCTTGGAACCTGCAGGTCATTGTACATCGGTACAATGTACAGGGAACTAATCTGCATAACCAGCGCCTGTACAATTACATTGATTAAAATACATACGCCCAGAATATACCACGCATAATGGACCTTTTTCTTCTCATTACCCATAATCTCTTCTCCTTTACCATGAAAACCTGACATATATTTCCCAATTGTTTACGCATGTTCGCGCAGCCACTGCTCTGCCACCTGGGCATATGCAGCTGCCCCCAGGGGCAGGCATGCCTCATTGAATCTTACCTTCGGATGATGCTGGCCATATTCCACATCCTTGCCAACTGCCGCTCCCAGGACAATGAAGGAGGACGGTACCTTATCTGCAATGAATGCAAAATCTTCAGAGCCGGGGAAGGATTTACGCAGCAGTTTCAGCTGCTTTTCCTGGAAAATGCCGCCCAGGGCATTGTATGCAGACAGTGCAACCTCCTGGTCCGCCACCAGAGGTATGGCGTAGTTCTCATCCAGAATCACTTCTGCCTGTGCCCTGAATGCCCTGGCCACTGACTCTGACATCTCTTTCATTCTCTCTATGACTGTTTCCCGTATTTCCTTGGAATAAGTACGGATGGTTCCCTTCATCTCCACCTCATTGGGAATCACATTGAAGGTAGAGCCTCCATGGATGGAGCCAATGGTCAGGACGCCTACCTCCCCTGCCTTGATTTCCCTGGCCTGCAGTTCCTGGAGCGCGATGTGGATATGGGCGGCTGCATTGATGGGGTCCACTCCCTTATTCGGGGTAGAGCCATGGGTTCCGTGACCCTTTACCCGTATGGTAAACAAGTCAGAAGACGCACAGGCCGGTCCCTGGAATATCATAAATGCTCCTGCTGGTACCACGGAATTCACATGGATGCAGAGTGCCGCGTCCACCTTGGGATTCTCCAGGATACCTGCTTCCAGCATGTTCCGGGCTCCCTGCATATCTTCCTCCCCGGGCTGAAACAAAAGCTTTACGGTCCCCTCCAGGGCATCCTCGTTCTCCTTCAGCATCCTGGCTGCTCCCAGCAGCATGGAAGTATGCAGGTCGTGGCCGCAGCAATGGGCTATGCCGGGATTCCCGGATGCGAATTCCAGACCGCTTTCTTCCTGCATGCGAAGGGCATCCATGTCCGCCCGCAGCAGAAACACCTTGCCGCCGTCTTCTCCGGCTCCCTTTCCCACAGTTGCAGTGACCCCATTCTGACCAATGTTCCTGGGGGAGTATCCCATTTCCTCCAGTTTCATTTTAACATATGCCGCGGTCTTTTCCACGTCCATACCGGCCTCCGGATTATGATGGATATGCCTTCTGTTTTCCGTGATTTCAGGTATCAGTTCCTTTGCCCTCTCCAAATAATTCACTGTATCACCCTCCTGTACATTTTTTATACTATTTAATATTTATTATATATTTTATTTATTAAATGTCAATATTTTTATTTAATAAATAGTAAAAAATTTCTTGAATTATTTCCTCTTCATTGTTATAATTTGTTTAAAGGGGGATTTTATCTTATGAATTACAGACTTGCACTTATATCCACAGAAGAACATTGCAGTTATATCCGGGGAATCCTGGATGGAATGGCGTCTGACTGCGATGTTGAATATATATATTACCATTCATTCAGGGAACTTCCTGACCTGTACCGGCGGATTGAACCTGACTACGACGCTTTCTGCATAACAGGGGCCTTTGCCAGGGAAACCATTATTAAGTCCCGGACAGACCAGCAGAAGCCGGTATTTACCATTTCCGAGAAATCCACGGAAATCTACCGGGAACTGCTGACCCTGATTAATGAGAACCGGGATACGGACCTGAGCCGCGTCATGTTTGACTACTCCTTCTGCATTCCCAATATGTACTTTAAATCAGCCAACCGTTATCTGGAAAAGGAAATCCAGCATGAAAAGATGCATGTCTCCATATTAAAGAACATGACCCTGGACGAGCTGCTGGATACAGACAACAAAATCATCGCCAATGCAACAGCTGCCTGGAAGCAGGGACAGTTCGACCTGGTGCTGTGCCGTTTCAGCACCGCCTATCCCAGACTTAAGGAGGCGGGGATTCCCTGTAAGTTCATCTATCCTGCCGCTGATAATGTGACGGACACCATCCTGAGAATCGTGGACAGTCTGGATATGGAACAGCTTAATAACAACCTGCCCGGTATTATCTATCTTTCATCCCCTGACATTAACAGCAACTCCGCCGATGAAATAACGCCTGAAAGCGTGAACCTTCAAAAGTGTCTCCTGGATTTTAACCGGGAACATACCACCGGTTTTCTGTTAAAGAAAACACTGCAGGGATTTGAGATTTATACCACGCAGCAGGTGCTTGAACGGATTACCGAACATTTTACAGTCTGCCAGCTGCGCAGGTATATTGACAGCTGCCTTGGCATGAATGTCCATATCGGTTATGGAATCGGCGTCAATGTAATGCTGGCCCGTTCCCATGCCATTGATGCCTGCAGCATGTCGGCAAAAAGCGGTAAAAGCCATGTGGTCACAAAGGACGGCAGTTATATCGGCCCCCTGGGAGCACAGGAGACGCGGGAGGAAGGGGACCCTGTTTCCCAGAAAGTCCTGCAGATTGCCAAATCCACCGGCCTTTCCATATCCACGCTGCAAAGAATCAGCTCTGCCCTGGAGCTGATTGGCTCCAGGGAAATCACCACCCAGGAGCTGGCCAGCACCCTGCAGGTCACGGTGGCCAACACAAACCGCTTCCTCAACGCCCTGCAGCAGAACGGCTTTGCGCAGATTATAGGTGAAAAAAAGTCCCTGATGAAGGGACGTCCCAGCCGGATTTACCGCCTGGAGCTGTAGGAAAATTAAAATCCGGCAATGCGCGCCGGACCGAAACAAACCGGAAAACAGACAAAGGCGGCTGCCCTGCAGTGGAATCTCCACTTACAGGGCAGCCGCCTTCCTGCTTATTTATTCAACAGACTCATAGTCTGCATTATAGGTGAGATAATCATCATCCCCCTGCTTAATGTCATCGCCTTCATAGTTAGCGCCGTTCACCTTAAGCTTAAGCTTGGACAGCTCAAAGTTTTCCGTGAAGGTATTGCCAATCTCAGTGAGGAACATCTTGTCGGAGCATCCTTCTGCGCTGTCGGCCTGATTTAAATCCAGGGTTCCGACTGCATTTTCCTCCTTGCCCTCAATGTCAAAGCTGAGAACGTTTGTGCCGTCAGTCAGCACGCCGTATTCAATCAGCTTGTCTACCAGAAGCTGCGCATCCAATCCCTCTGTATCAAGGGAATCCATATCCTGCACCAGGCTTCCGCCGCCGCCGTGATATACGGAAATAACAGCTACCGGCATCACGTTGGGGTCCGGAACTTTATCGCTGGCCCCGCCTGTGCTTGGCGGCACCATATCCTCCTGGGATTTAGCTGCAGCTGCAGCAGTGGTTTCTTTTTTCTGTTTTTCAGTGGTAGGTGTACAGGCTGCCAGGGATACTGCCATCAGGACGGTCATAACACCAATCAACCATTTTTTCATAATTGTAAAGCCTCCTTAAATAATCCTCTTAAAAGCTTCTGAACCAGGTATTGAGCTTTGTCAGCGCCTTTACCAGGGCTTCCAGCTCCTCCTCGGTCAGTTCTTTTACCACGCTGTCTATCATCTGTTCATGGAACTTCTTATGATGATAATAAGCCTTAACTCCTTTTTCTGAAAGGGATATGAATACGACCCTGCGGTCCTCACTGCTGCGGTTGCGGACTACATAGCCCTTTTTCACCAGGCTGTTCACGGATATGGTTAATGTTCCCACCGTGACCGACAGTTCCCGGGCAATGGATGACATGTTCTTTGGCCTGTCTATACCGATAGCGTCTATGACATGCATATCGTTATTGGTAATATCACTAAATTCCGAGGTGATAATTGCCTTCTGCTCTATATCATTGACATCGCGGAACAGGCTAACCAAAACTTCATTCAGCGTCTCGTAAGCTCCCACGTTTCTCCCTTTCACTTTCTGCTTCAAAAGCTTCTTACTGATTGTACAGTATTTTAAGTGTTCGCACAACCCCCTAAATCCTTATAAAATTCTTAAAAGGTTGTGATTTTTTTGTTTCATTTACAGTTTTATCCAAATCTACTTCTTAAATACAAGACGCGAAAATGTCTCTCCCCGTTCCTCGAAATTCCGGAAGATACCATAGCTGGCTGCTGCCGGTGACAGCACGCAGCTTGTGCCCGGCCTTGTTATCTGACGGGCCCGCTTGACCCCGTCCTCCAGATGCTCTGCCAGTATGAGTCTGGCCCTGTTCCTGAATTCAGGATAATATTTATGTATCTCCTGGTATATCCTCTTGCCCGTGGCCTCCATCAGGATAATATGGGGCACACTGCATTCCGACAGATACTCAATCAGCTCCCTGTAGTCGATTCCCCTGTCCATGCCTCCTATGAGCACTGTGTCCGTATCCTTCAGGGTCCTCAGAGCCTGGATGGTGGTGTCGCAAATCGTGGAAATGGAGTCATCATAATATTTCACGCCCTCCCGCTCCCCGATATACTGGAGCCGGTGGGGAAGGGGCTCATATGTCCTGAGGCCCCGGGCAAATACCTGGTCGTCCATTCCCAGTATACTGCATACCCCGTAAGCCACGCCTATATCAAAATAATTGTGCTGTCCCAGCAGCCGGATTTCATCTGTGGGAATCCGGAACGCCCTTCCCTGATAATGGACCCAGGTACCGTCCTGCTTCTGAGTCACATCCAGCTCCCCGCCGCTGCCGTCCATGCCAGCCCTTACCAGCCTGGAGGGACAGGCCCCTTCCTCCGGCAGGCATTGTACGTTGCAGATTAAGATATCATCCGGGCGCTGGTTCTTAAAAATATGGCGCTTGGCCTCCACATACTTTTCCATGGTGCCGTAATGGTCCAGATGTTCCTCATGGATGTTCACCAGAATCCCTATATGGGGGGAAACAGTCATATACTCCAGCTGGTGGCAGGACAGTTCAAACACAATCCGTGTGTCCGGCTTCACTTCCTCCATATGGTCCAGGGCAGGTATGCCTATATTGCCCACCAGCAGGGCATCCATTCCCGCCTGTTTTAGCAGGTGATACAGAAGGGTTGTGACCGTACTCTTGCCCTTGGTTCCCGTGATACCAATAATTTGGTCCCGGAAGCACCGGAAAAACACTTCTGTCTGCGACAATATACTGCACCTGTATTCCTTTTCAGGCCGTTCCAGGACAATACCCGGACTTTTAAACACCACATCGTAATCATCCAGGCATTTCTGGTAATCCGGCCCGGTGTGCCACAGTGTACCATCCTCAGGCACGGAAGCAGGCGCCTTTACATCCGCAATATCCAGGGCTTTATAGGTTCCCAGCTGTCTGAGGACATTCCAGGTGGACTGTCCCTCCCTGCCATAGCCCAGAAGCAGGACACGCTTTCCCTTAATCCAGGGCTCTATTTTCTCAATCACGTTTGTTCTCCTTATAAGCCATCCACGCAGTATTTCCTCACCAGCAGCGCCAGGTCATCCGGAACCAGGTGATTGGCGTCATAGTAAGATGCGTACTGGTCCCCCCTGGCCCGGCAGGTCCGGTACTGGTCCGTTGTTTTATAATAGGAAAGAAGACGCGGCAGGGGTTCTCCGGCTTCCTCCAGCCTCCTGATTGTAAGTACGGCTGCTGTGTTTATCTCATCACGGCTGCCCACGCACTCAAAGGGCTTTTCTTCCTTTATGCCAACCAGCTGGTCCAGGGTATCCTTTAGGTCCCAATCCTCCAGCATATTCCGCCCAAAGATATCCATAACCTCCTGCGCCGGAAGAAAAGGCGACAGAATCAGGTACACAAACAGGCACTTGGGACAACGGCCGCACCAGGAATCTGTCTTGCTGCCAGCATTGCAGCTGCGGAAAATACCGTGGTACTGCTTCTGCCCGGCAAAATACCGGGCTATCTGGAATTCACTCAAAGGGCGCAGCATACTGAAGTAATATGCGCTCCCCTTCAGATATGTGGTCTGATAATAATGGAAATCCTCCTCAAACTTAAAGCTCTTGGAATACTGGTGGTTTACCGTGGTGCCCTGGACCGTGCTCTCATTGGCACTGGATTCATTGGACAGCGCCACCATGGAAAGACCGTGCATTCTGGCTGCTATGATGCTGGAGAATGCCACCAGCGCGGAAAACGGCGTATGGCCGTTCAGGTATCCCTGCCGGTTAAGCTCCAGCATGTTGGCATCCAGGGTCCTCCTTACGTTTATGACATGGTCCGCATCCAGTCCGGCCACCTCCGTGGTGTGGATGGTCGCTCCTCTGGGATTGATGATATAGGCGTACACGGTCTTTCCCGCCAGCCACATAAGTTCCAGTGTCACCGCAGAATCCTTTCCCCCGCCAATGGGGACCAGGACGCCGCCTGATACCTGGGAAGCACTGTGTACGGCGCTGACGCCGGGCGCCTCCCCCTCTTTATCCGTTTCCGGGCCGCCCTCTGCGGACAGTCCTGTACGCCGGACGCCGCACCGGATATCCATAAAATGATTGGGGTCAGCTTCCTCTATGCCGTTCACATAGAAAAATTCACCCAATCCATTGAAATACAGGTCTTTCCACCAGTCTGTCTGGTCCTGGTTCAGGTATCCGGCCTCCACTATCACCTCGGGAGGGCAGGCGATTTTCCAGTAGCTCACCAGCTCCACCATTCCCAGGGAAAATATCATATCCTGCATGAGCCTGTCTTCCGACCATCTGCAGCTGTCCCCATCTGCCTTTGGGAACACCCACACCGGCGCAAATTCAGACAGCCCCATGGTTTCAAACCGGTATGTAATCCGCAGCTCACTGCCATTTTCCTCTGTTTCATATCCTCTGTAAGCAAATCGGGGATACTGCTCCCGCAGGCTCAGATACTGTTTCATTCCTTATTCCTCTTCTCTTCACAGCATAAACCCGCTGTATGCCAGGGTATGTCCGGACCGTCCAGCCGGAGTGTCCACTCCCGCTGCCCGCAGGCATACCCAAAAACCCTGCTGTAAACATATACAGGGCGCACATACAACGGATTCCCTTTTTCTATGGCTATTATAGTCAATAACCCTTGATATTGCAATGTTTTTTTGCACTCCGGACTGTTTCATCTCACTGCCCCGGCCAGTACCACGCTGGCCGCCACTCCTGCCGCTGTGGCAATGAGTCCTCCGGCCAGTGTATATCTGGTCCTGGTTATGCCTACACTGCCAAAATACACGCTCAGACAATACAGAACTGTCTCGGTGCTGCTCATAAGTACAGATGCAATGAGTCCCAGTGAGGAGTCTGTGCCATACTCCTTAAATATATCCAGCACCAGACCGGTTGCCGCTGAGTTGGATACCAGGCGCACCAGGACCACTGGTACGATTTGAGGCGGTATGTGCAGCAGGGCCGCAGGCATTGTAAGCAGTTCTCCCAGAAAGTCCAGAAAACCGGAGGCCCGCAGTACACCCACTGACACCATAAGCCCCACCAGGGTGGGCAGGATACCGGCCACTGTCTTCATGCCGTCCTTGGCACCATCTATAAAATCATCCAGCACAGGACGGCCGCACAAAAGGCCGAATCCCACAATATAAAAAATCATCAGAGGGACCATTGCCTCTGACAGGAAAATCAGAAATTTCATGTGTCTGTTCCGAGTCTGTTTGTTTATTACATCTTATTCCATACAGGATTGTTTCATGACGGGAAAAGGATGGCTGCAGCTCCCCTCCCCCATTTGCAAAAACTGCCGTCCTAAAAGGAACGGCAGTTCTGATGGTCTGTTTACGTGTGCACACCCTCACGTTCGTGCAGCCGCGGCATATCCATACCGCACTCCGCTATGATTCCCGCTTTCTCCCATGAAGGGCAATATATAATCCGGTCACCAGGGAGGAAAGTATTGCAATAAGGTAGTAACTGCGGGGGCCTTCTCCTGTCTTTGGCAGGGGCGCCAGAGGCACATCCTCATCCAGAATTGTTACTTTTTCCGGGTTATCCGGCCACTGTGCCATGGGTACCTGCTCCGGCTCAATATTGATAGTCTCTCCAGGGCCTCCGGAAGGATTATATCGGCTGGAGCCTCCGCCGGAACCGCCGGAACCGCCGCCGGAGCCGCCGCCCGATGGCTCTGTCTCACCTCCGGAAGGTTCTGTTTCACCGCCGGAGGGTGTTTCATCCGGCACATGATTGTCGAACACCACCTCTGTCTGCTGCCCGGCTGCAATCATCACCACTTCCGTATTGCCGTCCCTGCCGTTGACACGGACCTGGTAGCTGAAATTCTCCCCATCAATAGGGGTGCCCTGTGCATCCGCCACTTCCGTCACCGTATATTCTCCTGTAGGAAGCAAAATCACCAGGCTGTTATCCCTGCTGTCCGGAACATAGTGAAGCAGGATTACCTGCCGGATTCCGTCCAAGGATTCGCCTTCTTTATTATAATAGCGGTTTCCGTCCCATATGGTAAAGTAAAATCCCTCCTCACCCTGCAGGGCCACTTCCTCTCCTGTCACCTGTTTTGTTATCTTCAGGGCTCCCTGACTTCTGACATTTTCAAATATAAAGGGAATTCCTGTATTTTCTACAACCAGTATCTCATCCGGATATTCCCTGGCATCCTCTTCATCCGGTATAATGAAATACCTTCCTTCCGCCTTTTCATAGCCCTGAGGTACCACGGTTTCTTCCAAATAGTAAAGCTGACCCTTTTCAAGCCTTTCTATCAGGGCGCTGCAGGACCTGCCCTGCTCATCTTTTACCGGTTTATAGGTACCAGCCGGTTCCATATTACTATCGCCCACTTCACCGGCCTTATACAGCGTAAATTCAGCGCCGTCCAGAGGGCGTCCTGACTGGTCCACCTTATAAATCCTGACCGAAAAATCCCCTCCTCCGGTTGCCCATGGCTTTACGATTTTTACTGCTTCCTCCACTGTATCCTCAACAGATTCCTGGCTGCTGTAGTAGAGCTTTGCTGTGTTTTTGGTGCTGATGGTTGAACCCACAGCCCCATTGAGCATGACCTTGTAGACAATTCTGATTGGCGTCTCGTCCGGCAGGTTGGATATCTCAAAACTCCTATCCCCCACACTGATAACCGCTTCCCGGATTGCCTCCGACGTATTGGCATTGCTCACCTGGAAGCTGTCCGGAAGATAAATCATCTTGTCATTTCCCAGGGTATCCTTCACCGCCAGGGTGCCGGCGCTTATATCTGCTCCCGGCTTATTCACCAGGATGGTATATACGGCAGAAGGAGCAGTGGAACCGCTGTATTCCATTCCCTTTTCCAAAAAACCCTTGTCAATGCCAGTGCTGGCCGAAACCTGATAAAGAGGCGTTCCGTCAATGAACATCTGGGCTTTATTTACAAACTCCTTTACGGACGGGTCGGTTATTTTGGTGGTGACATCCAGATTGACATGGTTTCCCAATTTATAACCGCTAAAGTTTTTTTCAACCTGGTTGAGATGAATGGTCACTATCTGGCTGCCGTCAGACATTCTGACTGTATAATCTCCTGCCTCCTGGCTGAGTATATATTTCATATTTTTAAACTTAATGCTTTCCAGGACCATTCCCTTTGGAATTGTCTCCTCAATGTTTACTTCTTCGAATTTACCCAAATCATGGGGGGCGTTTCCTGAGCCGTAGCCTTTATTAATATTCAGGGTCCATACAACCTCACCCTTATTGGCATCTGTCTTGGACACGCTTTTTGACAGATAGTCGTCAACATAGTATGGCTGTGAGGCCCATCTGGTCCAGGTGGAATCTTGAATTGTCAGCTCAGCCGTATTCTTAAAACGAAGATTGTCTGCCCCATTCCTGCTGAAGCCGGCAAATGCCTCCTTTGCCACATAGCTGTTATATGCAATGGTGACAGGTCCCTTTACCGCTTCATTAAATTTCACGGTAAATCCGCGGTTTCCTAAATTCCTGTCAAAGGCCAGGTCATAAATTCCCTGGTCCGGTCCTATGGCATTTCCATTTCCATCTGTCAGTGCAAAGCCGTCCTTAAACTGTTTCAAACTGCCGAATGTGTGCTTATCCAGATACGTTCCCATCTCCCCGGCATTCCATCTGATGACTGTCAGCACATCCCTGTATACGGCATCCCCGGGTATTACTGCTGTGTCTGAATCTGTCACGCCGTTTGAATACGGCGTAAGGATTGATTCCCAGCGGATGGTGCCAAACTCATCGCCCCATCCAATGACACCCGCCCTGTTCTGGGTTACCGGTTCCTGGCTGTTTTCCTTCATGTCACTGCTTAAGTTCTTCTTTGAAAGAGTATAGGTATTATAGAGAAAACCTACCTGGGTACCTCCTCCCACACCCGGGAAACCGCTTCCCTCAGGGGCAATCATCTGAATTTCATTGTTCAGATTGCTGCCCTTGGGCTCATTGACCGTTGTATAATACTTGAAGTCATAGAAGTAATTACCTGGAGCCGGTATCTTCCACTCCCATGTTTTAGCCTTTTGGGATTCCTCCTCCTTATCCGTATCAATGGTCCAGGTATCCATTACCTGACCGCCGTCACCCCTTTTATCATATGCAGTTATTGTTACCTGGCCTAAATACTCCTGACCTTCCTGGTCCTTGTGGTTGAGGTCCAGCGTGTCTTTCACCGTCCAACCGGTAAGATTGATTAAATCAGGGTTCACATAAACGTGGTATTCGATGAAAACCGGTATTACTTCCCCTTCTCCGTCTATCTTCTCGTTATAATGTGTTATGCCGCTTTTTGTGACAATGGATGCAGAGTGGCTGAAGGATGAGTCTGCGCTTGCGGAGGCGCCTTGGCTGCTTGTGACAGTCACCTTGTTATTGAAACTGAGATTCAGGGATGCGCTTACCTTTTTGCCTTCATCCTCGGTCTTGCCGGATTTCCCCCATGCCCCGGGTTCAATGTTCATCCAGTAGCTGAGCACTGCCTTTTCACCGGGTTTCATACTGGCGGGAGCGCCGCTGCGGTCCAGCAGCTTAATAAGCTTCGATGTTCCGTTTCCTCCATCCGGCTCTGCGAACTCAGCCCCGGCTATGCTGCTGCCTTCGGATACAGAATCCACCGCAATACCGGCCTCAGAATCAAATGATATTACATCCTTTTTATTGTCATTGAATTTATCCAAAATCCGGATATCTGTCAAATCCCCAGTGTTATCCTTTCCTGCCTCAATTGCCACATGGAAGCGCACTGCTTCGGGAATCCCCATTTCAGAGTAACGTACATCCCCGTCTTTTTCTGTATCGGTATCAGCCCATTTGTCATTGTTATGTGTCTTCTTCACATTTACAGAATGCTTTTCCACAACAGGCACCGTTTCAAATACCAGCGTCTTATCGATGTCCCCGCAATGAATGACTATCTCCGTTTTATCTTTGTTCTCACCGCTAAAATCTATGCTTCCGCTTACTCCGGCGGTTCCTTTAAATCTCTGCCCTACCTGCGATTTGGTAATGCTTATATTGATTGCGCCGTCTTTCTTTATACCGGCCCTTCCGATTGCACTGCCCGATGTGTCCAGCACATCAAAACTTACCGCATCATACAGTATATTGGCAGGAAACCGGTAGGTAAAGCTGTCCCCGGCCTTTACCAGATAATCCGCAAGACTGGTATCCCCGCTGTTTTCCATGGCATAGGAAATTTCAAACCATGTTTTGATATCCCTGGGAAGGGGTTTCCCATCCTTAAGAGTAATCCGTGTGATTCCATCGTCCCCGGTTGTTTCTGTTACTTCCAGTTCCTGATTGTTCTTGTCACACACAGTAAGCTTCGGATATCCGGCGTCCATCAGTCCCTGGTCCTGAATATCGAACACCCGGCCGGCAGCCTCATCCCCGCTCAGAAATGCCGGAGAAAAGGTTGTGAAGTGGCTGGTGGCACAGCTTAATGTATTAATCACCTGTCCATCCGGAATCTCCTGATGGCTGTCTTCCATGACCTCCACCGTGTCATCCTGTTCCTTAACCCATAAGACCTGGGCCGCCTCTGCTTCCCGGCTCAGTGTTTCCATAAGGCTGCCCGAGAAACTTACCTCCACCTGACCGTTCCGGTTCCATTCCCCGCTGTCAAGCTTTTCATTGCCAAGCCAAAGGTTGATATCGTATGCAGGCGCTGCAATGACTACCTGTCCCTGCTCCGCGCCCTTCTCTTTAATGACATCCTCCACCTGGTCCGTTACTATTTCAGCCGTGGCCGATGTTCCCCAGGGAAGTACCCCCTGTTCAGCGGATATGGTGATGTCCATTCCGTCGCTCATGTGGAATGTCCTTGAAAATTCAGGGGATATTCCCTGCTCATTCAGGGTGATTTCTATTTTCTGGTCCTCTTCAATGTCCTCCAGGACATACCACGCAATGCCACCTTCTATCTGTTCAGCTTCTAAAGCATTACCATTGGCAAATGCCGATTCCACCATGTATCCGTCTTCTGTTTTCACACCAAAGGTTATGCTCTCACCCTCTGCTGCGCTGCGGGGTCCTTTTTGGATATATCCTTCAGATTTAGGTGTAATCTCATATGTTATCTGATAACCTTCCACATCCTCCAGCACCTTTAGTTTACCCAAAGTGGTGATATATGCCTTAGCCGTGCTGCATCCGCCCATTCCCACCAAATCGCCATACCCGATAGAAGGAGTTGTGTGTTCCTGGTTTTCCGGCTCAGAGGGAGTTGCTTTTGATTCCTCCGGCTCGGAAGGGGTTGCCGGCAGTGCGTCCGGGACGGTTGTATTGGGCGTGGTCGTGTCCGATGCGGTTGTCTCCGGCGCGGTTGTTCCCGATGCGGTTGTCTCCGGCGTGGCTGTATCCGATACCGTTGTCTCCGGCGTGGTTGTTCCTGTTACGGTTGTGTCCGGTGTGGCTGTTCCCGATGCGGTTGTCTCCGGCGCGGTTGTTCCCGATGCGGTTGTCTCCGGTGCGGTTGTTCCCGATGCCGTTACCTCCGGCGCGGTTGTTGCCGATGCGGTTGTCTCCGGCGCAGTTGTGTCCGGCACAGTTGCCTCCGGTACGTTTGTTTCCGGCCCAGATGTTTTCGACTCAGATATATCTGTTCCGTCCGTCTCTGGCTTAGATGATTCTGTTTTATCCGCTGTTGTCCGTTTATCTTCGAACATTCTCTCCTGAACAGTGCTGTTCAGGGTTGCGGTATTCTGAACCCCGTCATCCTGTTTCACAGCTACCCTTGGTACTTCATGGGAGGAACGTCCGGCCACAGGCTCTGCAGTCTCTGTATCTGCGTCCTGGGCGTCCTGGGCTTCCTCTGCGGTATCCTCGTCATCCTTTTTTCCTGCCCCGGCAGCATCATCCGCTTCGGTTACCCTGCCCGATTCTTCGCTATCTGCGGATTCCTCTACCCTGTCCGCTTCTGCGCTATCTTCAGTTTCCTCTGCCCCGCCCGCTTCTGCGGCACCTGCAGTTTCCTCTGCCCTGCCTGCTTCCGCGGCATCTCCTGTCTTCCCTTCCCCGTCTTCTGAGGCATCTGTTTCTTCTATCCAGCCTCCATCCGCTGCATCTGTTTCTGCCATCCCGCCTGTTGCGGTATCTTCTGCTTCCTCTGCCTTCCCTGCCTGTTCCGTCTTCCGTCCGCTGTCAGATGGATTTGCAGGTGCGCCAAAATCAATCCGGTTATCCCCAAATGCATCCTCGTAGCCCTTAACATTCACACGCCTGGTTCTCTTTTCACCGCCCTCTGACAAATCAATGACCGTTGAAAATCCCATTGTGCTATCCCCGTTATTGACATAGAGAATTACAATCTCCTCCTGACCGGTAAGCGTATATGCATCATCCACATCCTCCGGCAGACGGATGAACGTGCGGATTTCCGCTTCCATACCCGGACCGTCAAACTCCGGATAAAATTCATACAAGGGCTCCTGGTTCTCAAAAAATATCTGATAATATTTTTCCAGCTTGCCATCCGTAAAATTTAAATCAGCTTCCGTTACCGGCGATGCCCCGTTTCCTATCATCTCTTCTATGGCATCCACAAAGTCTGACCCCTTAATGATAAAGTCCACACGTTCACCGGCGGCAGCATAAGCAATATTTGAACTGTTTCCCACATTCGCAAAAGCCAGTGCTGCTGACAGGCAAAATGCAGTCAATCTCTTCCCAATATTTTTCATATTGACCTCCCTTATAATTTACACATGAGAATATACACCTTTTGGGTTACATTTGAGTTACATTTGTTATTTTTTCGTAAATTCCCATTTTTTCTTGCCGAAGGCCCTATATCTGTATCATTCTCACCATGCGCATCAGCTCCAGCGCACTCCTGAAGCTGACCACCTCCCCCTTTGTAACTCTCCCCCGCACACTTCCCTGCATGCTGGAATTCTGTCTGTATTTTATATAAACCACCAGCACTTCCCTGGCCTTCAGCGCATGCTGAAACGGAATATGGTCTATGCTGTAAACCAGGTTATCTTTGCTGGCCTGGGGATGATGGGCACTGGCTTCCCTGTACTGTTTTTCCATCTCCCTGTTTAAAAACCTGTAATCCGTGGTGGGATGAGGGGCTCCCACCCAGTTGCACATCTCATCCAGCTTCAATATCATGTCTCCGGCCCCGTTGTACGGCACCGGTTCCCTGAGATAACAATTGCAGATTTCTCCATATGGTTCCCCTTCTTTTGTGCCCTGGATACATACCATCATCGTGCTTGCCCTGTCTGATACAATTAATTCCTCAATACGCCTTATGGCCTCTTCATCCTGTACCAATCTGCCGTTCATTTTTATCTCCTCTTTCATTCATGGTTTTTGATTTCCTGCTTACAACAGAATCCCTCTTTTGTTGTAAAACATTATTTTTACTGTCCCCCCTCACCTATCAGAAAAAACCTTTACGGTAAATCAGTACAAATTAAAATACACAAAAACCAGGCCGGTTAGATAGGATTTTAACCAGCCTGGTTTTTGTGCAGCAGAGCCCAAATAAACCAACAGCTTTTTACATTCATATGGCATACACGGAAAATATGTAGTATAATACTTTCAAACAGATGCCTGCTGTTTACAACAAAAGAGGGATTCTGTTGTATCTGTCTATCAGCAGATTCATTTTCTCCAGCTGTCTGAGGTGTTTCTCCCCGCTTTCCATTGTATAGATTCTTGTAGTATTGACACTGCTGTGCCCCAGTATATCTGCCAGCCTTACCAAATCCTTTTCCTGACTGTAATATACCCTTGCAAACAGATGCCTGAGATTATGGGGAAATACCTTGTCCGGGTTAACTCCTGCCTTTTGGCTGATTTGTTTCATTTCCCGCCATATATTGCTCCGGTCCATGGGCTTTCCGCTCCGCGTGACAAATATCATTCCGGATACAATATTCATTTTTCTTGCATATGCCTTAAGAAGCCTGCACAACCCATCGGTCAGGAATACGGTCCGTACCTTTCCCTTGCAGTCCACCTCTGCAATCTGCCTGTCCACTGCATTTACCGTAATGTAATTCAGCTCCGATATACGTATTCCGGTGGAACACACGGTCTGGAGCAGCAGGCACAGCCTCTCGTTTCCTTCGCTGCCGGCAACCTTCACCAGACGTATATACTCCTCCCTGGAAAGCTCCCTCTGCCCGGAACAGAATACCCTCTGTTTTACCTTTATGAACCGTACCGCACAGTCCTCCCAGCCAAGCCATCTCAGGAATCCATTGAGGGCAGCAAGGGCGCTGTTTGCAGTAACGGGAGAAAACCGTTCCCTCAGTCCTTCCTTCCACAAGATTACCATATCCTTGCTAACCGGTCTTCCATTCATATATGACCTGAACAGATTCAGATAATAATAATATTTTTTTATGGTGCCGCTGCTCATCTCGTTCTGATGCATCTGGCGGCAATAATCCTTCATCATACTGTCTGAAATTACTCTCTTAGCCATGTCCGTTCCTCCTTGAGCTGTCTTTGGTCTGTCCCTCATCGGGTAGGTTTCCCATTCCATTGCGGTTTATTCTGCCTTAATGATTAGGTTTTACAGGTAAAATAAACAGGCACCCGAAACCCAAACAGTTCCGGATGCCCATTCATAAGCTTACCATTTCATAATTACACCCTGTAAAGCTGCGCCTAACAGCGTCCTCCAGCTTCTACAGGCCAAGACCTTTGCTCACATTCACCACAAAATCCTGCACATTGGTCACAATGCTCTTGGCAGACAGGCTTCCCCTGTCCCCCAACTTGTTCACAGCAAATTCAGATACATCCACACTGTAAAAATACACCTGGCGGATGGTGCCGTCCGGCATAACGCGGAAAGACGGCGTCATGTTGCCTGTTGCAATGGAGTGAAGCGTGGTGGCCATGCAGATAACTGTGGTAGCCTTTTTCACACAGTCCCTCATGGCATCCTGCCCTTCATATACATTGGCATATACCTCAGGCAGCGGACCGTCATCACGAATGGAGCCCACCAGCACAAACGGCACATTTTTCTTCACACAGCTGTATATAATGCCGTTATCAATTCCCTCTTTTTCAACAAAGTCCGGAATAGAGCCGTGGTATTTTACCCGGTTGATGGTATCGATGTGGTTGTAATGACCGTTTGGCTGACTGTACTGGGTATAGATATTCTGCCCCAATGCAGTGTTTAAGTAAGCGCCCTCCAGGTCATGGGTGGCCAGTGCATTTCCCGCTAATAGAGCATCCACATATCCGTTCATCACCAGTTTTGAAAAGGCTTCCCTGGAATCGGAGTCAAAGGCGCAGGCAGGCCCCATAACCCACACCACATACCCGTGCTCCTTCTCATGGCGAAGCAGTTCATAGATGTTGTCGTAATCCTTGGAAAATGCAGTTTCCCTGGAACGTCTCTGGCGGAAGGCAAATGCCTCGTCATGGCCTCCCTCTCCCTCGTCAAAGCCATTGGGATATACGAAGATTCCGTCCTCACAGTTCTCAGTCCGCCCTGTAAAGACCAGGTCCCCCTGTTTTAAGTTCCTGAACTCCCTGACATAAACCGCTCCATTCTCATACACTGCCACGCAGTCCATACGGCTCTCTTCTGCCAGCAGCCACTGTCCCTTAACCTTAAAATACTCCGGAAAAATAGTGGTGGCATGGTAATTCTCCGGTGCAACCTTATCCTTTGGCGCCGGAGCCAGCACAGCGTCCGGCGCATCCGTAAATTGGCTCTGGCTGAAATCAGGCGCCTTATATTTTACCAGTTCAAATGACATTGAGTTATCCCCCTATACAATTATAATACTATATGATTTCATTCTTAAGTTTAAGCATATCACGATTCGCGGCGCCACGCAATGACGCCAGGCCATGTTTTCAACGGCCTGGCGTTATAATGTTGTATATCGAGTATTACTGCCTAAGGATTCACCACATTCTGCGGTGCTCCGCTGAGAAATGCATGGAGATTTTCCACCGCCAAATCCATCAGTCTCTGCCTGGATTCCTTGGGAGCCCATGCTATATGCGGGGTTATAATGCAGTTGACCGCATCCAAAAGAGGATTATCCATAGAAATAGGCTCCGCAGACACCACATCCACTGCTGCTCCAGCTACCTTTCCACTGTTCAGCGCATCCCTCAAATCCGACTCCACTATGAGCGGCCCTCTGGAATTATTAATAATCATTACTCCATCCTTCATTTTACCAATGGTATCCTTATTGATAATACCCTCTGTTTCCGGAAACAGAGGACAATGAAGGGCTATCACATCAGATGAGGCAAACACCTGATCCAAGGAGGCATATGTACACGTTTCGCTTACCAGCTGCGGATTCTGATATGTATCATATGCCAGTACCTTCATTCCCAAAGCCTGGGCTATGCGGGCCGTTCCCTGGCCGATGCGTCCAAATCCGATGATACCAATGGTCTTGCCGGCCAGTTCAATTAAAGGATGGTTCCAAAAACACCAGTCCTGATTCTTTGTCCAATCACCCCTTTTTACACAGTCCGAATGCTCGCCTATGTGATGGCACAGTTCAAGAAGCAGGGCTATGGCATATTGGGAAACAGCGTCCGTTCCGTAGGTGGGAATATTGGTCACAATGATTCCGGCTTCCTTTGCAGCCTTTACATCTACCACATTGTATCCTGTGGCCAAAAGACCAATGTACTTAAGCCTTGGGCAGGCATCAATGACCTCTCTGGAAACAGGCGTTTTATTGGTCAGTATAATCTCAGCATCTCCAATGCGGGCAGCAATCTGACTGTGGTCCGTGGTACGGTCATACACAGTTAAGTCCCCCATAGCCTCAAACCCCTCCCAGCTTAAATCCCCGGGATTCTCTGTATATCCATCTAATATTACAATCTTCATATATATTTTCATCCTTTCCTTTTACCCAGCGTGCAATACAGCGTTAATCCTCCACCAATGCCCATGCCCGGTTAATCACACGCTTGGTGTTCGCCAGAATGATATCCCCGTCTTCATTACCCCATGGTTTTACTTCCAGAGACAGAACATAGGGCATCAAAGACTGGAAGAAACCTTCCTCCTTTAAGACAGTAAAGAAATCTCTCAACTGTTCCACATCATTCGCACTGTTGGGAAATCCAAACCTGGGGTGCTGGTCGCCGTAGGCCTCACAGCCTTTTCTGACCACCGCATTCCCAATATGGAAATGAGTAATATAGGGACGCAGGGTCTGCACCACAAATCTGGACGTTTCATAAGTGGTTGGAAAATGTGATAAATCCACCATGAGTCCAAAGTTATTATGGGACATCCTCATATCTGCTGCAAACCTGGCCGCATAGGGTGCCGGTCCCATAAGGGCTGATTTATCCATGTCAAAATCAAATACCTCCAGTTCCACCATCATTCCCTTCTTTGCTGCATGGCTGCAGACAGACCTGGTGGTTTTTAAGAGCTGTTCATAGGCAAGATTCCGGGTTGCCTCCTCCCATCTGCCTGCCAGGAACGCAATTCCGCCAGCCCCCAGATATTCGGCCTCATCCACGGCCTTTATAAGTACCTGCTCCGCCTGTTTTCTTCCATCTTCATCTATATTATTGGGGTTAAGTCCGGGCCCCAGCAGGCATGGCTGTGCGCCAAAACATACCTTAAGATGGGATTGTTCCAGAAGATGCTTTACCTTTTTCCTGGTCTCTTCATCTGGAATGCTGGTTATCTCAACTGCCGAGAAATATTCATCTGCTGCAATTGTCTTTATGGAATCCAACAGATTATAGGATACCGGCGGATGGCTCATCCACTGGATGGTTCCCACCTGAAAATATTTCTGAATTGAATCTTTCATGAGCTTCTCCTTCAACTTATCTATTAAAATACCCGTTCTGTTTTATCACTTGCTTCTGCCGGATTACCTCCCTGGCTCTTGCAGCTATATTCCGGGCTCCATACCCATATTTTTCCATTAGCTGGTCAAGGTCACCGGACTCTGCAAATGTCTCGGCTCCCAGGATTGACACGGGTACAGGGCAGGACGCAGATACCGCCTCTGCTACCGCACTTCCCAAACCTCCCCGGATTGAATGTTCTTCCACGGTTAGTATGGCCCCTGTCTTTCCGGCACATTCTTCTATAAGCTCTGCATCAATGGGCTCAACCGTATGCATGTCAACAACTGTGGCGCAGATTCCCTGCTGTTCCAAAAGGTCCGCGGCCTCCAGTACACGGTGAAGTACGGTTCCGGTAGAGATAATAGTAACGTCGCACCCTTTCCTGTGAACGATTCCCTTTCCAATCTCAAATTCCATATTATCCTCATATACCACCGGGTGAGGAGCCCTGGACAGACGAAGATATGCCGGCCCCTTGTAGTCTGCCAGTGCCATGACTGCCTTTTTTGTTTCCACTGCATCTGATACGGATATAACTGTCATACCTGGAATGGACCTCATGGCGGCTAAATCCGTAATGGCCTGATGGCTTGCCCCGTCATAGGAATCCGACAGTCCGCAGTATGTTCCGCACAGACGCACATTCAGGCCGTCATAGGCAATCAGGGACTGGATAGGGTCTAATGCCCTGGATGTCATAAAAACAGCAAATGTATTAACATAGGGAATGAATCCCTCCAGCGACAGCCCTGCCGCCATATTAACCATGTTGAGCTCGCTGATACCCACATTGAAATAACGGTCCGGATACTCTTTTCCAAAGAGGACGGACTTTGTGGACCCCCCCACATCTGCTTCCAGCGCAACCACCTTCCGGTTTAGCCCGCCCAGTGCTTTTAATGCCTGTCCATAGGCATCCCGGATAGCTATCTTATCACTCATGTGCCCTGCCTCCTAACTCCAGTTTTGCCTGCCTGTATTCCTCATCATTGATGGGCTTTCCATGCCAGATATTCTTTCCTTCCATGAAGGAGACTGCCTTTCCTTTTACAGTACGGCAGATAATGATTGAAGGCCTGTCCTTTACTGACTTTGCCTCTGATACCGCATCTGTAATGGCCGCCACATCGTGGCCGCTGCAGCTGATTACATTCCATCCAAATGCATTCCATTTGGCGGCTATGTCTCCCATGGGCATGATTTCTTCCAGTGTACCGTCCAGCTGCACACCATTATAATCCAAAATAGCTATGCAGTTGGCAGTCTTAAATTTCGAGCCAGCCATGGCCGCCTCCCACACAGCTCCCTCCTGTGTCTCACCATCACCCATAACCACATATATATATGCGCTGCTTCCTTTCAGCCGTTCCCCCAGCGCCATGCCGATACCGGCACCCAGGCCCAGGCCCAACGGGCCTGTGGATAGTTCAATCCCCGGTGTCTTATGTACGCAGGGGTGGCCCTGGAGATGGGAACCCAGCTGACGCAGGGTCCTCAGGTCCTCTCTCGGAAAATACCCCATATCTGCCAGAATCAGATACAGCATAGGTGCCGCATGCCCTTTACTTAGTATGAGCCGGTCCCTGCCCTCCATATTTGGATTCCCGGAATCCGTGTTCATGATTTCATAGTACAGAGCGGCCAGAATCTCCGTGCAGGACAGAGAACCACCGGGATGGCCTGTCTGAATGCTGTGCAGCAGGTCAATGAGGCCGCCGCGCAGTTGAAGACATTTATTATCTAATTCCAACTTTCTTTCTTCCGTCATATGCTATCTCCTCTATCAATAATCCTCACCAATGGATTTAATCCGTAAAAGCAGCTGTCATATCTTTAACCCATTGCGCTACAAGAGCCTCCCCATCTACATCATATGCAAAGAAATTGTTGGGCTCACGTCCCCATAATCCCATATAATCAATAATGGTCTCTCCATCGCAAAGTCCCTGGGTTTCAATGTCAATTGTAGTGTGCATGGTACGGAACCACTGCGGATTAATTAAATAACCTGTTGTGGTTAAATCATTAAGGCCAATCTCTCCCTTTTTTCTATTGGCCTGATTTTCTGCCTTTATTTCTCCCACTTTATTTCCATTTTTATCATAAATAGGTTTTGCCGCCTTATTGATACGGAAACTCAGCAGCCTGGTAAGAAAATCCGTTACTCCGGTTCCGGCTTTGGAAATAGTCTCCAAATCCTCCACCCTCTGGGTGACCATATCACATACATCCAGGCCCAACTGCACCACGGGTATTTTAGAGTTGTACACCACCTTAGCCGCCTCCGGGTCCACCATAACATTATAGCTGGCCCTAGGAGCCTGATTGCCGGATACCTTAAAGGTTCCCCCCATAAAAATCACTTCTTTCACATGATTTTCAAAGTCAGGGTCCAGTAAAACAGCTAACGCGATATTGGTCATGGGGCCTAAAACAAGAATTGTAATTGGCTCAACTGCTTCCTTTGCAATGCGTACTAATTCAACCGGAGCATATCCCTTTCCCACCTTTGTACAGGGCATGGGGAACCCCAAATCTCCAAACCCATCTTTACCATGCATCCAGGATGCTTCAATGGAAGGGCGCACCAAGGGGCGGTATGCTCCTTTATACACAGGAATATCCTGCCGTCCGCATACTTCAAGTGTGCGCAGTGCATTGATTGCGCACCAGTCTACTCCCACATTGCCGTTGGTAACAGTAATCGCCTTAACATCAAACTTTCCGCTTGCAAGGACCCATAAAATGGAGGCCGCATCATCATCTCCCGGGTCCATATCAATAATAACCGGTATTTTATCTGTATTTTCCATACATCTCTCCTTAGTTTTAATAATCCGGTAAATCAATGGCAGTTAACTCCCCAACATTAATTCCGGTAAAAATGTTACGATTGCAGGACAATATGTTATAAGGAACAGCGTTAGCACCAACAGTGCAAACATCGGCATGGCTTTCCTGGCAATCCGCATAACAGGAATCTTCGTCACTGTATTTGCCATGAACAATGATAAGCCTAAAGGCGGGGTCAGAAGTCCCAGTGTCGTGTTAAGCGCCATAATGACACCCAGATGGACCGGGTCCACTCCTACCGCCGTAAGTGTTGGAAGTATCATGGGGGCAGTAATTAAAATTGATGAAATACCTTCCATAAAACAACCGATTATCAACAGCGCAATATTAACCAGCAACAGAAGCAGATATTTGTTGTCCGTAAGGCCAATTAATATCTCGGAAATCATTTTGGGTACATTTTCAAACGTAATCATATATGAAAAGCAGGATGCCATTGCAAAAATTGCAGAACAACTTCCCAATGTTTTTCCGGTATTTACAAGAATAGCCGGCATATCCTTCCACTTCAGTTCCTTATAGACAAACATTCCTAACAAAAATGAGACGACACAGGCCACGCCTGCTGCTTCTGTGGGAGTGAAATATCCGGTATAAATCCCGCCTAATACTACAATGGGAATCGACAGGGCTCCGAACCCTTCCGGGAGGGCTTTTATAATTTCCTTGATGGAATAGGCCTCGCTGGTGGGGAAATTATATTTTTTAGCATACCAGCATACCTGTAGCATAAGTACAATTCCCATAAGTATACCCGGAACCAGTCCTGCCATAAGCAGCGCTCCTACGCTTGTGCCAGATACCACCCCGTACATAATCAGAGGCAGGCTCGGAGGAATAATGGGACCTATGGAAGCAGATGCACAGGTCAGGGCAGTGGCATACTCCTTGTCATATCCCTGTTCCGTCATCATCTCTATTTCCATTGGCCCTAATGCAGCCACATCTGCAACAGCAGAGCCTGTTACCCCGGCAAACATCATGGAGGCTACAATATTTATATGTGCCATACCTCCTTTGAATCTTCCCACACACACCTTTGCAAAGTGGATAATTCTACCCAGGCTTCCCCCCTTATCCATAATATTTCCTGCAAGTATGAACAGAGGGATTGCCACCTGTACAAATGTATTCATTCCTGAAAATTGGCGCTGCAGAATGGTCCAGGCAGGAAGGTCATGAGTAGCAAAATAAAACAGACAGGTTCCTCCTAAAACATAGTAAATAGGAATTCCCACTATCATTAAAACTGCAAATATTATAAATACGATTCCCATAAGCTATTTCCTTTCTGCCGCCTTTAATTCGCTAATCTTATTGACTATATTGACAATACCAAAATAAATTGCGAATGCATATCCTATCATAGGTCCTAAGTAAACATAAAACAGCGGAATCCGCAGTTGGGCTGATAAAGTACCCGCATTATACGCATAGGCAATATAGTCTTTTCCTGACCACAATACAACTCCCATAAAAAGACAGCCGAAAATAATCCAGAAAATACTCATACAGCCTTTGACCTTTTCAGAAAAACCGTGG
Organism: Clostridium sp. 1001283B150225_161107_B6; assembly: GCF_015556325.1. Lineage (NCBI taxonomy): Bacteria > Bacillati > Bacillota > Clostridia > Eubacteriales > Clostridiaceae > Clostridium > Clostridium sp. 1001283B150225_161107_B6. Next base: position 87,576 of record NZ_JADNMD010000017.1, on the reverse strand, counting down.
ATGAACGCATCTACGTTGGACAGCATTCCATGTCTGCTGGCCACAGCAAACCCAAAAAATGTAGCCCATATACAGCAATACGTACTGACCTCGTCCAGCCATACCACCGGTATATTAATATTACGTCCCAGTACACCTATAAAAACGGACAGTCCCAATATTCCCACAAATATTCCTATAAATATATTCAGGATTTTTTCAAATACCGCTGCTATCTGGTTTAAGCTTTTTATAATGCCCTTCTGTTCCTTCATTTGTTCCTCCTATCCGCCAGCCGGATGCAGTGCATCCGGCTCTTGCCCAGGTGCTACTTTAATTCCATTATCTTTTTTGCAATATCCTGTACCCATGGCTCCATCTGACTTAAATACTTTTCCCGCACAGGGGCAATGGTTTGATGAATGGCATCTACATCAATATCAATCATTTCCACGCCCTGTGTCTTTAAATATTCAATATCATCTTTATTAATCTGATTTGCCACTGTATTTAACTCTGTCAGACAATCTGCCATGCATTCATCCAAAACAGCCTTATACTCATCCGGTAATTTCTCATACAAAGGCTTTGAAATCACTAAATACATAGGAGAGGCGAAAATCTTGGGTTCGGCCATATATTTTACGTGGTCATAAAAATTCATGGTACGCACACTTGTGGGAACATGGTCCAACCCGTCCACTACTCCCAGCTGCAGACCGCTGTACAACTCAGACCAGGCGGTTGTGGTGGAGTTACATCCCAATGCCTGGAAGGTATCAACCAGAACCGGAGAACCCATGACGCGGATTTTCTGACCCTGAAAATCTGCTACGGTCCTGATTGGTTCCTTGGTGAACAGCATGCGGAAATAATCCTGGTAATAGCCAACTGCTATAATATTGTTATCTAATGCCTGCTTCTTAAGCGGCTCCATGATTTCATCATCGTTCATAGCCTCTTTCAGAGCTTCGTCACTGGCAAATATCCCCGGCAGGTTAATCACTTCAAAAGACGGCACAAAGTTAGCTAGAAGGGTAACAGCGGCAAGGTTTCCGGCAATGGTTCCCATCTGCATTCCTTCAATTACTTCCTGTTCAGAGCCAAGTGTACCTGAATGATAGATTTCAATTTTAAACTTTCCATTGGTCTTGTCAGCCACCTCTTTGGCCATATTTTCAGCGGCAATATTCATAAAATTATCCGGCGACTGGGTATGGGATATTTTCCATGTGATTTCAGGGAGGTCCTCCGAAGCCTGACTTCCTGCTTCTGATTGCTGCTCCTGATTTGTGGTCTGTTCTTTTCCGGCAGACGTGCTATTGGAACTTCCCCCGCATCCGGCCATTAACGATGAACCTAACACTACCGACATAATGATACTGACTGCTCTTTTCATCCTCTTCATTTTTCCTTCTCCTTATATAGTTCTCAGCTTTTATCTTTTATTGTACTCTTCGATAAATGGTTTCAAATATTGTACGGATGCCTGGGCCATCTTATCGGGATTTTCTCCCGGAAGTATCTCCACCGATACCCACCCATCATAATCTGCCATCTTCAGAGCGTCAAAAACTCCTTCAAAATTTATGTGTCCCATTCCCGGCGCATACCGGTTGGAATCTGCAAGATGAACATAACGAATCCATTTGCTGTTCCTCATAAGGCTTTTTCCGATATCATCATCCTCAATGTTCATATGGAACACATCCGGCTGTAATCCGCAATTTTTTTTGCCTACCTGTTCCAGGATAGCCGCACCTTCATCAACACTGTTAATAAAGTTTATCTCATATCTGTTAACCGGTTCCAAAATCATTTCCACATTATACTGCCCTGCAATGTCGCATATCTCCCGCATTGTCTCTATGAACCGTTTTTCTGTCATCTGCCGTGATGTGTCTTTTGAAATGAACCCCCTGGCACGTCCGATATTTACCTTTCCCCCAAATTCAGAAGCCAGCTTAATCAAATCAGCAAATACCCCTATTGTCTCTCTGCGTACCCCGGGATTGGGGTGAGTGAAATACATTCCTCTCTCTGCAAATACCTGTCCTGTAGAAATGCAGCTTATCTCCATCCCATACATTTCCAGCCATCGCCTTAATTTGTCCCCGTTAATCTCAGATGCATCCTTAAGTGCCAGTTCCACGCCGTCATAGCCACATTCAGAAGCTTTTCTTATGGATTCCTCAAACCCCCTCCATACAACAAATGCGCTTTCCTTTGCCTCACTTCCCGCCACTGTAACCGCTATTTTCATACCAGCCTCCTATCTGTTTAAATCATGGAATATATCTTCCTGTAATGGAATGATTGGCTGACACAGATGTTCCTCAGCTTCCCCAATCAGTTCCAGGGAAATAGAATGCCGGCCGGCCTCGTACTCAGTATCCAGCCATGCATCCAGAATATCCAATGCTTCCAGCTCACCTATCACCTTCCCCCCAAGGCACAAAACATTTGAATCATTATGGGCTCTTGTCATCTTCGCCATATAGGTATCGGTGCACAACGATGCCCTAACCCCTTTAAACCGGTTGGCTAATATACTCATACCGATTCCGGTCGAACATATAAGTATTCCTCTGTCCGTTTCCCCCCTTGACACTGCGCCGGCAATTTTTGCTGCATAGTACGGATACCTTACTATTTCTTCAGTGCCGCTTCCTATATCTACATACGCAATCTCCCTTTTTTTCAGATGCTCCATGATTGATTGTTTTAATTTATATCCGCCATGGTCATTTCCAATATAAACCGGTTTCTGCAGCATTATAAATACCACCTTTCAACATATAAAATTTTTTCTTCCCCTTCCCTATAGCAGCATCCGCACACACCGGGCGGGGGTGAATCGTTTCATTTTGTACCTAAAAGATAATCATCTTACCATTCCAACACTTTCCCTGATAATAAGATGATTTTCTAATGTAATCCGTTTCGTTGTATCCATGCCTTCACTTCCGTTTATGCATGCATGCAGCATTTTCAAACATTCTGTCCCCATATTATATTTCGGTTGATGGACTGTGGTTAAGGCCGGATTTGACAGGTTGCTCATTTCAATATCATCATATCCAATAATTGAAACATCCTGGGGAATGCGATACCCCATGGTCTGCACTCCCTTCATTGCACCGATTGCCATCATATCATTGGCTGCAAAAATTGCAGTGGGAGGGTCAGGCAGGCTCATCAGCTGTTTCGCCAACCGGCATCCGCTTATCCAGCTGTAATTTCCGCTAACAACATATTCAGGCCTGTAGCGAAGCTTCCGTGATTCCAGGTAACGTTTATATGCATCCAGCCTGCACTGGCTGGAATAGGATTCCATCATGCCTGTAATCATGGCAATCTGCTTGTGCCCGTTCTGTCCCAGAAAATTCATTGCACAGATGACACCTTGCACATCATCTGCATTTACAACATGAAACTCATTTCTGATGTCAATACTGGCATCACCTAATACCAGCGATGTCCTCTCCTTCACATCAAGCAGTTCGCCATACTCCAGACGCGGCTTTAATAAGATAATCCCATCAACGCCTTTGGAAAGCAATGCTTTTATATATGCCCTTTCCTTTTCCGTATCCCTGTCATCGTTACATAGAAATACGGTCAGTCCTTCCCGTCTTGCTGCATCTTCAACACCCCTTGCCAATTCCGGATAATATGGATTGGTTATGCTGGGGATAATCAAGCCAATATTCTTAGTTGTCTTGGTCCTAAGGGCACTGGCGGTCATATTGTAATGAAAACCTACTTCCTTCATTGCATCATAGACCTTGCGTTTGTTGCCCGGCCTTACATTATTCTTGCCATTCAAAACATTGGATACGGTTCCCAGGGAGACTCCTGCAACCCTCGCAACATCTTTTATTGTTGCCATCTTCCTTTACCCCCGCATACTGTAATTTATATTTCCAAAATAAAACGTTTCATTTTATGGTCAAATTATATCAGCGTACACTGCATATGTCAATAATATTTGTGCAATATGTCGATGTGCATAGGTTTGTGAAGATTTTTTTTACTAATATGCACAACTTTTATCGTTTTTTAATGCAAATAAATGAAACGGTTCATTTTTCTCCCGGCGTACATCCTTTATTTCACCCCCTTGACTATATACATTTTAAGACACGCTCTAGTATTAAATGCTTTTATATGTTAGAATGACGAAAGAATATGCTTTACACGGAAAGGAACAGCAGCTGTTATGTCAGAAATCAAAGAACAAATTATTGAGTCAAAACCGTTGCGCGAGCAGGTTGCGGATATTGTCAGAGGTATGATTTTAAGGGGCGATTTAAAAGCAGGAGAGCAAATCAGTGAACGTACCATTGGCCAGATGCTTAATGTCAGCACCACCCCTGTAAAGGAAGCATTTCGTTCCCTGCAGGCTGAGGGCCTTATCTATACGCGCCCGCGCCGCGGCTCATTCGTATCCGAGATATCGATTGATAATATGCTGGAAATTGCTTTTATGAGAAGTTCATTGGAAGGCGTGGCCGCATATTATGCTGCTAAAAATGCCACTGACAGCCATTTAGCTGAAATGGGCAGGATATTGGATATGGTATATCCGTTGCTATCACTTAAAGATGAGAAGTCACTGGAAGAGATTCAGCAGTACAATATTTCTTTTCACTCAGTCATCCGCCAGACATGTAATAATAACTATCTTGTCCATCAGATAGAAACCCTGCGCACCATTGATTATAGTTTCCGCAAAGCAGCCCATATGAAATATATTGAAGAGCCAATCCCCGCCCACCAGGAGCATAAGGCTATACTTGAAGCAATTTCTTCTCACAATTCCTCGTTAAGCGAGAAGCTGATGGTTTCCCATATCCGCCGGGTAGCTCTGTTCGTTGCTGACTGTGCAAAAAAAATTCAATAATTAAAAAAATAATAAAACCTATTGACAAATCCATTTTATCGTGATAGTTTAATATTACACCATCTGATATACCAGATATCAGATATCACAAAACTATATAATATGGAGGTCAACACATGAAACGCAGCGATTTAGTAAACGTATTTGGTACAGAACATCCGGTATTAGGAATGATTCATCTTCCTCCGCTCCCAGGCTCTCCTTGTTACAGCGGTAATATGGATGATGTGATTGCCCATGCACTGCGGGATGCAGAAACTTTGTCCGGCAATGGGGTCACATCCATGATTATTGAGAATCTGGGAGACTATCCCTATTACCCGGAAACGACAGAGCCGGAAACAGTTGCGGCAATGACCAGGGTTGCACTGGAAATCCGCAAGCGTTATGATATGCCGCTGGGCATCAATATCCTGAGAAATTCATGGAAAGCAGCCATGGCTGTTGCCGCTGCTGCCGACTGCCAGTATATCCGGTTAAATGTCCTTACAGATGCCACTGTAACTGACCAGGGCCCAATCGTAGGAAAGGCTCATCTTTTAGCAAGATACCGTAAAAGTATTGATGCTGAAAATGTTATGATTTTCGCTGATATTTACTGCAAACATGGAGCACCCATGACTCCAAGAAGCCTGGATACCGTAGCAAAGGAAATGATTGGACGCGGCATGGCAGACGCTTTGATTGTAGATGGCGCAGACTCTTCCCAGCCCGCTCCAATGGAAAAAATCCAGGCAGTCCGCAACGCAGTTCCTGACACGCCAATATTCCTGGGCAGCGGAATGACAGTCAATACCACTGACTATCTGAAAGTTGCGGACGGCTGTGTGTTTGGATACGGAACAAAACCCAGCGGAGATATGAACGATCCTGTTGACGGACCAACCGTGAAGCAATTCATGGAGCAGGTAAAGCAGCTGTAATGACCTTGGTCCGGCGTTCATTCATACTATCCCTACTCTTTGGTATATGGGCATGGTTTGCTGAAACCACAGGGCTTGTCACTTGGGCAGGCGCAGCTGGCTGTACTACATATTTTGCCTGCTGCGGCTGCGGACAGGATGCACAGAAAGGTATCTGGTCTAATTTAAGCGGTATTTTCTGGGCGTCCTTGTCCCTGTGGCTGACTGACCAAAATGTGAATCCGTACCTGCTCATGACTATCTTTACCTTTATCATGTGCATACAGAGCATTCATCCCCGGCTGTCCTTTACCTCAGGTACCTTTATCGGATGCTTCTGTACATTTGCTGCTGACGGACCGTCCACAGCATTGATTCTTTCCCTGCTTATAGGCAACGGAATCGGACTTGCCAGTATATATTTGTCCGACCTGCATGCCGCGCATCAATACCGTTTGAACAACTGAATAGCTGAACAACCAGATAGAGGGTATGCCCAGAACCTTAATACCGGTTCCGGGCATACCCCCTCTTCATTTTAAAAATGATTCTGTTTATATGGTTCAGCGTTCATCTGCGTATGCCACACTTTCCCGCTCCACGACCCGGGTTTCTAACATAATGTGACGTTTGTCTTCCGGAATAGTTTCCCCGGCCAGAATCCGGCCAAGAAGCCTGAATGCAGTAACGCCAACCTCATATTTAGGTTGAAGGACCGTGGTCAGGGATGGGGTGCATAATTTACCCATTTCAATATCATCAATCCCCATAACGGATATGTCAGCAGGGACTCTGTATCCCATGGACTGAACTGCCTTCATTGCCCCTATGGCCATCATATCGTTGGCCGCCAATATAGCGGTCGGAACCGTATCCAGCCTGACAAACTCTTTAGCAATTGCGTATCCGCTCTTCCAGCTGTAATCCCCATAAGCTACATACTCAGAACGATAAGATATGTTTCGGGATTCCAGACTTTTTTCATATGCCTTCATTTTGCCAAACCCGGAAGGCGATTCCATAAGCCCGCTAATAAAAGCAATATTTCTATGTTTGTATTGAAAAAGTAAGTTCATGGCTTGGACCACCGCCATATATCCGTCTGTACTGACCGTCATGAGTTCCTGGTCACAGCGGTAATCCCAATCTTCTACAACAAGGGCAATATGGCTGTTCAGCCTGCGCAAGTCCTCCTGGCCGGATTTGGGTTTTAGCAGTATGATTCCATCTACTCCTTTACTCAGAAGAGCACCGATATAATTCCTTTCCTTTTCCTCGTCGCGGTCACTGTTGCAAAGAAATACGGTAAATCCTGCTTTTCTTGCTTCGTCCTCCACGCCCCTTGCCAGCTCAGGATAAAAGGGATTGACAATTGTAGGTATAATCAGCCCTATATTTTTTGTTGTCTTAGTCCGGAGTGCGCTGGCAGTCATATTATACTGGAATCCTAACTGGTCAACTGCCTTATATACCTTCTCTCTATTTTGCGGACGAACACTTTCCTTTCCATTAAGCACATTAGAAACCGTTCCGATGGAGACTTGGGCTACTCGTGCAACATCCTTTATTGTTACCATTTGGTTCCTCCCTGCAGTGAATGTAACGATTCATCATTTTCTCCCTCATGGTAACATCCTTTTTACATTCCGTCAACTTTGTTTTATACCAGATACTGGCAGAAGACAGGCTGACCCCGTTGAGACTCCTTCAACTCCTACTCCACAAACAACGCCGTGGAATAATACCTGTCCCCGCTGTCAGGCAGCAGCACAACTATGGTCTTTCCTTCATTTTCCGGCCGCTTTGCCACTTCTATGGCAGCATACAGGGCAGCTCCCGATGAAATTCCTGTCAGTAGACCCTCTGTCCGGGCCAGCATCTTTGCTGCGGCAAAGGGAGCCTCATTGTCCACGGTTATGATTTCATCATATATATGGGTGTCCAGCACCTTGGGAATAAATCCTGCCCCAATTCCCTGAATCTTATGGGGGCCGGCACTTCCTCCTGAAAGAACCGGTGATGTGGACGGCTCCACGGCTATGACCTTAATACCAGGATTCTTTTCCTTCAAATATGTACCGGTGCCCGTAAGAGTGCCTCCTGTTCCCACGGATGCCACGAATATATCTACCTGCCCGTCCGTATCCTCCCAGATTTCCGGCCCCGTGCTCTCCATATGGGCTTTGGGGTTCACCGGGTTGTCAAACTGCCCTGGTATGAAGCTGTCCGGTATCTCCCTTGCCAGCTCCTCCGCTTTTTCAATGGCCCCGCTCATTCCCTTCTCACCAGGTGTAAGGACGATTTCAGCTCCATATGCCTTCAGTATATTGCGGCGCTCCACGCTCATGGTATCCGGCATGGTCAGTATCATCCTGTAGCCCTTGACCGCCGATACCGCGGCCAGACCGATGCCTGTGTTGCCTGATGTGGGCTCAATGATGACGGAGCCTGGCTTCAGTCTGCCGGTGCGTTCCGCATCTTCAATCATGGCCTTTCCGACTCTGTCCTTAACGCTCCCGGCCGGATTAAAGTATTCCAGCTTCACAAGAAGACGCGCCTTCAGCTGCTCCTTCTTCTCGATGTTGGTCACCTCCACCAATGGGGTGCTGCCTACAAGTTCAATGGCTCCCTTGTAAATCTTAGACATAGCTTCCACCGTTCCCACACAGGCGTGCAGGGCCTTTCTTTTTTATTCATAGTTAATCAGTAGGTTTTCTAGGATTATATGACCGAAGCTGCTATTTGTCAAGTATTTTATGTTGTGTTACTTCCACCAGGAATTATAAACCGGCCTGGACTGAAGCTTTTCAGCTTATGGGCTCCGCCATAACGCCGTTTGAATCAAAGGTATAGGACACCCCGTCAATATCCATGGTTGTATCATGAATCATGGCTCCATTGGGGTCAAGATAATACCAGGCTCCATCCACCTGCACCCAACCTGTCTGCTTCACATATCCCTTCATATAATACCATCTGCCGTCCACATGCTTCCAACTATCGGCAGGAATCAGAGCGCTGTAATCCGTAAATGCCAGCTCGATGGTTACATTGCCGTTGATGCCGTCCACTGTACCTGTATCGGTACACTGCCATATGGTCCGGTTGGGATAACTGTTGACAGTCCCGTACCTGGCATACCATATATCGTAGGGAATCTGGCTGGTATCCATGTTCCTGGTCAGCCATTCATTGTTTCCGTATACCACGGGATGATATCCCGCATCGGATATAGTCCTGCAGAATGCATTTACATTGTCCGTAATCTGCTGCCTGGTGAGCCCGTTATCAAGAAGATGCTGGGATTCCACATCATAGGCAATGGGATAGGATATGGGAAAATCCTTAATTACCTTCAGCACGAAATTGGCCTCGTCAATGGCAGTCTCCACGTCCAGGGCCTGGGTATAGAAAAATACTCCGGTCTGAATGCCGTTGGCAAACGCCTCTGTAACGTTCCTGTCAAAATAGGGGTCTTTATCCTTGTAATACCCCACCCGTATCATGGCAAATGACACGCCGTCCGCCGCTGCCCTGGACCAGTCTATGCCGTTCTCATTGGCCCGGTTCTGGTACTTGGTCACGGTGATTCCCTTTGCCAGCGCCCCTGCAATGGGCGCCCCTGATGCATCTGTATACTGCCCGTTCTCCAGTGTCCAGGGCTGTGCTCCATAGGCTGCTGCCGGAGCGTACAGGGACATGGCCCCTATGATGGCTGCCGCCGTGCCTGCCGCCATACGTTTTCCTGTTTTTCCTAATTTCCCCTTACTGATTCTGCTCCTGCTGCTGCGTTCCGGCGTTCCCAATATCCTCATCTCATCCACCTCATACTCTCAGATTTCATATGAATCCATGATTCCATATTAACCCATATATCTTCTTTATTTTAGCACAAAGGAATTGTCATCTTGTTGAGGTTTTCTTAATCTTTCCTTTCAACTTAAAAATCAAATTCATTTTCCCAGTCAAACTCCCCTGACTCCTCCAGGCACTGGGGCCAGTGGCTGCACCAATCCGGCACCCCGGGATGTTCCACCCGGTCCAGGCTGGGGGTATATGGCTTTAAATCCAGTACAGGACTTCCCTGCCGGGCATCTGCATACGCAATGCGGACAATGCCGGCGTCATGGTCCAGGCAGAGAATCTGTGCAACGGTCAGGGCAATGGGATTGGGCCTCTGGGGAGAGCGGGTCGCAAATGTGCCCATTATATCCGGTGAATGCTTATAGGGGTGTTCCACCTCCAGTATACTCCGGCTCTCCTCATCGTCGCAGCCGTCAAACCACCAGAGGATGTCTGTATGGCTAAAGCCCTCCAGGTTCTTAAGAGCCGGGATGAATTCCGGAAGTACTTTTATAAACATGCCCTCCCCATCCATTTCCATGGTGCCAATCTGCTTTACTGTAAATTGATTCATGCTGAAACCTCCTTTATTTGATGGCTTCAGTCTAAACCCTCACACGGTGTCAGAGTCAATACTCTTTGCACCGGCGTCTGTACTTCCGTAAGAAAATTCCGGGAATCGGATTCATTGTAGGCACCTATATGGCAAATCTGGCGGCTTGGGCCGGCCATCTCATACTGGCCATGCTCCTCCAGCCAGCAGGCAAAGGCGTGATAGGATGTCCCAATATTCTTATACGGGCCGTAAACCATAATACAGGCCATCTCCTCCACCGGTTCAGTTTCCCTGTAGCAGAATCCCCCCTTATCCTGTCCCCTTTTTTCCGCCATGACTCCCACCTCAATGTCCACCCCGTCTCCCGCCTGTTCCTCATTGTGATAAATAGCCAGGTTGTTAACGCCAGGGGCCAGCTCTGCCTGTTCCTCCTCCACAAATGCATAAAGCCGTTCCCACAGATTCCCTTCGCAGAAATGGTCTGCCACGGTTTCCCTCAGGGATAAAATCAGATGGCTGGGAACAGACTTCATGGTCACGTTATAATGTGTCTCAATGGTGTTCTCCATAAAATCCCTCATGGCAGTCTCTATCTTGCGGATGCGCTGCTGTTCCAGCCGGATTGTATCTGAAAGCTGCCTCTTTTTATCCTCCAGATACCCTATCACATCCCCGCTCTCCCAGCATTCCAGCACTTCCCTGATTTCCGTCACATTAAAATCCATGTCCCTGAGCAGGCATATTTTCTGCAGGGCCGGTATCTGGTCCGTGGTATACATCCGGTATCCTGTAAACCTATCAATAGCAGCAGGCTTTAAAAGTCCCGCCTCATCATAGTAACGCAGCATCCTTACCGACACCCTGGTAAGCTTTGAAAACCCGCCAATCCGGAACATAAAGCCGCCTCCCTTTATCTGATGTATTCAATATACACTTTAGTATAACGGTTCTTTAAGCATACTTCAATACTCGGTATGCTCCATTATGATGTATCTCTACCGGTCCATGACCCTGCAGAATATCACCGCAACCACAGTGCTGATAAAGGTGGCCGCCAGGGCAGGACCCACAATGGCAGTGGGATTCACGCTCCCGTACTGGCTCCGGTATGCAATCATATTCATGGGTATGAGCTGCAATGAGGATATATTGATAATGAGAAACGTACACATCTCATTGCTGGCAGTTCCCTCCTGCCTGGCTGCACTGCCCTTTCCCGCTGCACCGCCCTCAGCCGCACCTGACTGCCTGCGTCCCTCCTCCACCTTTTTCAGTTCCTCCATTGCCTTTAGACCGGCTGGTGTCGCAGCCCATCCAAGGCCAAGTATATTTGCAATCATGTTGACGCTTATCTGTTTCCTGGCCTCGCCGTCCGGGTCCAGCCTTGGAAAGAGAAAGGTGAGTACAGGTCCCATTCTTTTTGCCAGCTGGTCCACCAGCCCGGAACGGTGCCCTATTTCCAGTACCCCGGTCCACAGGGTCATGACACCCAGCATGGTGATGCAGAGCGTCACCGCCTCTTTTGATGCCTGGATTGCCCCGTCGGTCACAGCCGTCATCTGGCCGTGAAGCGCCCCCCAAAGTATTCCTGTCAATGTCATTCCCGCCCATAGATAATTCAGCATGTTTTCCCGCCTGTTTCATGGCATTCTTATTCCATTTTATTCCCGGCCCTGTAGAATATACCCATTCTGACCCTTGTCTGAAAATCCAATCCCGCCGGCTTTTCTGCCCAATCCTTCCCAAATATTCATAATTGCCCCTTCTCTGTAAGAATTATTACACTGGCTTGCGTAAAATTTACAGTTCATTACGTTTACATAACTTCTATTGACCCTGGAGCAGCTCCATAGTATATTCTCACCATGTCAGTGATGACAACGTGCGGCGCCGGCCAGTACACCGGCGAAACGGCAGCCGCATCCCCGAAAGAATATTGAGATAAAAAATATGAAAATGAATGGACTGATTGACAGACTGAAAGGAGACATGATTATGAAGAGACAGACAAAATGGTTCCTGATTCCATGTGCAGCCATGGCCCTGACCCTGGGCAGTGCGCTGGTATCATTTGCAGCTACCGGATGGGCCGAGGAAAATGGCGAATGGGTCTATTATAACAACGACGGGAGCAAGGCTGCCGATGTATTTAAGAAATCCGGCAACAACTGGTTTTATCTGGATTCCGACGGAATCATGGCAAAGAGCCGGCTGATTGAGGATGATGACAATTACTTTTATGTCAACTCAGCCGGGGCAATGGTCACCAACCAGTGGCGCTCCATTGAAAATGAGGACGCGGGCTCTGATGAGCCGGATGAGTGGTGGTACTATTTCCAATCCAACGGCAAGGCCGTTAAAAAATCCGGCAGCAGTGACAATGTAAAGTTCGTCACCCTTCCCACCTCCACCGGACAGGCCAAGTTTACCTTTGACGACGAAGGGCACATGCTTTACGGATGGATTGACGAGAGCGGGGAAATGCTTACCGATGATGACGCCTGGAAAAGCGGCATGTACTATTGCAGCGATAACGGGGACGGACGCATGGCCACCGGATGGAAATACATCACGGCTGTCAATGACGAGGATGATGACAGGGACGGCGACGGCTACTGGTTCTATTTCTCCACCAACGGCAAAAAAACAGCGGACACTGATTCCAAAAAAATCAACGGCCGCAAATACCGCTTTGATGAAAACGGCGCAGCCCACTTTGAGTGGTATAACAATCCCGGTACCGCATCTTCCTCTACGGTGAACAAATACTATAACACAGAGGAGGAGTGCTGGATGTCCACCGGCTGGTTCAAAACAGTTCCCAGCGAGGACGTGGACCCGGAGGCCCACGATGACGGAGAAGCCCACTGGTTCTATGCAGAATCAAACGGTGACCTTGTAACAGCCCAAATCAAAAAAATCAACGGACAGTATTATGGTTTTGATGTAAACGGCAAAATGCTTCGGGGCCTTTACCGCATTGAATTTGAGGAGAACGGAAAGACCATTAAGTCTGCGGAGGAAATTGAGGACGCGGATGAGATTCCGGACGAGGATGAAGAGGGCGTATTCGTATACTACTTTAGTGATTCCCCTAAGGAAGGCGCCATGAAGACCGGCACCATGACCATGGAAATCGACGGCGATACGTATTATTACAGCTTTGAGAAATCCGGCAGCAGAAAGGGAGCCGGAACAGACGGCATTGACAATGACTCCATCTATGTAAAGGGCAGAAGGCTGGAGGCCGAGGAGGGCACCAAATACCAGCCCGTGACCTATAAGGATGAAACTTACCTCATCAGCACATCCGGTAAACTGGTCAAGAACAAGAAGAACGTAAAGGATTCCGACGATGTATACTACAAGACAGACAGCAAGGGCAGAATCGTGGATTCCGGTACGGAAAAGCTGGACTAGGGGGTTTTTGGATAAAGTCCCCTCTTGACAGCCCCCGGGGTACATAAGGTATACTGGTACTGCAACGTAACAGGGCGGCCCGGAATCCATCGGATTCCCGGACCGCCCCTAACCGGTTTTATAACCCATTTCGTTTTACAACCATATACAGAAAGGACGTTTTATTATGAAGCAGCTGAAGAAGCTGGCCTGCCGCACTGTACAGGAATTATCCGTAACCTTTCCTCCAAGGACTGTGTTATCCATTATTCTCGGTACAGCCATTACCACCTTTGGTATCTACAATATCCACCAGCAGGCGGATATAACGGAGGGAGGTATCCTGGGATTGATTCTGCTTTTCAATTTCTGGCTGGGCATGTCATCTTCCATACTGTCACCTGTACTGGATGCCTTAAGCTATGCCCTTGGGTTCCGTTTCCTGGGCAAGGAATTTCTCAAGACTTCCATCTTTGCAACTATATGTATGGCCGGATTTTTCCGGCTCTGGGAACTGTTTCCGCCGGTGCTTCCAAGCCTGGCCGGCTATCCTCTCCTGGCTGCCCTGGCAGGCGGATGCTTTATCGGTACGGGCTGCGGCCTGGTGGTCCGCCAGGGAGCTTCCTGCGCCGGGGACGATGCCCTGGCCCTGGTTATATCCAAGGTCACGGGCTGCCGTATATCCAGGGCATACCTGCTGACGGACGTGTCCGTGCTGGTGCTGTCCCTGTCCTATATACCGGCAGGACGTATCGTATATTCACTTATAACAGTAACCGTATCATCCTTCCTGATTGACTTCATACAGAACTTCGGTGTTCAAAAGGAGGATGAGGACAGCGATAAAGAGACACTGGCTGACAACGGATAGGGATGGGCCGGAAAGCCCTGCCCTGTTATACCGGTGAAGCAATCCTCTTAAAGGGCATATAAATTTCCAGACAGTACGTAGTCCTGTCCTTTGCAAAAAAGGACGTCATATCATTGGCATATACGCGTTCCGCGGGCTCCAGTCCATGCTTATGTGCCCACTGGACCATCCTGTGAATCATATCAAAATCCGGAAGGGTATACTCTGACTCAATGATGGTATAAATACATTCCACCTCATCCGTCATGGTATACAGACTCCGGTCAAACTCTTCACCCAGCCCCTTCTCCAGTCCCTCATAGAGCAGGAGCTGGGTTCCCTTTTCCTCCAAGTCCTGTCCCGTGTAAGTGAGGACATTATAAAAATAAGCCATATCCAGCCCCGGAATGGTGGAGGACAGCTTGAACCACCTTCTCAGTCCCTCCTGCAGGCCGGAACAGTTGGCCATCACATATGCTCTGGGGAAATTCCTGATGGAATACCTTCCTATGCATTCCTCTATACGGTTTATATCCTTTTCCACCAGCTTAAGCCTCATAATTGCCTGGCTGTGCCGCCTGAGAGCCTCCTCCTCCTCGGCCATGCGCTGACGGACATGCTGTCTCATGGCGGATGTGGAGTTCTGCCCGCTCATAAGGCCCCCTATCTCCTCCAGGCTGGTATTCATCTTTCTGTGATAAAGTATGTACATCAATCTGTAGATATCATCCTCTGAATAATATCTGTATCCATTTTCCTTTTTATCCGCACGGATAATTCCCTTTTTCTCATAAAAACGCAGGGCATCCCTGCTCATGCCCACCATCTGGGCAACGTCACCAATGAGATACCCCCCTTGTTTCTCTGCCAACGCTTTTTCCATCTTCGCACCCTCTGTTTCATTCAGTTTTTTCATAGATATATTTTAAGACCTTCCCTTTTGAGGGTCAATGGCCAGGTGGAAAATGAAAGAGAACCGTAATAAAAATGACAGATGAAAGTGCTGTGGAATGTCTCTGGATATCCGATGGTGGATAATGTGGATAACTTGTGGATATCTTTGTTAATTATCTGGGGATAAGGATTGCTTCTTTGCTGCCTCCATTGGGAATTTATTGCAAAATAAGGAAAAAAGAGCCGGCACTAAGCCAGCTCTCCTGTTAATTCCTTCATGACGTTATCCACAGTATCGATTGTTTCAGCGCGGTAAGCATTACTTCCGCAGAATAACAGGCCATGGTCTGTATCCCCTTGCGCCGCATTGACCAATGCCATGGTAATGCAGTAGGGAATGGTCCTGATGTCGCAGTGCTCCAGGCACTGGAAGCAGGACTTGATGGCCGGCCTGCTGCCTTCCTTTATCTGGCTCAGGAATGGATTTAAGATTGCCCTGCCCGGCATTCCCACGGGACTCTTGGTGATGACAATGTCTTCCTTTCCTGCCTTTATATAAGCCTGCTTATATGCATCCGAGGCATCGCACTCCTGCGTTGTCACAAACCGGGTTGCAACCTGGACCCCGTCAGCTCCCAGCTCAAGCTGGTGCATCACATCCTCATGGGTATAGATGCCGCCTGCCGTGACCACAGGAATATGCCTGCCGTACTTGGCTCCATATTCCTCAACCACCTTCATGACCGCCTTTACCTCCCGGTCATAGGCATCCTGGTCATAGGTGGCCGGCACATCTGCGGTATCCGCTCCATAGGCGGATATCTGGTCCAGCGAGAATCCCAGATGGCCTCCGGCCAGCGGTCCCTCCACCACAACCAGGTCAGGGGCAATGTGACATTTCCTGTCCCACATCTTGCAGATAACCATGGCTGATTTGGCGGATGATACAATAGGCGCCAGCTTAATCCTGCGGGCCGGCTTTTCCACCATCTCAGCATAGGCCGCTTCCACGTATTCAGGCAGGGACACCGGAAGCCCGGCTCCTGATATGATGATATCAGCGCCTGCCTTCACAGCCTCCTTTACCCACATATCATAGTGCTTGGTAGCTACCATGATGTTGAAACCAATCGCTCCCTGGGGGGCGATTTCCCTGGCCAGCTTCATCTCCCGGCGGATGGACCTTAGGTTTGCTTCCACGAAATTGGTGGTGAAATCCGGCTCCCTGAAACCAATCTGGGCAGCTGATATGATGCCCATGCCGCCGGCCTTTGCCACGGCTCCGGCCAGCCTGTGCAGGCTGATGCCCACGCCCATTCCTCCCTGGATGATTGGTTTTTCAACTACTAAATCCCCGATTACCAATGGTTTTAACTCACTCATTACATTCTCCTAAATCTCTGGTACCTGTGCTCCCTAAGCTCCTCATCGCTCATGGCGAGATACGTTTTAAAGAACTCTGCCATGGCGCTGTCCATATATTCAGCGAGACGGTAGAGATTGTCCGTGCATGCTGGTTCTTCCTCAGGCACGATACGTTCAATCAGCTGAAGCTGTAAAAGGTCCCTGGCCGTCACCTTCATGACCTTGGCGGCATCGGGCGCTTTTTTGCTGTCCTTATACAGGATGGAGGCAAAGCCCTCCGGCGAAAGGATGGAGTAGATGGCATTTTCCAGCATCCACACCTCGTCGGCCACAGCCATGGCCAGCGCTCCTCCGCTTCCGCCCTCTCCGATTACAATGGAGAGTACCGGCACTTTCAGGTCGGAAATCTCGAACAGGTTCCTGGCAATGGCCTCGCCCTGTCCCCTCTCCTCTGCCTCCAGCCCGCAGAAAGCTCCCGGCGTATCCACAAAGCAGATAACCGGACGCCCAAAGGTCTCTGCCTGCTTCATCAGACGCAGCGCCTTGCGGTAGCCGTCAGGGGACGGCATTCCGAAGTTGCGGGTGATATTGTCTTTGGTGTTCTTGCCCTTCTGCTGTCCGATGACCGTCACAGGCATGCCGTGGAACATGGCAACACCGCCCACAATGGCTCCGTCATCCTTAAAATACCGGTCCCCGTGAAATTCGATGAATTCATCAAACAGGGCGTTGATATAATCCGTGGCAACGGGACGGTCGGACTTTCTGGAGAGAAGAACCGTATCCCA
Source organism: Clostridium sp. 1001283B150225_161107_B6 (assembly GCF_015556325.1). Classification (NCBI taxonomy): domain Bacteria; kingdom Bacillati; phylum Bacillota; class Clostridia; order Eubacteriales; family Clostridiaceae; genus Clostridium; species Clostridium sp. 1001283B150225_161107_B6. Next base: position 70,094 of record NZ_JADNMD010000017.1, on the reverse strand, counting down.
GGCGGTTTTTCCACCTTCAGCCCCAGAATGGGCTGGTTTATCCACAAAGGTTCTGGATGTATCCACGGGATTCTTTAATTCTATATTCATTTTGTGGCTGCGGTGCATGTACAGAATCTGTCCAATGACCCGCTTCTGGTCCTTCCGTTCCACAATCTTATCCACAAAACCATGTTCCAGAAGGAATTCAGAACGCTGGAACCCTTCCGGCAGCTTCTGCCCAATGGTCTGCTCAATGACCCTGGGACCTGCAAATCCAATCAGGGCGTGAGGCTCTGCCAGGATGATGTCGCCCAGCATGGCAAAGCTGGCCGTGACGCCTCCTGTAGTGGGGTCTGTGAGCACGCTGATAAACAGCTGCCCTGCCTCATGATGACGCTTTAGGGCAGCGGAGGTCTTAGCCATCTGCATCAGGGATACAATGCCCTCCTGCATCCTGGCCCCGCCTGAGCAGGCAAAGAGAATGACCGGCAGTTTTTCCCTGGTGGCGCGTTCCACTGCATCGGTAATTTTCTCACCCACCACATGGCCCATGCTGCTCATGATGAAACGGGCATCGCAGACACCCACTACAGCCGGATTCCCCTCAATCCTGGCCTTACCCGTGACAATGGCCTCATTGAGGCGGCTCTTTTCCCTGGCAGCCAGAACCTTTTTCTCATAGCCCGGGAAGTTCAGGGGGTTGGAAAAAGGCATCTCTTTGTTCCACTCCTCAAAGGTTCCCTCATCCACAAGCATCTCGATACGGCGGTATGCATGAACACGGAAATAGCCGTTGCACTTGGGACATACGTAGTAATTGTTCTTTACGTCTTCCACATAGATTGGCTGCCCGCACTTGTTACATTTGCGCCATAATCCTTCCGGAATGACCGGTTCCTGGTCGGACCCGGCCTGCGGCTTATATTTCGTATCTATTTTTGTATACGTTTTTTTGAACATGTTCCGCAACATAGCAATTTCCTTTCATTCATAAACCCACAGAGCAAAATCACCGCACATAATCCGGGAAATGCTTCTCAATAAAGCTGGTATCTGTATCGCCCTGCTGGAATGCATCATTTTCCAGGATTTCGTACTGGAAATTGATATTTGTCTCGATTCCCTCGATGATTACCTCGCCCAGGGCGCTGCGCATCTTGGAGATAGCCGCCTCCCGGTCCTTATCATACACAATCAGCTTCATCAGCATGGAGTCGTAGTTTGCAGGCACCTTGTAATCATTGTAGATATGGGTATCCACACGTACCCCGTTGCCTCCGGGAATGTGCACATTGGTAATGCGTCCGGGACAGGGCATGAAATTCCTGGCCGGATTTTCGGCATTGATTCGGCACTCAATGGCATGGCCCTCAATCCTTACATCCTCCTGGCTGACGCTTAAAGGCTCCCCTGCCGCCACGCGGATTTGTTCCTTAATCAGGTCCATTCCCGTCACCATCTCAGTTACAGGGTGCTCCACCTGAATTCTGGTATTCATCTCCATGAAATAGAAATTTTTATCCTTATCCAGGAGGAATTCAATGGTTCCCGCGTTCTCATAGCCCACTGCCCTGGCTGCCTTTACAGCGGTGTCGCCCATGGCTTTGCGCAGATTGGGGGAAATCACATCACAGGGCGCTTCCTCCAGCACCTTCTGGTGACGTCTCTGGATGGAGCAGTCGCGCTCTCCCAGATGGACCACGTTGCCGTGCTTGTCGGCCATAATCTGGAATTCCACATGTCTTGGCTTTTCAATGTATTTCTCGATGTACATGGTGTCGTCGGAAAAGCCCTTCACAGACTCCATCTGGGCCGCATGAAAGAGCTCCGTAAAGTCCTCTGCGCTCCTGGAAATCCTCATGCCCTTGCCGCCGCCGCCGGATGATGCCTTAATCATCACCGGGAAGCCGATTTCTTTTGCCATGGCCAGACCGTCCGCAGCCGTATGGACCGGCTCCTTGCTGCCAGGCACCACTGGTACCCCTGCTTCCATCATGGTCTTTCGGGCTTCGGATTTATTGCCCATCTTATTGATGATTTCAGCGCTGGGCCCGATGAATGCAATATTGCACTCTGCGCACAGCTTGGCAAACCTGGCGTTCTCAGACAGGAAGCCGAATCCCGGATGGATGGCGTCCGCCTTCATGGCCACCGTGGCAGCCAGTATCCTCTCAATATTCAGATAACTATCCGTGGAGGCTGCTGGTCCGATACAGATGGCCTCGTCAGCCAGCATAGTGTGAAGGCAGTCCCTGTCAGCCTCGGAATATACGGCCACGGTCTGGATTCCCATCTCACGGCAGGCCCGGATGACGCGGACCGCAATCTCACCTCTATTGGCAATCAAAATCTTGTTAAACATCGGCATTCTCCCTCGATTCCCTAACCTACCATAAATGTCAGCTCTGCGCTCACCGCCAGCTTCCCGTCAACCGTTGCAGTGGCTTTGCCCACGCCTACCGGTCCCTTCTGCTTGATGATTTCACACTCCAGCTTAACCTTGTCGCCCGGCACTACCTTGCGCTTGAACTTTGCCTTTTCAATTCCGCCAAAGTAAGCCACCTTTCCCTTGAACCCTTCCTGGGACAGTATGGCAACCGCCCCTGTCTGGGCCAGGGCTTCAATCAGAAGCACCCCTGGCATGACCGGCTCCTGGGGAAAATGTCCCTTGAAAAAGGACTCATCATAGGTCACGCATTTGTATCCCACTGCGCGCACGCCCGGTTCCAGCTCCTCTATACAGTCCACCAGCAGGAAAGGATGCCTGTGCGGTATGATTTCCTGGATTTCTTTTACTCCCATCAACATATCCTTAAATCCCTCCGTCTTTTGATGTTACTTGATTCGGAACAACGGCTGGCCGTATTCCACTACTTCCTCGTTGTTCACAAGGACAGCCTCCACTATGCCGTCGTATTCGCTTTCAATCTCGTTCATCAGCTTCATGGCCTCGATGATTCCCAGTACCTGGCCCTTTTTCACGGTATCTCCCGCCTGTACAAAGGGTGCTGCATCCGGTGAGGAGGCATTGTAAAAGGTTCCCACTAAGGGGGAGGCAACTACCTTGTCTGAACCGATATCAGCGCGGTCAGCCGTGTCCTGGGCTGCCTGAGGCATTACCATACCCTGGGGCATCATGGACGGGCCTGCCAGGCCGTTCTGCACAGCCGCCATCTGCACAGCTGCCGCATCGGCGGACGGGGCGCTTACCGTCACAATCTGAGGCATCTCTTTTTCACGCTTCAGGGAAAGCTTAAGCTCCCCTTCCTTTAACTCCAGGCTGGTAAGCCCATTGTCGGAAACTGCCTGCATCAATTTTATGATTTCATCTACGTTCATAGCTCATGGCCTCCTATTATTCGCTGAACTTCTTCACAATCAGGCTGGCATTGTGTCCGCCAAATCCCAGGGAATTGCTGATGGCCACATCCACGTTCATGGATACGCCGTCGCCCATGGTGTAATCCAGGTCGCAGCCCTCTCCCGGTGTCTTCAGTCCTACCGTGGCATGGATAAATCCGTCCTGGATGGACTTCACACAGGTGATGAACTCCACGCCGCCCGCTGCTCCCAGGAGATGGCCAATCATGGACTTGGTGGAGTTAATCTTCACCTTTCCTGCATGGTCCCCTAAAGCCAGCTTGATGGCCTTTGTCTCAAATAAATCGTTGTGATGGGTGCTGGTGCCGTGGGCGTTGACATAATCAATATCCTCTGCCTCAATGCCTGCGTCCTTCATGGCATTCTCCATGGCGCGGGCAGCCCCGCTTCCGTCCTCTGCCGGGGAGGTAATATGGAATGCGTCGCAGGTAGCGCCGTATCCCACCACCTCAGCCAGGATATTGGCTCCTCTGGCCTTTGCGTGTTCCAGGGACTCCAGCACTACCACGCCGGCTCCCTCGCCCATAACAAAGCCATTTCTGTCCTCATCAAAGGGAATGGATGCCCTGGAAGCGTCATCTGTGGTATTCAGGGCTGTAAGGGATGTAAATCCTGCGATGCCGATTGGTGTAATGCTGGCCTCTGCTCCGCCGGCCACCATCACATCCGCCTCGCCGTACTGGATGGAACGGAATGCTTCACCGATGGAATGGGTTCCGGTTGCGCATGCAGTTACCACGTTGAAGCATTTTCCCTTAAGTCCGAACTGGATGGCAACATTGCCTGCCGCCATGTTGCTTATCATGAGGGGCACCAGAAGGGGATTCACGCGGCTGGGTCCCTTCTCATTCAGCTTCTTCACATCCTTTTCCATGGCCTGGAGGGATCCGATGCCGGAACCCACGCACACGCCTACGCGGTAGGGGTCCTCTTTCTCCATATCAATACCGGACTGCTCCAGGGCTTCCTTGGAGGCAGCCACTGCAAACTGTGAAAATGCTTCCATACGGCGGGCTGCCTTGGCATCCATGTACTGCTTTGGGTCAAATCCCTTTACCTCAGCAGCCAGCTTGCACTTATAGTCGGTTGTATCAAAATACGTAATGGGTCCGATTCCAACTGTCTTATCCTTAAGTCCCTGCCAGAAGCTCTCCACATCATTTCCAATGGGAGTAATGGCACCCATACCGGTTACTACTACTCTTGTTTTCATACTAATCTCACTCCTGTTCTTTTACAGCCTGGATACATGGTTCCAGGTCATCCTACATGGCCATTCCGCCGTCCACACTCAGTACCTGGCCTGTGATATATCCTGCCTTATCGGAAGCCAGGAAGGCAACTGTCTGCGCAATGTCTTCTGTGCTTCCGAAATGTTTCATTGGAATCTGCTCCGCAGCAGCTGCCTTTACGCTGTCGCTGAGAACATCGGTCATCTCCGTGGTAATGAAACCAGGAGCCACTGCATTCACCGTGATGCCCCTGCTGGCCAGCTCCCTGGCAGCTGATTTGGTGATGCCGATGACGCCGGCCTTGGCCGCGCAGTAATTGGCCTGGCCTGCATTGCCCAGAACCCCTGATACGGAGGAGATGTTGATGATTCTTCCTGCCTTCTGTTTTAACATCTGGCGGGAAATATGTTTGATGCAGTTAAATACGCCCTTCAGATTGGTATTGATGACAGCGTCGAAATCTTCCTCTGACATCTTCATGAGCAGGTTGTCCCTGGTGATTCCTGCATTGTTCACCAGGATATCCAGGCGGCCATATCTGGAAACCACGTCCGCCATCATCCTGCCGCAGCTCTCAAAATCAGAAACATTGCACTGAACTGCCTCTGCCCTGCCTCCTGCTGCTTCGATTTCCTTCACAACTTCCTCTGCCTTTGCCGCAGAGCCATTATAATTCACGATTACGGCTGCGCCTTCCCGGCCCAGGGTAAGGGCAATCTGGCGGCCGATTCCGCGGCTTGCGCCTGTTACCAGTGCAATCTTTCCTTCCAGCATATAGTCTCTCCTCCTGATTATGATTTAAGTGCTTCCACTACTTTACCCATATCTTCCAACGTTTCCACATTAAAGGTCTTTACGTCCCGGCTTATTTTTCTTATGAAACCGGCCAGGGTCTTACCCGGACCAATCTCGATGAAGGTGTCCACGCCGTCCGCAATCATGGCCTCCACGCTCTGCTGCCATCTGACAGAGGATGAAACCTGCCTTGTGAGCAGCTCCTTTACCTCTCCCGCATTCTTTACATACTGTGCCGTCACATTGGCCACATAGGGAATCTGCGGCTCATGAATCTCCACCTGGGAAAGGACCTGGCCCAGCTTTTCCCCTGCGGCTGCCAGCATACCGGAATGGAAGGGTCCGCTTACATTTAACATCACCGTTCTCTTTGCTCCGGCTGCCTTCAGCTTCTCACACGCTTCCTCCACGGCTGCCTTCTCACCGGAAATTACAATCTGTCCCGGACAGTTATAATTGGCAATCCACACGCCTTCCATGGCTCCTGTCACTTCCTCAATGGCTGCAGCGTCCAGGGCCAGAATGGCTGCCATGGCGCCCTGTCCCACAGGTACGGCCTCCTGCATAAATATTCCCCTCTGGCGGACTGTGCGGATGGCATCCTCGTCACTCATGACTCCGGCCGCTGCCAGGGCGCAGTATTCGCCAAGGCTGAGTCCCGCCGCCACATCCGGCCTGATTCCATTTTCCTCCAGCACGCGCATCATAGCGATGCTGGCGGTTACCATGGCGGCCTGGGTGTATTCCGTGATATCCAGCCTGTCATTTTCCTCAAAGCACAGCTCCGGCATGGAAAAGCCCATTAACTCCGTTGCCTTGTCAAAGATTCTTTTTCCGGTCTCAGTCTGCTCGTAGAAATCCTTACCCATTCCGCAGGCCTGGGCTCCCTGTCCCGGGAAAATAAATGCAATCTTGCTCATACCTGTAATCTCCTTATCCTGAATCCTGTCCCAATCCTCTAGTTCCAGCCCATCAGCTTTCCTGCCTGGGCCATGATTTCCTCAATCATCTCCTTGCAGGTCTGCTCCTTGGATATCATGCCTGCAATCTGTCCGGCCATAACGGTTCCGCCGTTCACATCGCCCTCCATGACTGCCTTGCGCAGGGTTCCCAGAGTCAGGTACTCCAGCTCCTCAAAGGACCGGCCTTCCTGCTCCAGTTTGATATACTCTCTGGTCATCTGGTTCCTGAGTCCCCTCACTGGATGGCCGTGGCTGCGTCCTGTAACCGTGGAATCAATGTCCTTGGCCTTGATAACGCGCTGCTTATAATTTTCATGTACAATGGATTCTTTGGCTACCACGAACCTGGTTCCCATCTGGACTGCCTCAGCGCCCAGCATGAAGGCTGCCGCCATCCCTCTTCCGTCTCCGATACCGCCTGCCGCGATAACCGGGATGGATACAGCGTCCGCTACCTGGGGCACCAGTGTCATGGTGGTCTGCTCTCCTATATGGCCGCCGGACTCCATTCCCTCAGCAACCACTGCATCCGCGCCGTATTTCTCCATGCGGCGGGCCAGGGCCACGCTGGCAACCACGGGAATCACCTTGATGCCCGCTGCCTTCCACATATCCATATATTTTTCGGGATTTCCGGCACCGGTGGTAACCACCTTAATGCCTTCCTCCACAACCACCTTTGCCACATCCTCCGCATGAGGGCTCAGCAGCATGACATTGACGCCAAAAGGCTTATCTGTCAGCTCCCTGGCCTTGCGGATTTCGTCCCGCACCACTTCTCCCGGTGCGTTGGCTCCGCCAATCAGTCCGAAACCGCCTGCCTCGGATACGGCTGCCGCCAGGTTGTGTTCTGCTACCCAGGCCATGCCGCCCTGAATAATAGGATATTCAATTCCTAACATTTCTGTAATTCTTGTTTTCATTGTTCTACCTCCAGTTCTACATTTCCTGGGCTCTCCCCTATTAAAGTAACAGCGTGCTTCAATTCATCCACACGCCGTTGTCAAACCCTATCTGCTATTTAAGCCTCTACGCCCTTGCCTTTTAAGTAGTTCATAACCTCGCCCACCGTTGTCAGCTGCTCTAAGTCCTCAGCAGGAATCTCTACGGAGTACTCATCCTCCAGGGCCATAACCAGTTCAAACAGGTCTAAGGAATCAGCGCCTAAATCTTCTTTGAAGGAAGAAGCCTCTGTAACGGTATCTGCCTCTACGCTTAACTGCTCTGCAATAATTTCTTTCATCTTCTCTAACATGATTGTTGTTCTCCTTTTACATTTTCTTGATTTATATTTTAATTTTATTTTTACCACTCTATAAGGGCTGCACCCCAGGTAAGGCCCGCGCCGAATCCTGACAGCACCACTTTGTCTCCGGCTGCCAGCATACCCTTCCGGTTCATCTCATCCAGCAGAACAGGAACCGATGCCCCTGATGTATTGCCGTAGTGTTCCATGTTAACCGGGAAACGGTCCACATTTACCTTCAGCCGCTTTGCTATGGATTCAATGATTCGGTAATTGGCCTGATGAATGGCGAAATACTTCACATCCTCCACGCCCACGCCGGTATCCTCCAGCACTTCAATTATGCACTGCGGTACCTTTTTCACCGCAAACTTAAATACCTCCTGGCCGTCCATGGTCATATATCCAAGCTCCGGCTTCTTCCCCATAAGGAAATTCCCGTTGGTCCTGGAACCGCAGGTCAGTACCCCGCCTTTTGTTCCGTCCGAGTGCATGTTCATTCCCAGGATTCCGGTCACATCCGCCTTTACCACCACTGCCCCTGCGCCGTCTCCAAACAATACGCAGGTTCCCCGGTCCGTCCAGTCAATCAGCTTGCTTAACACATCCGCGCCAATCACAAGGGCCGTCTTATAGATGCCGCTGCTTAAGAATGCATGGGCTGTGTTCAGTGCGTATACAAAACCGGTACAGGCCGCGCTTATATCAAAGCAGGCCGCATTTACCGCACCTATCCTGCCCTGTACCTCGCATGCCCCATTGGGGAAACAGAAATCCGGTGAAGAGGTAGCCAGCAGTATAAGGTCGATTTCCTCAGGCTTTACACCTGCATTCTCCAGGGCGTTGACTGAAGCTTCAGCCGCCATATAGGAGGTGCTTTCGCTGGTGGCAATCCTTCTGGCCCCTATCCCTGTGCGGCTGCGAATCCACTCATCATTGGTCTCCACAATCTTTGCAAGGTCGTCATTGGTCACAATCTGCTCCGGTACATATGAACCGGTTCCTATGATTCTTGTTGTCATTCTACTTACCCGTCCCGAATCCATCAGCAATCAGCGGACTCATGCCTTCCTTCTTTTGCTTGCTCAGAGGAAATACTTTGAACATCAAAGTAATACTACAGGAAAGATAAGTATTTGTCAAGAAATATTTTTTGTCGCTTTTTGTTAACTTTACTGTTCTCTGACATTTCTTACCAATTCTGACATTTACATATATTGACTTTGCTCCCTGAATTTGGTAAGTTAAACTTGTACAAATGGGGCGAATACAATTTAACAAGGGGGTATTAACCATGAAAACCACAGGTGTTATCCGTAAATTGGATGAACTCGGCAGAATCACCCTTCCCATCGAATTAAGAAGAAGCCTTGATTTGGATGTGAAAGATGGTCTTGAAATCACGGTCCAGGATGACTGCATTATCCTGAAAAAGGCAGAATGTGCCGACATATTCACCGGAAGCACTGACGACCTGCTGGAATACGAAGGCAAGAAAGTATCCCGTCAGTCCGTTGTTGCTCTGGCTAAATTGGCCGGCCTTAATGTCACCGAGTAATCAAAACATGTACATAGAGAGAACCTGCGGCTCCTTCTCAATATCAGAAGGCATCTAAGCCGCAGGTTCTTTCTATATTATTACTGCTTTCTATACTATTACCTTCTATATTACTGCATCTAATCACAGAAGCTGCTGGTACACATCCCGCTTTGTGATTCCCCGGTCCTTTGCCACCGCCTTCATGGCTTCCTTCCTATCCATACCCTGGTCTGTATAATAGGACATATGTTCCTGGATTTCCATCTCTTCCCAGCGGCTTATCTGCTCCTTGCGGAGCTGTTCCAGAGGCTTTCCTTCTATTACTATGACACACTCCCCTTTGGGCTCCTCCACCTGGTAGTGTTCCAGGGCCTCCCGGAACGTGGTCCTGTAAGCTGTCTCATATTTTTTTGTAAGCTCCCTGCATATGGTTATGTTCCTGTCCCCGAGAACCTCATATAAATCTTCAAGGGTCCTCACCAGATGATGGGGCGCCTCATACACGATGATGGTTCTGGTCTCCTGCCTCAGCTCCTCCAGGATTCTGGCCCGTTCCTTCTTATCCCCCTTCTCAGAGGGCAGAAATGCCTCAAAGCAGAATCTCCTGGTGGAAAGCCCGGACATGGTAAGGGCCGTGATGCAGGCTGCCGGGCCCGGAAGGGAAGTGACCCGGATTCCCGCCTCATAACACTGCCTTACCAGCTCCTCTCCGGGGTCCGATATACCTGGGGTCCCTGCATCCGTAATCAGGGCTATGTTCAGCCCTTCCTCCAGCTGACCCACCAGATATCTGGCCTTGTCCACCTTGTTATACTCATGGTAGCTGGTCATGGGAGTCTTTATATCAAAATGATTCAGAAGCTTGATGCTGTGGCGTGTGTCCTCCGCAGCAATCAAATCCGCTTCCTTTAATGTCTTAAGTACCCTGAAGGTAATGTCCTCCAGATTGCCGATTGGCGTGGCGCAGAGATATAATGTTCCTGCCATGAGCCTCTCCCTTCTGTCCGCTGAGCCCCGTTTGTCCGTCCATTGGACTCCTGCCCTCGCACATCATATAATCCGTCAATATCCGTAGGTGGTCCGTATCTCCTGGGAATACTCCCCATTCTGGTCAAAAACAATAACCGGGGCTTCCATCTTAAGGAGAGGTCCCCCTCCCCTCACGGCCTCTATGAGCACCATGTTGGCCTCCCTGTCCCCATAGGGGTGGACCATCTTCATGCGCTTTGGCTCCAGTCCATGATGTTTCATGGTGGTAATGATTTCAATCAGGCGCCTGGGCCTGTGGACCATGTAGAAACGTCCTCCGGGCCTCAAAACCCGGGTTCCCTCCCTCACCACATCCTCCAGCGTGCATTTTACCTCATGGCGGGCAATGGCCTTGGCATCCTCCGGATTCTTAAGTCCATGGGATTCATTCATATAAGGGGGATTGGTGGTTACCACATCAAAAGAAGCCAGTGCAAATAAACTGCTGGCCTCCGCTATATCGCCGGTGACGATGTCCACCTTGTCCTCCAGATGATTATATGTCACGCTCCGCCTGGCCATATCCGCCGACTCTTCCTGTATCTCCAGGCCGGTAAAATGCCTTCCCTCTGTTTTGGCGGTCAGAAGAATGGGGATAATGCCTGTACCTGTCCCCAGGTCCAGCACCCTCTCCCCCTTTTTCACCACGGCAAAGCCGGACAGAAGGACAGCGTCCATGCCGAAGCAGAACGCGCCCTTCCTCTGGATGATTCCATAATGATTGCGCTGCAAATCGTCTATCCGCTCGTCGTCCCGCACCATAATGGTCCCTTCCTGACGCCAGGTATGTTTCACGGTAACTGTATCAGTTGTCATCCAGCTTCGACTTTCCTTCCTTCTTTTCAAGGGCCTCCAGCTGTTTCAGCTCTGCATCCGGCGTGTCGCCTCCGTGCTTTTCCCCGCCTTTGCCCTTTTTCTTCCTGGGCTTGAATTTAAGCTGGTCTACCTTGTATTCCCTGATTTCCTTTTCATCGCGCTCCACGGTCACAATGACCTTTACCTGCTGGCGCAGCACGTTGACACTGTGCACCTCGCCCTTTAGCCCGTCATTGGTGGTCACGTAATCCCCCGGATTGGGCAGCTTGCTGTTTAATACCTCATATGTTTCCTCTTCATTCTTAAGGCAGCACATAAGGCGTCCGCACACCCCCGATATCTTGGTGGGGTTTAAGGACAGGTTCTGTTCCTTGGCCATCTTGATGGACACAGGGATGAATTCGGACAGATAGGAGTGGCAGCACAGCGCTCTTCCGCAGATGCCGATACCTCCCATGATTTTTGTCTCGTCCCTGACCCCCACCTGGCGCAGTTCAATCCTGGTCTTAAACACACTGGCCAAGTCCTTCACCAGCTCCCTGAAATCGATTCTTCCGTCGGCCGTAAAGTAAAACAGGACCTTATTGTTGTCAAATGTATATTCGGCGTCAATAAGCTTCATCTCCAGGTGATGCTTTCTGATTTTTTCCTGGCAGATTTTGAAGGCATCCCTCTCCTTCTGCTTATTTCTGGCTTCTGCAGCCTCATCTTCATCCGTTGCCATGCGGATGACTGATTTTAAGGGCGGAACCACCTTGGATTCATCCACTTCCCGGTTTCCCAGAACCACATACCCGTATTCAATGCCCCTGGCCGTCTCCACGATAACGTGGTCGCCTGTCTTAATCTGGCGGCCTGCAGGGTCGAAATAATATATCTTTCCTGCGGTGCGAAAGCGCACCCCGATTACTGTAATCATTTTATGTTCTCCTTCTCTTGCAGCCCCGGCACGTTAATTCTCCTTCATGGTGAGAAGCATCAGCTCCATGACCAGTTCGGTGTTCACGTTGGCGTCCAGCCTGATTCTGGCCTTGTCAATGGCCTCCAGAATCCGTTCCAGACCGTCATACCCGCTTGTGGTGCTGACACTCTTGACAGTAGAGAATTCGTCCTTGAATATCAGCAGGTTAATATCCTTTGTGGTCTTATACATCAGGATATCCCGGTACCACATTTGCATAAAGTCCAGGCATTCCCGGATATCCAGATTCTCCTCCTTAACCTTGCGGATGTAGTCTAAGAGTTCAGATATATCCGTATCCTTGATGTGTTTCAGAAGGCGGAGCATCTCTTTATACATAACCCCAAACTCCTCTGACTGGGCCAGATGAATGGCTTTCCCCAGGTTTCCCCTGGCAAAGGCCGCATAGATATCGGCCTGGCTCTCATCCTCCCCCAGCGACTGGACCAGATATTCCTTTACCACTGTATCCTTTAAGGGTTTCAGCTTAAGCTGCACACACCTTGACAGGATAGTGGGCAGGAACGAGTCCTGGTTGGTGGTCAGAAGCAGGATAACTGCATAGGCAGGCGGCTCCTCTATGGTCTTCAGGAGGGCGTTCTGCGCCTGTACCGTCATCTTTTCCGCTTCATCCACTATATATATCTTATAATAACTGCTGTAGGGACGTACCTGTATGGTATCGTTAAGCTGTTCCCTTATATCATCCACGCCAATGCTGGCGGGCTTCTCATGTGTCACGTAAATCAGGTCCGGATGGTTCCCGGAAAGTACCTGCTTGCAGGCATGGCACTGCATACAGGGCTCTGCCATTCCCTTCTCGCACAACAGGCTGAGGGCAAATGCATTGGCCAGGGATTTCCTTCCCATTCCGGCCTCGCCGCTCAGTATATAAGCATGGGAAACCTTCCCTGTCTCCACTGCGTTGCGGAAATGTTCCTTTATCTGTTCATGTCCTAATATATCGTTAAATCCCAACATAGTGATTGGCTCCCCCTTGTGCTGCCGGCCTGGTTTTCAAAACCAGGAAAATGCCTGAAACCGGTCTGTCCGGACCTCTGCCCTGATGGGGACAAACGTCCTCAATAAGTATAGCATAAGAATTTTTCAATGTATAGTACTACATTTTTCCCTGTTTTCCCTATTTATAACCTATCTGCATCTATCCTGATACTCCGACGGGGACACCCCCAGAATCTTCTTAAACTGGGCGCTGAAATAAGCTGTATCCGAATATCCCACCTGGTCCGCCACCTCGTACACCTTCACCCGGCAGTCCTTCAACAGGTTCATGGCCACCTGCATCCGGTAATAGGCCAGGTAGTTGGTAAAGGTATAATCGGTTTCCTTCTTAAAGACCCGGCTCAGATAGCCTTCGCTGATTTCCAGGAAGGAGGCCACGGTGCTGATAGTAATATCCTCCCGGTAATGCTCCCTGATATACTGGGTGGCTGCCTCCACGTACTTATTCTTGGTTTTCCGGTCCGAATGGAACCGGAGGACCGGGGCGGCATCTGTTTCCTCCTCCCTGGCCGGACGCTCTTCCATCTGCTCCCTGATGTGTTCCACTGCATGTTCCAAATCTCCGTCCCTCAAAGGCTTCAGCAGATAATCGCTGACGCCCAGCCGCAGGGCGCTCTGGGCGTACTTAAAATCCCCGTAGGCCGTCAATATGATAAATTTGGCGCGGCAGCCCTGCTCCCGCAGTTTTGTTATCATCTCCACGCCGTCCATCCTGGGCATCTTTACATCCGTCACGATAATATCCGGTGAAAGGCGCACTGCCAGCTCCGCCCCTTCTTCCCCGTTGGCAGCCTCCCCTGCAATGACGCAGTCCAGGGCCGCCCAGTCAATGGTCAGGATGATTCCCCTCCTTACCATTGTCTCGTCTTCCACCACAATGACCTTATACATCCGGCACCTCCTTCTGAACCGGCAGCCTGAGTGTAATGGTGGTTCCATCCTCCGTAACAGCCGCCCTCATACCGTATTCCTGTCCGTAATATATTTTCAATATGTTGATGACATTGTACAAGCCCAGATGGCCGTCCCGCTTAGCCGGGGAGTCGCTGTTAATCCAGTCCACCATGTCCTGTCCCATGCCGCATCCGTCGTCTGTCACCGATATATTCAGTATCCCTTCCTTCTGGAAGGCATAGATACAGATATAGCCGTGCTCGCATCCGTCCAGCCCATGGATAATGGCATTTTCAACCAGGGGCTGCAGAATCATCTTGGGCACCATGCAGTCCTCCAGCTGGTCCGGTATCTCTGTCTCGTACAGAAACCGTCCTGTAAAACGTATTTTCTGTATCTCCACATAGCTCTCTATGGTCTCCAGTTCCTCCCTCAGGGTAATGAAGGGCCGGCTGGATATGCTCTTTCTCAGGATAACCGCCAGGTTTTCCGCCAGCACGGCAATCTCCGGCACCTGGTTGATTCTGGCGCTCCACTTAATGGAATCCAGGGTATTGTACAGAAAATGGGGATTCAGCTGGGTCTGGTACAGCTTAAGGGTTGTCTTATTTAAGTCCTTCTGCTTCTGCACCGTGTCCTCCAGGTATTTCTGCAGGTCACCGGTCATCTGGTTAAAGCTCTCTGTCAGCCTGCCTAATTCATCCTGGCGGCTGGTATGGATGCGGATGGATAAATCCCCTTTCTTCACCTTAGCCATGGCTTTGTCCAACAGGCTCACCGGCTGGCCCATGCTCCGGGACAGCGCGCCTGCTATAATAAGGCAGAGCACCAGCCCCAGACCGGACAAGGCTAAACTCACCGTACCCATGGTGCGCACAGCAGGAGCGCTGATGGGAGCCGAACAGCGCAGCAGGATGTAAAAGCCCCTGGAAGGCTCCCTGGTCCACAGATATCTGGTGTATACCCCTCTTTTCTCCGTTCCCCCCTGGCCTGAAATGGTATGTTCGATAATATCATTGATTTCTCTTTCCCCGTACTCAGGCCTGGAACAGTAAAGTGGTTTTTGGTGGGAATCCAGCACCAGCAGGGTGTCACCGGATGAATAGAAGCCATTCAGCAGGTTATCAAAATTTTCCCTGGTAAAATCCAGCACCACATATCCGGTTCTGGCTCCATGGGCGCTCTCCAGCGAAAATGCTCCCTGCATCAGGACATCACTGCCAGAAGAGGAAAGGTAGGGGTCAGTCCTGTAATAGGTGATTCCCGGTTTCTCCGACGCTTTGTTGAGCAGTCCCCAGCTCACAGGCAGACGGCTGCTTTTAGGCGCAGTATCCGTGGTAAAACGCAGTTTTCCGCCTGCATCGTAGATGCTGAACTGGGCATGGCTGTAAATCTCCTGGACAGCCTGGTACATGGACAGGTATAAATCCTTCTGGAACTCTATGGTTTTATTGTCAATCATAACCCAGGCAGCAGAACCGTCCTCAGTCAGTGTTTCACAGGCGTTCTGGCAGTTCTCCAGCAGCTGGGCAAACCGTTCCCTGACTTCCTCCAGCTGCTGGTTTCCGTCCACGGTTATCTGGCGGTTAATGGAGGCGGTGAACAGGCGCATCATTACAACGCTTGAAAATGTAAGGGGAACCAGGGCTACCAGGAGGCAGCCCAGGAATACCCTGGCCTTAAAAGAGAGTCTCCGGTACCATCTCATTCCACAGGCCTCCCTTCTCTACGGGACAGTATGCCGTTCCACCTGGCCAGTACGTCCTTCTTTTCCCTGGAAAGCTCCTCCAGGTCCATCTCAATCAGCGGAAGCCTGCCAATGGGCGACAGTCCGGGCAGCGGCGGCACATCGCTTCTCACGGACCTGCGGTTTAAATCCGATACCAGAATCCGCTGGACATCCCTGCTCACCGTAAAATCCAGGAACTGCCTGGCAGCGTCAGGGTTTGTGCATCCCTTTACAATGGCTGTGCCGTCCGGAAGAGCCGTGGTGCCCTCCTGCGGGTAAATATAGTCTATATCCGCTCCCTCAGACAGCAGGGCCTGGGCGGACTCCTCCATGGTGACCCCAAGGGAATACCGCCCGTCCAGGATACCGGCATTTACCTCCTGCATACTGTTCAGGGTGCCGTATCCCAGGTTTTCCATGAACTGTTCCAGATAATCCCCCTTTTTCTCCCACGTATGGACAGCCGTCACAAGGGCGGAGGAATACACATCGGACCTGCGCGGGTCCACAAAGGCAATTCTGCCCTTCCACCTGGGTTCCAGAAGGCTGTTCCATCCCACCGGCAGCTCCCGGTACGTAACCACATTTGTATTGTACATGATGACCAGGGGCAGGGCGGAAAAAGAGGTCCAGCGGCTATCCTCACACCGGAAATTTTCTGTTATGAATGCTGCTTCCGGGCTTTCATATACCTGCCAATGCTCCTTTGACTGTTCCAGTGTCTCTATGCCAACCCCGAACACCACATCCCAATCAGGTCCATCCTCAGCCTCCAGCCAGCCTGTCATTTCCTCGGAGGACCCGCGTTCCACCTTTACCATCAGATTGGTGCGCTCCTCAAACTCCTTGATGATGGGCTCATATATCTCTTCCTCCTGGGCTGTATAAAGAACCAGGTCCGGCACAGCAGGCATGGGAGCTGACTCCGGCCCCGGCTGGCATGAGGAAAGAAGGGCTGTGCAGAAAAGGCACAGGCCCCATAGCGCCGGATGCATCCTTCCCACGGCAGTTCTTTTCCTGCCTGCAATCGTTTTTTTCCTGCCAGCGGCAGCTCTGTTCATATACATGGCGGCACCCCCGTGTCCTATACTACCGGTAGAATCAGTCCTGTTTGCTACATTATATCAAAGAAAAACATATTTTTCCATTGCGGAAGCCCTTGAAATCATTCCCTTTGAAATCGTTCCCCTTGAAATCGTTCCTTCCCCATGTTACCCTTAAGGCAGAACGCAAAGAGTATCGTCAAAGGGGAGGCAGACAATATGAACGTGCAGATGATAGAACAATTTATCTGTTCCAAATATACGGACCAGCAAAAATGCGAGGATGGTCTTTTTATCAGTGATGACTTCATTGCCGTCATAGACGGTGTCACCAGCAAGGGGGCGCTGACATGGCCGGTACAGACAGAAGGCGCGGCCGGTACCCTTCCTTCCATGACCAGCGGCCGCTATGCCAGGGAGGTACTGGAAAAGGCCCTTAAAGCCATGAAGCCCAGCATTGATGCCGCCTCTGCCATAGAATATTTAAACCAGGCTCTGGCAGCAGCCGGCACCAGCCGCCGGGATTATCTGAGGGACCATCCTGAGGAACGGCTCCAGGCAGTGGTCATCCTGTACAGCTGTCACAACAGGGAGGTATGGGCCTTCGGAGACTGTCAGTGTATGATTGGGAATACGCTTCATACCCACAGCAAGGAAATTGACAGTCTTATGACAGAAATCCGCTGTCTCTATGACCAGGCAGAACTGATTTTAGGTGGGTCCGAGAATGAATTGGCAGAGCATGACCCTGGCCGGGTCTGCATCCTTCCTCTGCTGCGCCGCCAGTTTCTGCTGGCCAACCAGGACTGCCCCTATGGTTATGATGTGCTTGATGGTTTTTCCATTCATGCCCACCATGTATCCATTTATCCTGTCCTGCCCCAAACCCAGGTCGTCCTGGCCAGCGACGGCTACCCTGCATTAAAAGGCACTCTGGCTGAAAGCGAGGAGGCGCTGAGGGAGCTTCTGCAAAAAGACCCCCAGTGCCTCCGGGAAAACAGGGGCACAAAAGGGCTGGTAAAAGGCAACCAAAGCTTTGACGACCGGACCTATGTGCGGTTTATGGTTTTATAATCGGGAGCTGATATGCGGTAAGAGCGCCCCCTGTATAAACAGAGGGCGCCCTTACCGCACCTACACCTATTCACCTACATAAAAATCCTTAATCTCGTATTCCCTTAAAGCTTCCTCATCCGGCTCAAAGCCAAGTCCCGGCTTCTGGGGAACATGCATGTAGCCATCCTTGTCAACTAATACCCTGTCCTCCTCCTTAAGGATATAATCCCTGCGGTCAACCGTCCATACAGGCGGGTCAAAGGGATATTCCAGATATTCCGCATCGCTGACAGCACAGGCCATATGAAGGTTGGCCAGAAGTCCCACGCCGTTGGACCAGGTGTGCGGACAGAACACAGCCCCCTTGGACTGCACATAGTCGGCAATCTTCTTAGTGCGGGTAAATCCTCCGCACAGCACCGTGTCAGGCTGATACACATCATAGCTTCCCTTATCCGCCAAATCCCTGAAATCGTGCCATCTGCGGTTCATCTCGCCGCCTGCAATACGAATATCCGTCATCTCCCGCAGGCGGGCCAGGTTGTCGTAATCCGCGTGATGGAGCGGCTCCTCCAGCCAGTATACACCCAGCTTCTCCAGCTCCCTGGCCACCTTGACCGCTTTTTTCAAATCCCAGATACGCTCCACATCCCACGGCATTTTCCAGGCCTGGTTGCCGTCCACCATGATTTCCATCTTATCGCCAATAGCCTTCCTGACAGCCTCTATGACCTTGATATCCTCCCTTACATCCTCATGATGGAAACGGATTTTCATTGCCTTAAATCCCATGTCCACATATTCCTTAGCCTTCTCAGCCCTTTCCTCAGCCGGAATCCTGGCGCCGCAGGAGCAGTATGCCTTTATCTTATCCTGCTTCCCTCCCAAAAGCTTATATACAGGCTGCCCGCATTTCTTTCCTATGATATCCCACAGCGCAATATCCAGAGGCCAGCACCTTCCATAATGGAAATCAATGTTGTCAATGACCTTGTTATGGTTTTCCATCTCAAACGGGTCCTTGCCGATAAAGAATTTCTCATGTCCCGCAAAGCCTGTCATAAGGTCGCCGGAGCCAATTCCCGTAATTCCCTCGTCCGTGTATACATAAACAATGGTAGATGCAAACTTTACACGGGGATTCGGGTCCCATGATGCCAAAAATGGCGGGTCCAATGGCTTTGCATACTGTTTGATTTCAATGCCTGTGATTTTCATAAAATACCTCCATACTTATATATGATTTTTATTTTTTCTGTTTAAGCTTATAGCTTCCCGGGCAGCTTTCTTATCCCTTAACCGGGGTCTTTCTGATACTCTTAATAAGGATGACTGCCACGGCAGCGCCAACGATACATGTACCGATGCCGTACAGGAACATGGAACGGTACCCCTGGACCCCCTGGTCAATCCAGCGTCCAATCATAGTGTACAGGAACACGTCCGGAAGATAACCGATGCAGGATGCCATACCGGAGACCGCGCCTGTAACTGAACGGTCTATCTGGGCCTCATCAATAACTGCAAAATAAATGCCTCTCACCGCGTACACGGTTACATTTAACAGGATGAAGTCAAAGACACAGAGCATGGCCAGCGAAGGCTGCTGAGGTGTCAGCAGGAATACAATCAGGAAGGCGATGATAGCCGTATATCCCAGCAGGACTGTCTTTATCCTGGAGCCAATCTTATCAGCCAGGAAACCGCCTGTGATTCCGCCTGCAAACTGTATGATGTATCGGATGCCTCCTATCTGGACGCTGAAATTCTTGGACATGCCGTATACGGATACCATGTAAGGCGGCAGGAAACTGAGGATTGCGTAAATGGAATAAGCGGTAAAGATTATGAGACAAATCATCCACATTTTCGGCATCAGAAGTACGCTCTTAATCTGCTGCACCAGGCTTGTGCCGCTTGCCGCATCCTCCTTCTTATCCTTAATCAGGAACCAGAGGGCGATACCAACTATGATTGCCAGAAGGGCATAGGAGCGGATCACCCAGCTCAGTCCGAACTTGCCGCCTCCCAGGCTGTTAAAAAGTCCCAGAAGCACAAACACTGCCGTGGCCGACACAACACCCCTGCCCCCTTCCAGGATGCCGAACAGCCTTCCCTGCTCATTGCTGTCCCCCAGACACCGCACCGCCTTGATAAGCGCGGACCAGTATGTAAGCACGGTGGTTACGCCGAAGGCCGCAAATATCAGCCTCATGGTGCCGTAGCTTGGGAAGGTGGAAAACAGAAGTCCCACCAGGCCCGTGGATATAAAGGAAATGGTCAGCAGCTTTCTTGGGGACACACGGTCTGCAATCCACCCGCCGAAGAAATAACATATCATGGAAATGGTTGCGTAGGATGTGGAGAGCGCCCCGAATTCCTCATTGCTTAGATTAAGGGCCTCCACCAGCGGAATATAAAATGTATTCCGGATATAGGGAAGCTGGAAAATGACACCAGTACCGCAGCAGAGCACCAACAGGGACGTCCACTTTTTCACATCAAATTTTTTCTTACTGTTCACTGTAAAACCCCCTTTGTACAGTCTTTACTTGTTTTTTGTTGATACGCGTCTCAACTTGTCTCCCATTATAGCGGATAAAAATCAAACTGCTGTCTTCTTGTTCAAAAGACAACAGTTTTGTTACAGCTTTGATACAATCCGCCAAAATTCCTTGTTATCTTATAATATTTGACGCCTCGTACATCCACAGAGTGTCCGGTTTAATCTGGTCTGTCTGGTCCGGCGACTCCAGACGCAGGTAGTCCCCAGCCGGGAACCCCATGGTGACCGTGGTATATACTCCCTCTGCGCTCTCGTATTTCAGCGAACCGTGATGATGCTGCATCACCGACTTGCAGATGGCCAGTCCCATGCCGAAACCGTCCTCCCCCTGGCTGTGGGCCTTATCTCCCTTATAAAACGGCTGGTCTATCTTATCCAGAATATCGGCCGGGATTCCGATTCCATGGTCCGTTACCCGGATAAATGCCAGGGCGTTTTCTTCCCCGGCCGCCCTGATTTCAATCAGTCCCCCTTCATGGGAAGCCTTAATTGCATTGTCCAGCACGTTTTCCATCATGGTAATAAGCAGCTCCCTGTCCCCATAGCAGAATATGCCCTCCGGGATGTCCGTGGTAAAACGGATTTCTTTCTGGTTGGCTTTCATCCGTACTGCCATCAGCGATGTCTCCAGCATTTTTTTCACATCCTGCCGTTCAATATTCAGCAGTCCCGGCTGTATGCGTGACAGCTTAATCATTTTCCGGGTAATGGAATTCAGCCTTTTGCCTTCCTCCAGGATATAGTCCAATGCCTGTTCCTGAAGCTCTTTATCACAGTCGTGGTTTTTTAGCAGTTCCGCATAGCCTATGATGGATGTCAGCGGCGTCTTGATTTCGTGGGTCAGATTGCCCACAATCTGTTTGTAATCATCAATGTTTCTGTTGATGGCAGCAGACATGAGATTGAAATTATGGGACAGCTCGCTGATTTCATCCTCTCCCTCCACGGGCAGCTTAAGGGGAATGGATTCCTGAGCCATGAGTTTTGCCGCCTCATTCAGCCGTTCAATGGGAGAGGTAATCCTCTTTGTTATCAGAAACATAATCATGGCTGTAATAAAAGCCTGAAGCAGGCACAGGGCAAAGAAAATATTCAGCTGCATGTCGCAGGATTTATATATATCAGATAAATCCTTAATCATCACTACCTTATACATCATATTGTCATATGGAAATTCAGACTCCACGTACAGATACCTGGAATCCCCTATGTCCTTCATATAAGTGGGCGTATAGGCTGCCTGCCCCTCCACAAAGGTGTAGCGGGGAGCCGGGGGGAACTTTTCAAAGCTGTCATATGTAAGCCTCTCCCCGGCCCATACCTGCAGGTACCGTCCCTCTCCCGCCAGCTCCTCCCTGAAACCGTCCATGAACCCTGACAAGCCTTTTCCGGCCTCTGACTCCTGAAAAAAATTCTCAATTTTCCCCGCGTATACGGACTGGTAATATTCCGTCCTCTCCATCTCTCCTTCCAGCGTAAAGTGCAGTCCTGTCACCACAAGATAAAATCCGCAGAAAAAGAAAATGGCCACGCTGGCTATGAATGCGCCCAGGAATATTTTCTGCCAAAGTTTCATCTGTCATCACTCCCCTTAAGCAGATACCCCACCTTGGTAACAGTCTGTATGATGCCTTCCCAATCCAGCTTTTTCCTCAGCCTCTGGATGTGGATATCCACAGTCCTGGTTTCCCCCACATAGTTATATCCCCATACATCGGAGAGGATTTCCTTTCTGGTCAGCACCTTGTCGCAGTTGGAGCACAGATAATACAGCAGGTCAAACTCCTTGGGAGTCAGCTCCATTTCCTTTCCGTCCTTAAGCACACGGTGCAGGTCAGGGTCCACACTGATGTTCCTGACATTGAGGGACACGGGACGGCGCCTGCACCGGCGCAGCACCGCTCCCACTCTGGCTAAAAGGTCCATACTGTCAAATGGCTTTGTTATGTAATCATCGGCTCCCACCTGGAGGCACTGGACCTTGCTGCTCAAATCATCCAGGGCAGTCACCACGATAATGGGCATCCGGAAATCCTTTACCCTGGCCAGGATATCAACCCCGCTTACCTTTGGCAGCATCAAATCCAGAATCAGCAGGTCAAAGGGTTCTGCCTCCAGAATCTCCAGTGCAAACTCCCCGTCATAAACCTGGCTGGTATCGTATCCGGCAAAGGACAGGTGGGTCTTAATCAGGTTGGATATGGCCTTATTATCTTCTGCAATCAGTATCCGGTACATGCTTCTCATCCCCCTATCTTACATTTCGTCATTTGTATTCTGGCTGCACTTATCGTATTTCCCGGGATTGCGCATTATCTTAATCAGTGCTGCGCAGGAGGCAATCTGCAGGAACATGGAGGGAAAACCGCCTATGCTGGCAAGAGTCTTTGCGCCTCCCACTCCTGTGAACACAGCCATGACAGCCGCCATAATGCCGATTATCAGGCCCCAGAGTATCTTAAGGGCCACCGGGGCCTCCATCTCCTCCTCAGACATTCCGCTGGTGCACACAGAAGCAATTGCATTGGTATTGGAATCAGCGGCAGTGACAAAGGATATGAAGGTGGCAAGCACAAACACAGGAATACACAGCTGACGCAGGGGAAGCACCTCGAAAAGCTTATATACAATGGATTCTGCCCCGGATGTCTCCAGCAGCGGAATCAGGCTCTCCTGCATGTGCATATGGATGGCGGTGCCGCCGAATATGGAAACCCAAATCATGGAAAAAACAGTGGGCACAAACAGGTTTATGATAATACAGTCTCTTATTTTATATCCTCTGGCCAGTTTCCCCAGGAACAAGGCTGTAACCGGCGCCCAGGCCAGGTAACTGGCCCAGTATCCCACCTTCATATTCCCCAGGCTGGACCAGGAACTGTTGCCAAGATTCATGGAATCCGTAAACAGATTGCGCATGAAAAAGGAATCCATCAGCTCTCCCACTGATTCCGTACCAAAATTCAGGATAAATTTTGTGGGACCAAACAGGAAAATGAACAGAATCAGAAACGAAAATATGTATACATTAAAGCTGGAAAGCCACTTAATCCCCTTCATAATGCCGGACGACGCCGATATGGTATAGACCAGTATAATGGCCGCCATAACCATTATCAGCATAATGCTGTTGGTGGGTATGCCTGTTATGTTGGATACGCCTCCTGCCACGGAAAAAGCTCCTGTGGACAGGGAACCGGACATGCCGGCGCAGAGTATGAAGATACAGAGAGCGTCAATGCCGTCCGCCAGTCTTCCCTTTGTGGCCCGTTCCCCCAGTAACGGAGAGATGCAGGACCCCAATGAAAATGGTTTCTTCATATTGTAATAGGTAAATGCAAACACGGTTGCCGCCAGGGCATAGATTGCATAAGGTGTGATTCCCCAGTGCAGATACATCTGGGCCATGGCAAAAACAGCTGCCTGGGGCGAGTTTGGCTCAATATCAAAAAAGGGCGACGGGTCGCTCATGAGATAAAGCGGCTCTGCCGCTGCCCAGAACATCAGGCCTGCCGCAATGGTGGTACACAGGCTGATAGCAAACCAGTTGAATTTGCCCAGTATTGGTTTGGCGTCCTTTCCGCCGATGACCGTGTTGCCGAATTTAGAAAAGCAGGCATAAAAACAAACTCCCACTGCCGCCAGTCCATAACCGGAAAACAGCCATTTAAAATTGCCCCAAATCCAATCCTTTACCCCGTTGACCACCTTCAAAAAGGCATCCTGGGACACAAACCCCAGTATCAATACCATTAACAGTACCAAAAACGGCGGCCAGAATACCCAGCCCCTTAGCCTGCTCTGCCTTTTTCCCCCTGACATGTTCCCCATTTAACAGTACCTCCTCATCTTTTGTCCCGTCTCCTTTACTGCCGGAGACGTTTAACCTGTGGTTGTATCATTTAACCTGTAAACTAAAGTAATTAGGCTCATTATATCATTTGTACACGGAACCCAGAAACAATTTTACAACTCTGATACAAAAACCAGGCAGATTATCCGCCAAAAAAAGGCTGCGTTTCCACCGGCCAATGCCGGTGAAACCACAACCTTTAATCATAGACCGGCACCTTAAAACCGGCTGCCTATTCACTTTGTTTATCCAATCCCAGATATTTCCTCGCCCCGGCTGTAACTTTTATCTGCTGCTGGCGGTTCTCTATTATCCCGTTTGCCGCCCTGTAAAAATCATGGCCGTAATCCGTATCCGGTACAAACACCTGGATTCCGCCTCCAAGCAGCTTGATAATATCCATAAAATGATGGGGTTTAATAACCATTTTAATATCTCCTGTTCATCCGGAATCTTTCTACAGCCCCAGATACTCCTCAAACAGATTGCACACCCTGACCGCATCCGCCTCATGTTCCATCTCGCAGAATATGCGGAGCAAAGGTTCTGTGCCTGAAAACCTGGCGATTACCCAGCCTCCGTTCTTAAAATATACCTTGCATCCGTCAATATAGGATACATGGTCTGTCTCAAATGGCAGCTCCGGCAGTTTCTTTTCCTCCATAAGGATGTGATGGATACGTTCCTTTTCCTCCGGCGTGAACCTGTAATCACGCTCCGCCATGTGGATGGCCCCGTACTCCTTTCTGATATCCGCTGCAATCTCCGACAGCTTCTTGCCGCTGACAGCTATCATCTCCACCAGAAGGGTGGCTGCATAGATGCCGTCTTTGCCGTGTATATGGCCTTTTACCGTCAGACCACCTGAGGACTCACCGCCTATAATGGCGTCTTTCTCCTGCATTTTAGCGGATATATGCTTGAATCCCACGGGCACCTCGTAGCATTTCTGTCCAAAGCTCTCAGCCACCTTATCCAGCACATGGGTGGTGGCCAGGTTGCGCACGGCAGGTCCCCTCCACCCCTTGTATTTCAGCAGATAGTAGTAGAGCATGACCAGTATGTCGTTTGCATGGAGATAATGCCCCTGGTCATCAATCACTCCCAGCCTATCCGCATCCCCGTCCGTTGCAATACCGATATCACAATAGCGGTCCAGCACATAATTCTGCAGATTCCGCAGGGTCCGCTCCGTGGGCGCGGGCATCTTTCCGCCAAAGAGGGTATCGTGCCTGGAGTTAATGGTTTCTATGGTGCACCTTGCAATGGAAAGAATGGTGCTCAGGGCCGTCAGGCTCACACCGTACATGGGGTCAATGGCAATACGCAAATCCCGTTCCTTGATGGCATCCATGTTAATCACAGAAATGATATTATCCAGGTACTCGTTCATGGGATTAATTTCCCGGACCATGCCCTGCCTTACAAGCTCCAGATATGAGGGCGGGGGCATCTGCCCGTTTTCCTCCTCATTTGGCATGTAGAGCTCCTCCGCCTGTTCCAGGTAATACTCAATTTCCGAGGTCTGTTTCTCATCTGCATCCCGGCCTCCGTAGGTAAACACCTTGATACCGTTATAGATGGCCGGATTATGGCTGGCAGTCACCATCATGCCGTAGCTCAGTTCATGCTTCATCACATAGAACATTACCAGGGGGGTGGGCGAGCTGCGGTTTACAAACCACACACGGATTCCCTGATTCCCAAATATCTCGCAGGACCATATGATGGCCTCCTTGGAAAGAAACCGCCGGTCATACCCCATGACAATGCCCTGGCCCTCCGCTCCCTCTGCCTTCATCTTAAGGCATATGGCCAATGCCAGCTTCTGTATGTTTTCTTTTGTAAATTCTTCTCCAATAATGGCTCTCCAGCCGCCTGTACCGAACTTTACCATATGTTTTCTCCTAACACTACACGATTGACACCTTTCCTTTGCTCACCTTCAGGAAGATAAGCAGCATGACCACTGTGCTCACAGTCAGTATTGATGCCAGGGCTGCCGCTGTGCCGTAACTGTTGCGCACCACCTCTGTATAGATGGCCACGGAAATGGTACTTGTCTTGCCGCCGTAGAGCATGACGCTGGATGACAGCTCATTGATACAGGTAATCCAGCTGAGAATGGCTCCGGACAGGACGCCGGGCGCCATAAGCCTTGCTGTCACCTTGCCGAAGGTCTTCATAGGAGACACGCCCAGGCTGATGGACGCCTCCTCCACACTCGGATCCATCTGCTGCAGGAAGGCGCTTCCTGACCGGACCGTGTAGGGCAGTTTCCTGACCACAAAAGCTATAATGATAATCAGGGCCGTACCTGTCAGGATGACAGGAGGCTTATTGAATGCAACGATTAAGCTGATACCAAGCACTGCTCCGGGAATGACAAAGGGGAACATGATGATTAAATCCATCAGCTGCCCGGCCAGACCCTTCTGCCGGACCACGATATAGGAAATCAGCATACCCAGCGCTATGATAAACACAATGGCAATGGTGGAGAATACAAAGGTATTCCTGATGTTGGTCCACAGGCGGTTGAAAATGGTAATGTAGCTGCCAAGGCTGAATCCCTTCTGGAAGCCTGTGAAATCACACTTGATAAAGCTGGTGATAAGCACCACAATCTGGGGCAGGATTCCCACAAAAGTAACCAGCATCACAGGGAAGGTCACCAGGAAACGCTTCAATCCGTGCAGCACCTCTTCCTTGGGAGGACGCATGGCTGTCATGACATAATTCTTTCTGGATACATAATACTTCTGCACCAGCAGAACGGTTGTGGAACAGATTACAATGATAACAGACAGGGCACTGGCCAGGTGGGCGTTGCCCCCAATCTCACTCATGTATTCATTGTATACCAGAACCGGAAGCACCATATATCCCTCGCCAATCAGCATGGGCGTTCCAAAATCAGCCAGGCTGGTCATAAACACCATGATGGCTCCTGCTGCGATGGACGGAAGCACCACTGGCAGGGTAATGGTCCACAGCCTGCGCAGCTTATTGCTGCCCAGATTTTCCGCGGCCTCCTCCAGGCTTGAATCAATGCTTCCCATGGCCCCTGAGGTATACAGGTACACATAGGGGAATAATTTAAAGGTAAATACGATGATAATGCCAATTTTGCCGTAAATGCTGGGCAGATGGATACCGATATTTGCAAACATGCTGGTGATGAAACCGGAACGCCCGAACAGGGTAATCCAGCTGTAAGCCCCGATAAAAGGAGGACTCATAAGGCTCATGATGATGAAAATATGGATGAACCTCTTTCCCACTATGTTATATCTGGACATGACATAGGCTATGGGCACGCCTACCACCAGGGTGGTCAGTGTAGTTACAACGGACACGAACAGGCTTCGTCCGAGAGCCGTGTAGTAGTACTTCTTAGTAAAGAACCGGATATAGTTCTCCAGGGTAAAGCCAGCTGCATTTTTTGAAAAGAAGCTTCGTGTTATCAGGGTACAGAAGGGATAAAACAGGAAAATCAGCATGAATCCCACTACCAGCACCTTGACCCAGAACCAGAAATCCAGCTTTTTCCGCGATTTTACCATGAAATCACCTCCTGGGTCTGGGCATCGTACACGCCTACAGCATTGATATCAAAGTTTACCTTCACCCTCTGCCCGTCAGGACGCAGCTCACGCACATCCTTTGTGTACTCGTTAAGCTGCACGGTCTGGCCGTTATCCAGTTCAATTTCATATTCAATGAAATCCCCCAGGAAGGTGGATATGACAATTTTTCCCGGCAGTCCTTCCTTCTCGTCAAAGAACAGCTGCTCCGGCCTGGCTGAAATAATCCCCTTTCCCTTAAAGGGGGCCTTAAGCCTGCATGTGATGGTGCACTCACCCTTGATGTCCAGGATAGCTGCCTCCGGATGTTTGCCGTCCACATCACATTCCACAAAATTGGACACGCCGATGAATCCTGCCACAAAGGTGTTCTGAGGCTTCTTGTATATATCCTCAGGGGACCCCACCTGCATCACGTCCCCCTCTTTGATAACTGCTATGCGGTCTGAGATGGCCAGGGCCTCCTCCTGGTCATGGGTCACATAGATGGTGGTGATTCCCAGCCGGCGCTGGAGCTTCTTGATAACCGTCCTCATCTGTACCCTGAGCTTTGCGTCCAGGTTGGACAGGGGCTCATCCATCAGCAGTACGCCGGGCTCTATGACAAAGGCCCTTGCAAGGGCCACCCTCTGCTGCTGTCCTCCTGACAGCTCATTGGGCTTTCTGTCCTTTAACTTCTTAATCTGAACCAGGTCAAGGGCCTCATCCACCTTGCCTGGAATCTGGTCCTTTGGATACTTCTTTGCCTTTAACCCGTAGGCCACATTCTCCGCCACAGTCAGATGGGGGAAGATGGCGTAGTTCTGGAACACCATGCCGATATCTCTCTTATGGGCTTCCAGATTGTTGATGACCTTGTCGTCGAAGCAGATTTCCCCGCCATCCACGCTGTTAAACCCTGCTATCATCCTGAGCAAGGTGGTCTTGCCGCATCCGGAGGGCCCCAACAGTGTAAAAAATTCGCCCTGTTTTATCTCCAGATTCACTCCTTTTAACGCTGTAAAATCACCGTACCTCTTAACGGCGTCCTTTATGATAACTGCATGGCTCATACCAGTCTCCTCCAATCATACCCTTTACGTGAAAGACTGTCCCGCCCTTCCGGGTCCGGACAGCCTTTTCACCATGTTCCTCTGACAGTTTAACGTTTCCTGATTACTTAATACCTACTGCTTATATATACACAAATACTCCCTCGGATTTAGTCTACCATAATGTCATTGAAGTGCTCAATGATGGCTTCCTTCTCATTGGCTGCCCAGTCAAAGTCATAATCAACCAGCGGGATATCTTCCAGTTTAGCCATGCCCTCGCCAACTTCCATGTCGCTTCTTACAGGACGTCGTCCCCAGTTTCCGCTCTGCTCTGTCTGGCACTCTTTGGAAGTAACAAAATCAATGAACAGCTTTGCATTTTCCTCATTGGGGCATCCCTTAACCAGGGCAACGCCGTCAGGAACAGCACTGGTTCCATCCTTCGGATATACAAATCCTACCGACGGGTCATCCTTATACTGTACAGCTGCCTTCTCCAGGGTCAGACCTACATAGAACTCGCCGTCTGCCACCATCTTATGGCACTTGCCTGAAGAGTCAACAATCTTTCCGTCCAGGTTGTCATATAATTTCTTGATGAAATCCCATCCGTCTTCCTTGCCGCCATGGCCCAGAATCATGGTACACAGCTGTGTATAAGCAGAACCGGATTTGGATGGCAGACAATATGCAATCTTGCCCTTCCACTCAGGCTTTGTTAGGTCTTCCCATGTCTCAGGAATGGTCAGTCCGTCCTTCTCAATCAGGTCCTTGTTATAGAAAATAACCATTGGCAATGGGCTCTCGCCAATCCACAGCCCATCCGGGTCCTTGTAAGCAGCGCCTATGAATTCATCGTTAGCACATACATAAGGTTCAAAATATTCCTTAAATGCTGCCAGGGAGTCAGCGCCGCCGCCCCACAATACGTCTGCAATGGGGTTGGCTGTCTCAGCCGCAATACGGTTGCACAGCTCGCCGGTACCTGCTGCCACTACCTCAACCTTAACATTGGGATACTTCTCCATGAACAGGTTAACGCCTGCATTCAGCGGATCTGCATCATGGGGTGAATATACCACCACGGTTCCCTTATAATCCTCAGGAGCCTTCTCACCTGCGGCCGCTGCCTCTGCCTTAGGCTCTTCTGCCTTCTCCTCCGCCTTAGTCTCTGCCGGTGCTTCTGTGGCAGCAGGAGCTGCCGTGGTATCGGCCGGCTTATCGCCGCCGCATGCCGCCAGGCTTAAAACCATCATTGCTGCCAGTGAAGCTGTTAAAAACCGTTTTTTCATAATACACCTCTCCTTTTATATCATATTTTCAGTTCACGTAATCATTGGGAGTTTTTACCTCCGATAGTCATATTATATGACTTTATTGTGCGTTTTTCCATTTGTTATTCTTACATTTCTTTTGTTATTCTGAACTATTGCATAGTTTTAATGACTTTTTTTATATTTATATATGCATATTATCCACTCTCCGGGAGCCCTTTTACCGAACCGTCATAAACATCTGTATAAATATGGGCAAAAAAAAGCCGCGGCATTTTCAATCTGCCACGGCATTCTCTGTTTCAAACACATATTTAGTTAATACCAGCGCCTGTTCCGCCTGCCTGTTCCTGTTCCGGCCTATTTCCTATATCCGCATTTCGGACACACGCCGTTTTCATCTAATGCAATACCGCATAACGGACAGCGGTCCATGGTCCTCTGGGGCTTAAATTCCTCGGACGCTGCATTTACACCGCTGGTAAAGGTTATTTTCACGATGTTTAACTTGTCCTTCAGCAAGTCATAGACAATTTTAATCATGCCCTCAACCGTCATTGTCTCCTTTGTTACAACCAGACGGCATTCCGGATATGCTGTGGCAAGCTCTGTTTTAAAGGCCGGGCCTTTCATTGTATTGTTAGGAGCCCCGTCCTTGATACCCTGGGCCTCATATACCCCCAGGAGCGCCGGAAGCAATGGGTCGTCTTCCCGTAAAATCGTAGCATGGTCAAAGTTTTTCAGAACCTCCCATGCTGTTTTCTGAATCTCGTTACAGGGGAATACCATATTGACACCTGCATTAACCGTATCCTCTACCTCCAATGTCAATATGCCTGTGTGTCCGTGCAGATACTGTGCTTCACCCTTAAAACCATAAAACCTGTGTGCATACTGTAAATCCAACCTGGTGATACTTCTCATATAAAACCTCCTTTTCTTCTGTATTTACGGGTTTCTAAAAATAATAACTATTCTTATTATCATTATAGTCAATATACCCGCAGAAGTCAAGGAAAATCCATCTGTAATTTCAACTATCTTAACATGCAAATCCTTACTCTTCCTCAGCCAATTCCCTTACTGCCCGGATTCCGGTATCAACCTCTTCCTCTGTGTTAAAGTAAGAAAAGCTGAACCGCACCATTCCCTGTTCCACGGTTTTAAAGGATTCATGCATCAGAGGCGCACAGTGGGCGCCCGGCCGGGTGGAGATTCCGTAGGTGACAGCCAGTTCGTCGCTGACCTCCGAGGAATCGTAATTTCCGATATTCAGGGCCACGATGGCTGCCCGCTCATCCGAAGAGAAATCACCGTACACCCGTACACCCGGTATCCCCGACACTCCCTCATAAAACCGGCGCATCAGTTCCGCCTCTCTCCGGTGGATGTTTTCCACTCCCGTCTCCTTTATGAAGCCAAGGGCGGCGTGAAGACCTGCTATTCCATGGCCGTTCAGCGTACCTGCCTCCAGGGCAGTGGGCATGTCCTGGGGATGTTCTTTCAGATAGGTGTGGACGCCGCTTCCCCCTGCCTTAAGGGGTTTTATACGGATGCCGTCACCCACGCAGATTCCGCCTGTTCCCTGGGGGCCCAGAAGCCCCTTATGGCCGGTAAAGCACAGCACATCTATATGCATCCGCTTCATGTCAATGGGAAGGACTCCCGCTGTCTGGGACGCATCCACCACCAGGCGGATTCCATGTCTGCGGCACAGCCCGCCAATGCGTTCCAAATCCATCCGGTTGCCCGTCAGGTTGGAAGCATGGGTACATACAACTGCCTTTGTCTCAGGCCGTATGCTTTCCTCCAGCCGGTCATAACACAGAACTCCCTTCTCATCGCAGGGCAGAATCGTCAGGCTGACTCCCCGCTTTTCCATCAGATAAAGAGGACGGAGCACGGAATTATGCTCCAGCACCGTGGTAATCACATGGTCCCCTTCTGAGAACAGGCCCTGGATGACCGTGTTCAGGCTTTCCGTGGAATTACTGGTAAATGCAACCTGCAGGGGATTGCCCAGGTGAAACAATTCAGAAATCCTCTCCCTGGTTTCATAAATCATCCTGGACGCATCCAGGGAAGCCTCATGGGCCCCTCTGCCGGAATTGCCAAAATTCCTCATGGCATCCGCAACCGCGTCTATAACGCAGTCCGGTTTCCTCATGGTAGTAGCTGCATTGTCAAAATAAATCATAATAGCGCCTCCCTTTCCCACCTTATCAATCGGGAAATTCCAATCACAATCCGGTCCCGCCCAACATTCATACACGGGGCGGGACATCTGTTGGCATACACCCTGATATCAGTACATGAGCTGAACCATTTCCTCATGCTCCACGCCCTTTTCCTTCATAAACCCTGCCATCTCTTCTTCCATGTCAGGTTCGCAGCACCAGGCAAGGCCGCAGCCCGCGGATATTTCCCTGGGCACCGGTATCATCCTTCCTGACTTCCGGTTCTCCTTACAAAGCTTTTCCATGGCAATGGCTTCAGCCGTGGTATGAAATGTAATAATTAATTTCGGTTCTTTTTTTCTCATCCCATCAATCCTTTCGTATCTAAAAATATGCTGCAGCAGACTGTCACCAGGCTGTCAAACAGCCTGACACCTTCCACTGCAGCATCCGGTTTCAGAAGCCCTGGTTCAGACACGCTGTGACTCCGGGACATCTGTTTTATTCAATCACTATTTCAAATTCAGACCCTTTTTCGGTTACTGTAGCCGTCTTTCCCTGGCTCTTTGCGTACTTTTCAACATTCATCCTGGTATGAGGTTCACTGACCAGCACCCTGACTGTCTCTCCCTTGTGTTTCTTAAGGGCCGCCGCTGTCAGCAATACAGGCTCCGGACAGGATAGTCCTCTTGCATCTACTTCGTACATATCTCCTACCTCCTATTTCCCTTCCTCTGACTTTGGCACAAATCCAATGATGAACAGGATGACAATACATCCAATCACCGCAGCCTTGCCGGCCACGGCAAGGCCGCCTGGCGCCGCCGGGGTATCTGCGGTGGCTGCCGCTGCCGCGGATGCAGCCAGCCCGAAGTTGTGGCAGAAAGCAGCTCCCACAAGAAGCCCAAGGAATGTAACCGCAGAGTCAGATGAGCCCTGACCGGCTAAGACCAGCTGGCGCAGCGGGCATCCGCCTGCCAGGACCGCTGCAAAACCAACAGCGTAAAGTCCCAGGATATTCCAGATATGTTGTGAATGTGCTACCGGCTGTCCTGCAAAGGAAAGCTTGAAGCCGCCTGTGGCCAGGTTAAACACCAGCATGACAGCAAACAGTCCGCCGATGACAGTAATCAAATCAAAATTCTTCATTAAAATGACGTCGCGGATACTGCCTGCAAAACAGGTTCTGCATTTCTGTGCTATGGCGCCAAACAACAGGGCCACAACCAGAGCAAGAAGCGCTGGTGCATGCATGCTGCCAGGACCTTTTTCACTGAATGCAAATAATGTGGTGGTCAGGCTCAGTACAAACAATATCACCAGGGCAACCGGGAGCACTGCCCCGTTTATCTTTCCGGTTTCATGAGCCCTTCCCAGTGAAAAGCCCTGCTTTAAGGCGATTGTACCTGTAAATACACCGGCCGCAAATCCGATGAATCCTACATATGCATTTAAATCACCGGCTGACATGCGGATTACCATGCGCAGCGGGCATCCCAGGAATGCCAGGGAGCCAATCATCATGATGACGCCCAGGATAAAACGCAGCATGGGAGACGACCCGGCTGTGGAACGGTATTCCCTGGTTGCCAGGGCAATCAGGAAGGAGCCGCAGACAAAGCCCACGATTTCAGGCCTGAAATACTGCACAACAGCTGCCGTGTGAAGCTTCATGGCCCCGGCGGAATCCCTGATGAAGCAGGCCACGCAGATAGCCATGTTCTTTGGGTTTCCAAAGTAAGCGAGAATACATGCCAGTATTCCCAGCGCCACTCCGGACAGGAGCAGTGTCTTTTTAGAACTTGTCAGATTCATAATCATATCCCCTTTTCTTTTGGTAAAATCAACTGAAAATCATTCGTAAATCAATTCATGTTTTACCTATATTTCCTTAATCATCTTACCAAAATGGAAGGGGCAAATCCAATTCAAAAAAACATGGAACCGCTTTTTAATATAGACTTTTTCTATACAAAACACTATTCCCGCCTGATTCATACATAACCCGCTACATAAACCGCCCGATATCCTGCTGCCAGTTCCTGTCCCTGTATTCAATCACAAGGTCCCGGAATGCCTCCGCAATCGGAGACAGGCGAATGTTCTTGCAGTATACCATGTAAAAGGTCCGTTTCTTCTCCAGGCCGTCTATCTTTAAATATTTAATCCGGTGGCTTTCTTCCTTTTCACCGGCAGCCATCCTGGAGAGAATGGATATTCCCAAGCCTCCGGCCACTGCCTGCTTAATGGCCTCAGTGCTGTTCATCCGGGCAATCACATCCACATTTTTAAACACAGGCACACCGTGGATTTCCGCCTTTTCCATCTCCTGCTTTGTGCCTGAGCCTTCCTCGCGCAGAATGAATGTCTCATGTTCAAAGTCCTGGAAGCTCACCGTACTTCCCTTTTTCCACCGTGCAAACTTTTCCGTGTCCGGCACAATCAGCACCAGCTCATCCATGAAAACCGGCTCATACACCAGACTGTTATGCATCTTATAGCCCGTGAGTCCAATCTCACCCTTCTGGCTCATAACATTGTCAATCACCGTCTTGCTGTCCGACTGGTCCACATAAAACCGTATTTTCGGGCATTTGGCGTGAAACTCCCCTATGAGCCTTGGAAGATAATACTGTCCCGGAATACTGGACGCATATACATCCAGAACACCATCCATTGCCTCGCACTGGGTCTGCACGGTTGCCAGTGCCTGGGACCGGGTATGGAGCATGTCGATGGCATAGGGATAAAACAGCTCGCCCTGCTTTGTAAGGGTTATCTCCCTTCCTGTACGGTTCACAAGGGTTGTTCCCAGCTCATTTTCCAGGTTATTGATATGAGCGCTGATGGTTGGCTGGGTCAGGAAGGTGGCATCTGCTGCTTTTGAAAAACTTTTGTACTTTACCGCATTTACGAATGCTTCTAATTGTCTGAATTCCATAGCCGCCTACCTTGTCTTCTGGACAAGAATACGCACATCGTCTTGTTTCTTTGTTATCTTCTGCTGGTCGCAGTACTCCAGGAACAGAACGGCATACTTTCTGGAGGTTCCCAGCAAATCCCTGTAATCACCCAGGGAAATGGTGGGATGGCTCTCAAAGTATCCCCTAAGAAGTCCCATGGCTTTGTCCCAGTTGTCCTTATGAATCAGGGCGCCGGGATTTATCTTGACCAATGTGCCTTTCTTCACCAAATCATTCGCAATCTGTTTGGCCATCTTTTTGTCCTTGAATTTATTGATTACATCGTCCGTGGCCGGTATCTCATATCCCGCCTTCAGGTATGTCTCCTCTATCTCCTTTAACATCCCCTTAAGCTCATGGGAATATTCAGCATTAAATCCAGCGGCTGCAATGGCGCTTGCCATGGTAACCGTGATGCTGCGCTTTATCATCTCATTTAAGAGGACATCTGCTTTCCTGGACTCCCGAATCTTAAAATTATCCAATATACGGCTCTTAAATTCTTCCTTCTCCATACCGTCGGAAATAGGATTCTCCTTATGGAACTGGTTCAGAAGCTCGGTACCAAACTGTGTAATTTCATTCCAGTAATCCTTATGGATAAAGCTCCCATCGCTGAGGCGGATGGCCTTCTTTCCCTTGACCAGGACCTCCAACTGCTCCTCTGTCTCCTGGTTGGTCCAGTTCAGCTTGGTAGCCAGTATCTTTGGAACAGGGAAGTACCGGCTCTCCTCTTTAAGCTCCAGCTCCAGTACCTCCAAATCAGTGCCCAGCTCCTTAATATGAAGGCTGTCAATGACCTCATCGTGGTTCCTCTTATGCTTTAAGGCCTCTGCCTCCAGCACAATGCCTCCGCCGAAGGTAATGGTGGGCGAATAGAAACGGATGATGAACCTGTCATTCCTCCTTACGGCCACAGGCTCGTCGAAACGGAACTGCACATAGGCCTCCTCGCCCGCGGACAGCACGTCCTTGTCAAGCAGGACTGCCTTGCATATGGCCTGGGCCGATCCATAGTTGATGTGGACCCTGTCCCCGTTTCTCAGTTCCCTGTCCGTGGATGAAAACAGCTGCACCTTAGCATCTATGAACTGGCTTTTCAGCAGGGAATCCTGGGCAGCCAGAACCTCTCCCCTGTTAATCTCATCCTTTTTAATGTTCACCAGGTTCAGGGCTGTTCTCTGCCCCGCATAGGCCATGTCCACCTTGTGGCCATGGGTCTGTATCTCCCTGATTTTAACTGTTTTTTCAGTGGGATACAATTCTACCTCCTGTCCTACCTGGCAGCAGCCCTCCAAAAGGGTGCCGGTAACAACCGTACCAAATCCTTCCATGGTAAATACACGGTCTATGGGAAGGCGGAACAGTTCCTTTTCCTGGCGCCTGGCGCCAGCCGCCCTTACCTTATCCACTATCATCTGCTTTAACTCATTGATATTTTTGCCGGTATAAGCAGATACCTGGATGCGGTCGGCCTTTTCCATAAAGGTCCCCTTGACCAGGTTGTCCACATCGTCATTTACCAGCTCGGCCCAGTCCTCATCCACCAGGTCGGCCTTGGTAAACACCACAATGCCCTGCTTGATATGGAGCATCTTCAGAATCTCAAAGTGCTCCACGGTCTGGGGCATAACGCCCTCATCCAGGGCAACGACCAGAAGCACCAGGTCTATGCCGCCAATACCTGCCAGCATGTTCTTCACGAACTTCTCATGGCCCGGAACATCGATAATACCAATATGGATTCCGGCATCATTGGGCAGGTTGGCGAATCCCAGCTCTATGGTGATTCCCCTTTTCTGCTCCTCCTTCAGTCTGTCCGTATCCGTCCCTGTAAGAGCCTTTATGAGACATGTCTTGCCGTGGTCCACATGACCGGCTGTTCCTACTATCACATTTTGCATATTATCACCCCTCAACCTGTCTGCTGTCCATTGCCAAAAATGCTGCTACAATATATTCAAACTCATCTTCCCTGATGGTCCTCACATCCAGATATACCTGGTTATGGGTAATCCTGACAATAATCGGAATCTCTTCCTTGCGGAGAAGACGCTCAATCTTCTCCGGCGTCAGCGCTCTGCCCTGTATGGCCACCGCATATCCGTCCAGGAGCACGGTTGGCGCGGAGCCGCCTCCCACCTGGTCCTTGCACGCCTCTACCTCCACGGTAAAGTTATGGGTTACCCCGCGGATGGCTTCGGCCAGGCGCTCTGCCTTGTCCTTAAGCTCTTTTGCCGGCGTGGTAATCATGTTCAGCACAGGGATGGTTTTTCTGGCCTGGCGGATATCCGAATACTCAAAGAAGGTGGCCTCCATAGCTGCCAGCGTCATCTTGTCCACCCGGAATGCCCTTGCCAGGGGGTGGGCCTTCATTTTATCAATGTACTCTTTCTTTCCTGCAATGATACCGCCCTGGGGTCCGCCTAACAGCTTGTCCCCGCTGAACAGAATCACGTCTATGCCGGTCTTTAAGGCATCCAGAACCGTGGGCTCGTCCACCCCATACTCTGTCAGGTCTGCCATAAGACCGCTTCCCATATCGTAGATAACCGGAAGATTTAATTTTTTACCCAGCTCCACCATCTCAGGAAGTTCCACCTCCTGGGTGAATCCCAGTATCCTGTAGTTACTTGTGTGTACCTTCATCAGGGCGCCGGTCTCACCTTCGTGATAAGCGTTCAGATAATCCGATGGCTTTGTCTTGTTGGTGGTTCCCACATCCATCAGCTTGGCGCCGCTCTGTTCCATGATTTCCGGCACCCGGAAGGAACCGCCTATTTCCACCAGCTCTCCCCTGGATACAATGACTTCCTTGTCCTTTGCCAGAGCAGAGAGGCAGAGCATGGTTGCCGCCGCATTGTTGTTGACCACCATGGCTGCTTCCGCGCCCGTAATCTTGGTCAGAATTTTCTCCACATGGTCATGGCGGGAACCTCTGGACCCCCGCTTTACATCATATTCCAGGTTTGTATAGTTCCTGGCCACGTCCATGATGCTCTCGCAGGCCTTGTCCGACAGATTTGCCCTTCCCAGATTGGTGTGAAGCACCACTCCTGTTGCATTTATGACCCGACGCAGGCTCTTTTTCTTCTTGCCTGTGATGCGCGCCACAATTTCTGTCATCAGTGTTTCCTTTGTCCCCACCTGATTCCGTTTGCCTTCCAGGATGTCTTTTCTCAGCTCCTCAATGACTTCCCTCACTGAGTCAACAATCACTGACCTGGGCGTACTTTCCGTAAAAAAAAAGAGACGCTCATCCTGCAGCACCTCGTCTATTTTCGGAATCTTTCGGAGTAACTCTCTTCTATCTTCCATCATATATTACCTCCACTACAGATATGGTTTAAACGGAGGAGGTGGGAATCGAACCCACCCAGAGGGCTCTTAACCCCCCACAACGGTTTTGAAGACCGCGAGGCACACCAGCAACCTATCTACCTCCATATCTTTTGGATAGCATTTAACTTTAATATACTATCATGTATTCAGTTGTCTGTCAATCCATAACTTTCTAAATGTTATCGCGAAAACTTTATATTATATTCCGCGCCGCGGAATTTCTCCGCGGACACGGAACATATAACTTATGAATGAATGGCTTTCAGTATGGTATCAGGCCAGAAGGGCCTGACCAGCATGTACTTAGCTGACGTATCCGGCGGCCTTCAGAATCTCATGGGCCTTATCCTTGTTGGCATCGGACATCAGTACGATGGGTCCTGTACAGCCCATGCCGCTCTCCGCATAGATGCCGGCCTTCCACAGTGCCTTAACAGCATCCTCCAGGTCCATAACCTCGATACCCGGAATCTGTGAAGTAACCACTTCCTTAGGAGGCATCTTCACTTCCTCGGCTGCTGCGCCAGCATCCTTCTTGCCTGCAGACTTCAGCTCGTTGATGATATCCTTAAGTCCGGCCTTGTTAGCCTTCTCAAATTCTTCATCAGCAACCTTCTTCCAGTCATGGCGGACCAGGTTGGTGGCGAACTCCATGGCTCCTGCAATAACAGGCGCACCGGAAGCACGTGATACAATCATGATGAGACGGTCATAACCCTCACCAATACCAGGGCCGTAACCGAATCCAAGGGACTCGTAATTACCGCCTGTGGTGTAGGAGGAGAATACCTTCATCATCAGGTTGCCTGTAAGTGAATCCATAACCATGATATCAGGCGTTCCGCCTAACAGGTCGTTTCCTCTCATGACAATGCCGCCGTCAGCCCTTACGGACTCTGCGAAATGAATGTCATAGCCGTTCTCAGCCAGCTTGAGCAGAGCCTTCTCTGTCTGGCGTGCGCCGTCAATATTAGCAATGCCCACGGTTGGATTCTCCACGCCGTCAGCCTTTGCCGCAATAATTCCATAGATTGCATTCTTTACCATGCCGCTGATACGGTCTGTGTCGGACGTACCTGTGGTAGTTGCGATATACATTGGTTTTCCCTTGCCCGGGGTGATAACCTTTCCGACTGTGGACACACCGATGGGGAATGGATAGTGCATGGTAACGGCGCCGTCAATCTCGCCTGAATCCAGCATCTCTTCCATTTTCTTATGAAGGTCTTCCCCCTCGATAAGGACAGCCTTAAGTCCCTTCATCTCGGCAATCTTCATGGCTTCTTCGATATTATCCTGGCCATGTTCGCTGCCTTCTGAGGCGAAGCCGATAACCGGCTTTTTGCCATATTGTCCTGTTTCAAGAGCATCGGCCACCTCAAGAAAAGTATTAGCAATCATAGCTTTTATTTTCTTATCAGACATAACATATTTCCTTTCTCTCGGTGAAAATTATTCCTCTTCGCCCATCAGACCCTCAGCAAACGCTCTCATGGCCTGGCCAATCATAGCCTTTACCTTGCTCTCATCCACGCCGCCGCTCTCTTCTGAAGCAGAACCGTCGTTGGCCTGAACCACGAAGGATACGCCGTCAAACAGATTGGTCATTCTTCCAAGGAATAAGCTTCCCTTACCGATAATCATGGCGCGCTTTGTCTCGCCTGCCAGGATTTCATCTCTCAGAAGTCCCAGGTAAGGAACGCCTGAAGGAATATGTCCCTGGGTGGGAGCCCAGCCTGTCATACCATGTTCCTTAACGAAATCCGCAATCTCATTGCGCTGTAATTCGCCTCTCTTAACGCCCAGGGCAGCAATCATCTTGTAGTTTGCTTCCGGAACATCGCCTGCGCCTGCCGGCTTGGTGATATCCGGGTTCTGCATCTCAGGAGAGTACTTGTCGATATCCACAATCTTTAAACCAGCCTCATCCAGAGGATTGGTTACCAGGGAGGAGATAACGTTCTGAGGAGCGGAACCTGTTCCAACGGTGTGGCGTCCAACGATATCAGTCCTAATCTGCGGGCTTACACCGTCGTCAGCGCTTACTAATACGGAGAAGCCAGCGATAGCGTCTTCCAGAATCGGAAGGCCCTTCTTCACATGGTCTTTGCCGTTCATGCCTAATTTAGCGGTACAGCCGCCGGCTGTAACCACAACGTTCTTAAATGTGCCGGATTTTACCAGGGCAGCTGCGTGAAGCATTGCATGAGCTGGTCCTGCACAGAAGCCTCTTACGTCAGATCCGGTTGCGTTAACAAATCCTGCAACCTCAGCTGCAGCCTTTGCAAAGTTGCCGCCGCCTCTCTGGTTCATATCGCCGCATGCTTCCTCGCAGCAGTCAACTACATAATCTATATCAGCCGGATTAACTCCTGCCTTTTTTACCAAGTTAAGTAAGGATAATACGTTAGAAGCCTTTGTAACCAGGTTCTCTAACATAACGTGTGCGGATAAGTTTACATCCACATCATGAGCTCTCTTAACAGCGCCAACCAGTACATTGTTATAGTACAGAGGCTCTGCATGCTCGTCATTTACCAGGGCAGCGATTTCTTCTTCTGTTGTCTCGCTGTTCTTATCAAGAACCGCTACATGCTCGTCTGTAAACATGTGATGAGCAGACAGCTTAGCCTTAACATCAGCTGCAAATCCCTTTTCCAGTTTAACCAAATCAAATACGTCACAAATCTGAATCAGACCGTAAAATTCATCTTCCGGCATGATTTCGCCGTACTTACCTTCTTTGCTGGCTCCCTCCATCAATTTATCATACCAGGGGAATCCAACCTCAGCCATCTTCTGTGGCTTTTCATTGCCAATATATACCTGGTTCGGCATATAGTTAACGGCATCCTCAAAACTCCTCAAATGACTTGGAAGTTCCTTCAAATATTCTGACTCAGGATTAACAATCATCTCTGTTGTCTGTGTTGTACCATTGTGAATAACCATATCAGGTGTAACCGCCAATGTATAGCTGGCACCCTTTAAAACTGCATAACCGTTCATTCCTTCACCTCACCATAATTTATGACATCTAGTACTGCGTTGCGCAAGTCTCAGTCCGCGGCTGTCTCCGCGCTGCTGATGCGGATTACAGCTATGTACCATACTGGAACTTGCGCAATGCAGTACTAGCATAGTTGCACAATAAAACCCCTTTATTGCACAAAACCCCCGGAGACCCCATGAAGAGCCTCCAGGGGAATTACATTTTAATTATAAATATTTGCAATACTGCTCTCTGATGGAAGACATCTCCTTAGCGATGTCATCAACGTCCATAACCATCTCCATCATACTAATCTGGTCGTCATAAACGCTGCTGTCAACCTCATCTTTGATTTCGTTCTCACAAACATGGAATACACTTAGTCCCAACTGGACTCCTGCTAGAGGACCTGCAAAAGTAGGATCGCCTGCTGTAACGGTTTCTGCAGCTAAACCAGCTGCCTCACCCTCTGCTGCTCCAAGAACAACTACAATGTTCTCAGCGCCGTACTGCTCAGCGAAATCTTTAACTCTCTTCTGATTTTCCAGATCCATAGCACCAGCGGCCGTTCAGACGAAGCACTCAGTTGAAGAATATACAACTTCGGCGCCTGCGGTCTTTACGCATTCTTCTATGGCTGGTCCCGGAATACCGTCACGGTCTCCGATGATGATGACTTTTTTGT
The DNA here is from genome assembly GCF_015556325.1 of Clostridium sp. 1001283B150225_161107_B6. Lineage (NCBI taxonomy): Bacteria > Bacillati > Bacillota > Clostridia > Eubacteriales > Clostridiaceae > Clostridium > Clostridium sp. 1001283B150225_161107_B6. The sequence goes on along the minus strand of NZ_JADNMD010000017.1, from coordinate 27,932 downwards.
CTTTCAAAATTGCCATATCCGTTTTCCTCCTTATTTTATTTTTGGTATTTAATTTGGCTGCCGGGCGTATGCCCGGCGCCATAATATAGACAAACGTCAGTATTGACGGTTGCTAGTAAAATAATGCGGTTGTCTGAGGACAAATTATAAGTTAGCCTCAATCATAGCCTTGATGTTCTCAACAGTTGCATCGTCCTTAACGCACTCGGCAACCTTCTCGCCGCCCTTGTAGATAGCGATAACAGGAAGACCAAGAATCTTCTGTCCGATTGCCAGACGACGTGCCTTGGTGGTGTTTAAAGAGGTGAATTTAATCTTATCGCCGTAATCACCCTCCATAGCATGGATATGTGGCATAAGAGCCTGGCATGGTACACATCCATCACCGTAGAAGTCAACCAGTACTGTGCCTTCAGCCTTCAATACTTCTTCTTCAAAATTGTCCTTGGTTAAATCTACCATTGGTATTACCTTCCTTTCTCAACTATGAATCACTTATTTCTGCTCTGCCAGCCATCTCTCAACCTGCATGGAAGCGATTGCTCCGTCAGCAGCAGCAGTAACAACCTGTCTTAAGCTCTTTACACGGATATCGCCAACTGCGTACACGCCTTCCACACTGGTATGCATGTCTTCGTCGGTCTTGATATATCCGCGGTCCATCTCTAACTTGCCTTCGAACAGTTCGCTTCTTGGGTTGTATCCGATGAAGCCGAATACGCCGAACAGGCCGTCGTCCTCGTCTGCATCGATTCTTGTAAGCTCACCTGTCTTAACATTCTTAACAGTCATGCCGGAAAGGATGCCGTCTCCGTGAAGCTCTTCCACAACTGTATCCCACATGAAGAACAGCTTAGGATTCTTGAACGCGCGCTCCTGAATGGATTTTGCTGCACGCAGTTCATCACGGCGATGGATGACAGTAACTTTTCTTGCAAACTTAGTCAGGTACATGGCTTCCTCAACAGCAGAATCGCCGCCGCCAACCACGAATACTTCCAAATCCTCGAAGAAGGAAGCATCGCAGGTTGCACAGTAGGAAACGCCCTTGCCCATGAACTCGCCCTCGCCCTTGCAGCCGATTGGCCTTGGGAAAGCGCCGGTAGCGATAATCAGGGTACGTGCCTTATAAGTTCCGTTGCTGCCAACCAGTGTCTTTACCGGGCCTTCGATATCAACGCTGACAATGGTATCGCTGACACGCTCAGCACCGAACTTCTCGACCTGCTTGGTCATTCTTTCAATCAGGGAAGGACCGCTCTCGCCGTCTACCATCTGTCCGGGATAATTCTCAATCTCGTCCGTGATGGCAATCTGTCCGCCGTCTTTTCCTTTTTCAATGAGCAGCGTATCCAGACGCGCTCTTCCCGCATAGATTCCGGCTGCAAGTCCGCCAGGACCTGCACCCAGAATGATGACATCATAAATCTTGTCCATCAGAATATCTCCTTACACATCAATTGAATTTCAGGGTTTGCAAAATGCCGCTTCAAATAATATTTTATCATTAATCTGACGGAATGCAAACTCTTTTTTGTGCAATTACACCATTTTCAGAACGTTGTTGAATCATACCATGGTAACTTTAGGCACCATTGGAAGGACCGGCAAAGTTCTTTTTTACGGATGTCTAGCTTCGGTTTACTCAAATACAGTCTGCTCTGTAACCGGGGTCTCCAGTGCTGTCAGAGCCTTAGTAAGTATTCTCCTTCTGATATCCTTCTCTTCTTCCAAGGTCAGAGCCGGATTTCCAAGAGGATGAGGAATAGCGATAGCAGGAACAATACGGTTAGCTCCTACTGTCAGTGAAATCGGAACTACAGTTGCAATATGAACTACAGGGATTCCTGCTCTTTCAATTTCTTTTACCATCGTTGCACCGCAACGTGTACAGGTACCTCAGGTAGAGGTCAGAATGACCGCATCTACCCCGTCATTCCTCAGCTCCTGTGCAAACTCTGCAGCAAATCTCTTGGAGTTAGCTACGGATGTACCGTTACCAACTGTCGTATAGAAATATCTGTGCAGGCTGCCGATTTTTCCTTCTTTTTCAAATTCTCTTAAAACGTCAACAGGAAGGACTCTGTCTGAATCTTCATTGGCATATACTGGGTCGTATCCGCCGTGAGCAGTCTCATATGTAGCTTCTGTCAGGTCCATGACACCATCGATGTCATATTTGCCGTACTTGGAAGCACTGGAGGACTCGATGTGGTCCGGGTTGCCCTTTGGTACGATACCGCCGGAGGTAACCAGAGCGATTTTTGCATGAGCCATATCCTTAACAGCCGGATTTGGTTCTACCCTGTCGAAGTCAGGCATTGGGAACTCGGTTGTGAATTCCTTGCCGGCCAGCTTCTTAACCAGCATCTCAACAGCTCTCTGGGAGCCTCTCTTGTCCTCAAAGAAGTTGACACGGATGCCGTTCGGCATATAGCCCTCTTCCTTGGAGGAGCCAAGCTTCTCACCCTTGGCAAGCTTAAGTGCCAGAGGAGCCATGGTAGCAACAGCACTTCTCATGCCGGCTGCGCTGTTCTTTGTCTCAACGATATATACTTTTGTCTTGTACATATCAGCGCCCGGGTTCTCTTTGTACATACCAGTCAGGACCGGAAGGTTTAACTCTTCCTTAACTGCCAGTGCAACGGTACCGCAGGCAACGCCGTAACGTCCTGCATTGAATGCCGGTCCGCAGATAACTGCGTCTGGCTTCTGGCTGCTAATCATATCCAGAATGGTCTTCTTAGCAGCTTCAACGTTCTCGTTGAAGTAAGAGTCGCCGCAGATAACGGTAGCTACGATTTCTGCCTCTTCTCCGAATGCCTGGTTGAACGCCATACCAGGGCCTACAATGCCTTCTCTTAATTCTGGCTGGTAATCAGCCTTTTCCTCGCCGCCGATGTTAGCGAAGAACTGGTTAATATAATGAACAATTCTTAACTTTGACATCTTATCCTCCTATCTGGCACTTAATTTATTGAAGCCCATCTCGTTTGTTGCTCCTGTGATAACCTGAAGCTCAGCAACAATGGAACCGTCTTTCTGTAAGCTTCCGTCGAATCCGCCTGCAATGATATCAGCAACCTCAGGATAGCCGATAACTTTGTCCATTGCCGGTAAGTTGATGACCATGTTTGCGTTTCCGCCTGTAACAACAGCATTAGCGCTTGCATCTGCATCTGCCAAGGACTGGGAAGCGCCGTCGCGGCCTGCGTACTCATCGGTGATGATAACAGTCTTAACGCCTTTTCCTTCAATCTTCTTGCAGTTCATGATAAGGTCAGTATCAGGGTTACCGAAGCCCTCCTGGGAAACGATAGCGCCGTCAACGCCTAAGAACTCGCAAAGCTTGGATGTCCAGTCAGAAGAACGCATCTTGTCAGCAAGGTATACGTTCTCGTTGGTGATGATTACACCTACAAAGTTCAGGGTCTTTCCGTGCTGTTCAAATAAGTCTGCAATAACAGGGTTATTAAGGTGATGATAGGTTGTATTCTTGTCGCATGCAGATACGCAGTTACCGCTTAAGATAGCGCCGTCCATTAATTCGGTTGGGTTTAAGATAGTTGGTAAGGACTGCTTCATATCTACGCCGTATACATATGTATCATGCATCAGGCCCTGGCTCTGAAGCATCAGTACGTAAGCTACTCTTGGAAGCTCAGGATATTTCTCAATTCCCTCTTTTACGGAACAGGTCTCATATACTTTAACTTCATCAGGCTCTACGTCCTTGGCCAGCTTGCCGATGTAATCAGCAGCCTTCAGGCCTGCAAATCTGACAGCCTTCTCATGAGCATGCTTTGCAAGTCCGTCGATTGGCTCGCATACAACAACCAGGTTGTTTAACTGGGAGAATGGTGTGTACTTAGCTCCCTCGCCGCACATATCGATGATACCTTCCTGGAAGCCGACAATCTTACCTGTGGTAACAACTGCGGAACCCTTTAACACGTTGGTCCTTCCGCTTCCCACTGTCTCCACCTTGGAAATAACGCCTGGGAATAAGTTTCCACCTCCGTTGACTTTTACACGTGGCTCAATCACGTCCTTTACTGGCATGATACGGACACTCTCTCCTGGTCTTGCAATCTCCAGCTCAACAGACTTCAGGTTTTCATCTTCCAACAAAAGTGCCTTCAACTCTTCTGCATTAACATAAATAGTTCCGTTTTCCACTTTTGATTCCGATGCAAACTGAATGTCGTTAATCTGAACGCACCCCAACTCAAGTTTCATCTAATCACTCCTCCTTGTATATTATTTTTTTTACAGCTCCTTCAATCAATGATAAATCCACGTCCCTGAAGTCTTCCAGTATATTTTCCGGCCAATCAGGAGTTCTTCTGTCCTTCATGAATTTCTCGCAGGACTGAATACTGTTCTCCATCACCATCTCAAACTGGTAAAATTCTTCTCTTTCAACCTCAGAGTCGGAAATTATGATTGTCTTGTAAGGAATCTGGTTAGGCTTCAGGCTCCCTGCCATAGGATGGGTTTCCAGGCGATAACCTTTATGTATATAGTTTCTCACCCTGATTAACACATCAATGTAGGAACCATTTTCCAGGAAGTCCACTTTTAATTTGTCCTGATACTTGTCCCTGCACTTCACGTTGTTTGTAACTACGATGTACATGATGTTTCACCCTTTGAATCTTTCTTATTTATTAGGCATAGGATTCCATTCCACATAATAATAGAGCAATTATCGTGCCAACTTTTTCTAAAGTGGGATTTTTTTTTATTTTTTACCTTTTAACCAATGGAAATTCATTTTTTCTATTGCTTTTCCGTCCTTTATAGGTTTTCTATATTGTCTATTTTGTCATTCTTTTAACTTCTGACTTTTTTAAAATTTCTTTTTTTCGTGAACTATTTTTCTTGATAGTGAAATAAATTTCAGTTATAATAGGGGGTAGGGAGGGATTCTTTTTATTTTTGGCATCCATTTTTCCCTTCTTTTACAATTTTCATGTTAATTTTTTCTCAATTTTATGCATAATTAATAAAATTTAAAAATCTAACCACAGGAGACCCGATTATGGACGAAAACGATATGAAAAAAAAGTTTTTTTTCAACACAAAATCCCCTGCCTACCGGAGGGCATTGGAAGACTGTGAACGTGTGGCAGCATCCAATGTAAACGTCCTCCTCATCGGTGAATCCGGTTCCGGCAAGGATGTGGCTGCCCAGTACATCCATGCCTGCAGCCGCCGTTCCGACATGCCGCTCATAGCAGTCAACTGTAATGCCTACACGGAGTCCCTTCTGGAGGCAGAGCTGTTCGGCCATGAGCAGGGCGCATTTACAGGCGCCATCAAGGGGCGGGCCGGAAAGTTTGAGCTGGCGGATAAAGGCACCCTGTTCTTAGACGAGGTGGGCGACATCAACCTGACCACCCAGGTAAAGCTGCTGCGGGCCATTGAGACAAAGAGAATTGAACGAATCGGCGGCAACAACAGCAAACAGCTGGATTTCCGGCTCATTACAGCCACCAACCGCGACCTGGTAGCCAAGGTGCGCAACAGCACCTTCCGGGAGGACTTCTTTTACCGTATCAGTACCATTGTCATCCGCATCCCCGCCCTCAAGGAAAGGAAGGAGGACCTGGTGGACATGATTCACTTCTTCCTGGAGGAATCCCAGAGAGTGAATCAAATCAGAATCGACCGCATTGACGAGAAAGCCTGGGACTTCCTTATTAACTATGATTATCCGGGCAATATCAGGGAACTGAGAAACCATGTGGACAGAATGGTGGTTCTTTCCAAGAACCATGTCATTACCACGGAAGGCATCCCGATTCTCTATAACCTGAAGACAACAGATGATGACACTCCATCCAGCTCCTTCACCCAGGCCGGCATTGTGCCCTGGCGCGAATTTAAACGGCGCAGTGAAAAAGAGTATCTGCAGTGGGTCCTGAACCAGATGGGATGGAACATATCAGCTACCGCCTACAAGCTGGGCATCAGCGCCAGGCAGCTGTTTAATAAGATTAATGAATATAATCTGGAGAATCCCCAGACCGGAAGGCCTCAGAAGCCGGTGCACAGTATCTGAGGCCTTGGAAGTATACCGTCTCCTTACATAGACAGCCCTTTGAGAAAACTTTTTACAATATTAAATTTTGCACCTAAATCCAATCCTTGTGTTCTGGGATGTTCATCTTTCTATGGGCATCCCAGAACTCTTTTACGAGTTCTGGTTGTGCCATGACTTCATATGCAGCCTGGGCAATAATTTCATATGCATATAGACCTGCTTTTTCTCCAAGACTGTTACCGGAAACAAAGGTGGTACTCCAAGTGTGTCCGGTGGAGTCCTGTACCCGTCCTAATCCCTGGCAATGAATGGTGGGACAGAAATATGTCATGTCAGCTGCATCCGTGCAATTTGAGATTCCCAGCTTATCAGTATTAAACGGAAGATACTCCATGGGCATAACTTCCCCGTCGTCCTCTGATGCCTCTTTTCCAAACAAGTTGTGATAGTGTTTCCGCGCCAGCTCCATTTCCTCCTTTGTATAATCCAAAGCTGGAATCTTACCAGCTGCCTGTACCATATGCTGGCAAAGCGGTAAGTTATAGTAGAACTGCGGAATCACGGATAAAACCTTAAATGCCATTTCCGTCTCAGTCATGAGAGCTGCTCCCCGGGCCACCTTGACTGCCCTTTCAAACAGCTCTTTTGCAGAATTGTAGTTGTCCATGGCGCGGAATTGATATATGGATGACGCATAATCAGGTACTACATTGGGTGCCGTTCCGCCGTTTGTGATACAATAGTGCATCCATGTATCCGGTTTTTTATGTTCTCTCAGGAATTCACAGCCAATGTTCATTAATTGAACCGCATCCAGTGCACTGCGCCCATTCCATGGGTCTCCGGCGGCATGTGTGGATTTTCCATGGAATTCAAACTGTACCCGGAATGCCACCTGCTGCGATACCGGAGAGAAATCCAGCTTTCCACGCATGGGATGCCACATGAGTGCCATATCCAATTTGGAAAACACACCATGTTTGGAAAGATATGCCTTACCTACCCCAATCTCTTCAGCCGGCGATTCTATTAGATATACGGTACCGGAAAGATTTTCTTTTTCCATGGCGAATTTAAGGGCTGCGGCTGCACCGGCAGCTCCTCCGGCCATCAGATTATGACCGCACCCATGTCCGGGACCGGGGACAATGGACTGCTCCGGACTGTTTTCCTGGCCTAGTCCAGGCAGAGCATCCAGCTCTCCCACAATTCCTATAACAGGGTGTCCCTCTCCCCATCTGGCAATTAGTGTATTTGGACGGGCCTGTGGATTATCCCAGTCCTGGGCTGCATGATTTTCGATATATGTAAATCCATGGGCCATAGCAAATTCAGTCACAGCCTGACAAGCATAATACTCATTGAGGGAGGTCTCGGGGTGCAACCATAAATCGTGCATTAGCTCCTTTACCCGGCTTCCATTATCCTCAAACCACCGGGCAATCCAGGTGTTCATCTTCTTATCACTCATATCCTTTTTCCTCATCCTTATTTTTCTGAGTCTGCCGGTTCATCAGATTCATTTTTTGCCAAGAAAAAGGCAACCAGCATGGTCCCGAATATGGGAACCAGCATTTTGACGATGCTTGGCAGGAAGCTCAACACATTGTTATACAGCAGCACAGTACCAATGGCCAATATCATAGCCGTAACTCCGCTTTTCTTATTGCTTGACAAGAATTGGGCAAACACACAACCGTACAGGGCAGGCAGCAGGAAGTTAAGTGCTTCTGTCACAGATGGCGGCAGTGCTGAGAGCACAGCCTGTCCTAAAAGTACGCCCAATGCAAGGATGCCAATATTGACAAACACGGAAACAGATATCCCAATGGTGGATATAATAGAGCCTTGAATAGTTCCCGGAAGCACACCAGAAGCCTTTTGTGAGGCAATTGCACACGGCATTCTCATATTGGAACCGTTGCCCGACAAAAAGGATATGAATGTACCGGCCACTCCTAAAACCGGGAAATAAGAGATAGGCTCCGACAGCCACCATGGGGCATTCATGATGACCCATGCCACAACCCCCTGCACGATAGCTCCCCAATTTGGCTGGATTCCATAGACAAACCAGCTCACCAGGAAAGGTACGAAAAATACTACCAGGGACACCGACAATATCAAGCGTCCTATTTTTACGATTGACGGCAGATATTCATTTTTATAAATATTCTCATTCATCAGCCTGTCTCCCCTCTTATATAATGTTTCCTGCAAGCATGCCAAAAAACATAGCTATTAGCATTCCCCATTCCAAAAGCCATTTCTTTCGGGTTCTCTTTTGGACTGCAGATATAAGAAGCATGCATCCAAATCCTGCTATCATGGCAATGGTGGTGTCATTCATTCTGAGTATGTACGGCGCATCCACATACGCATAACAGCCCAGAATCGCAGCAGCCGATACCATTGTGGACATCTTTTTATTCCTTCCACCACCGTTTATCTTATCCAGAACTTTTTCAAAGGAGTTACAAAAAATAATGGGGACAATCAGATAACCCACGCAGCCGAACGCCATCAGGAAAACGGCTGTCTGAAAAATCTCAGGAGTTAGATTGGCTGCACTGGCTGTGGTGCCAAAAGCATCCGCAGCCAGCCCCACGCCCTGAAGTTCATAGTTTACATTTCCCACCACAGAAAGCCTCATCATGGCAGTTGGTGCTCCCACTACAACCAGCAGTGAAATCATACCGACCATGATTACCAAAGAGGGGCCGATGGACGAAAGGCAGGATGTTTTAATGGCAATGTTCACCTGTTCCTTTGTAATTCCAATATGTTTTGCCACTTTAATGCTTTTAGTTAATGAAAAAACTGCAAGTATAATAACTAAGGCTATAGCAGTAACTGTAACCGCCCACAATAAGGGACTGTTGGCTATTTTGCTGACTTCTGCTGACATCTGGTCATCCTCCTCTTTAGTATTATTCCTAAAATCTATATCATTATTGGTTACTGGTTATCCACAACACGCTTTGTATGTCTCCCATACATAAATGCAATGGTAAACATAGCAAATATCAGGCATATGCCTAACATCAGGTAATATATTCCGTAATTTCCTGTGGCATCAGCAATGATTCCCGGAATGGGGGCGCTGACCAGCCCGCCTACGGTGCTGCATGTCTGGAATGTCTTTAAGTTCCTGGAATAACTGTCCGTACCGGACAAATCTGCTGTCCAAATCGGAACACCAACCGTAGTAATGGCGTAACAGCCAAGTCCAAAGATGATTACCACGATATAAAGCGAGAAATCCATGCCTGGCCTTGTCATGAACAGCAGAAAATCTGCTGCTGCCACGCCTGTCATGTATACAAAGTTAGCCTTATGGGCGCCTATGAGGTCAGCCAGAACGCCATAAAATGGTTTTCCCCCAATGGCCAGGGCCCCTGTTATACCAATAAGTCCCCCCACAAACACCGGGTCATAATTCAGCGAAGTAGCGGCCAGGGTAAAGTTAGGTATTGCCCCAAAGCCAGTAAATCCGCAGCAGACCACAGCAATACACATAATGATTTTTTCCTTTGGGTTCAACGGCTTAATATTAATATACTGTACCTTTTTTTTCGTTTTGGCTGCCGGCTCCCCCTCACCGGCATCCTCTCCGTATGCCGCAAGGCCCATTTCCTCTGGTGTATTGCGAATGAACAGCAGAATGATAAGTCCTCCCACCCCAATGAATACAGCAATGACTGTTTCAGCAGACGCTATTCCCCTTGTGGCAACGCGCGAAGCAATCCATCCGGATAAAAGCATGGAGGTAATCCCGGAACCAGCGGAACACAGGCCGAGGATTAATCCGCGCCGTTTGACAAACCACCGCTTCATGATTAGGGAGGCCGGCATCATTCCTCCCAGTCCAAAGCAGAAATAACTTAAAGAAGCAGCTATACAAATCATGACAAACCCATTGGCAATGCAGAAAAGTACAGCCGACGCCACACCGCACGCAAGGGGAATCAAAAGTCCCCTGCGAACGCCAAGATTGTCATAAATCGTGGTAATCATTAACGTGGCTGCCACACTGGCAAGATTCTGCATAGTGGCTATGATAGAAGTCTGGGTATATGTGAGACTAAACCGTTCACGCAGAAAAGGCGCTATGGGTGAATACAGACTGGCTTGTCCCATGAACACGATTCCCAGCAAAATACCACAGGCTGCTGTCACTATGTAATAGTAATGTTTTTTCTGGACCCCATTTTTTGTTTCCATATCTTAAACCCCCTGACCTTTATTCAAACACTGTCTGTTCCCTGATATCTGTATTTAATGCCTTAAGAGCCCGTCCAACAAGTTCATAGCGCTGCTCCCTCTGTGCCTCCTCTGTTGCTTCAGGGTCATGCATGGGATAGGAAATCCCATAGGTCTTCACAATTCGGTTGCTGCCAATTCCCTTAGCAACAGGCACCATGTTCACCATATGTACCACCGGCATTCCTGACTTTTCAATTTCTTTTACCATCATTGCACCGCAACGAGTACAGGTGCCTCAGGTAGAGCCGGCTATGATTGCCTGTACCCCGTCCTTTTTCATCACATCCACAATCTCACGGGCCATCCGGACGGCATCCCCCTTTGCAGTCTGGTTGCCCACAGTCACATAATAATAGGGATGCAGAGAACCCATATGACCTTCCTTTTCATGCCTTCTGAGAGCATCTAAGGGCACGACCACCATGGGGGCTTCAGCTGCATAACCCGTATTATAGCCTCCATGGACCGATATGTAGTCCCCCTGTTTAAGGAACTCCTTATTTTCAATATCATAACGCGCCCAGTGTGTGGCCCCGCCTGCTGGAAGATGGTCCGGATTGCCTGCAGGCACGAGACCTCCGGTTGTGAAAAATGCCACCCTCAGCTTACCGGCATCCACCGGTCCCAAAGGTTCAACCCTGTCCTCTTTGGCTATAAGCAGCTCTGTATGGTATTTTTCTCCATTCAGCTTCTTCAGCAGCATGTCCACGGCACGGTCTGCTGCATTCTTACGCCCGTCTGCAAAAACCTCCTTTCGAATACCCCTGCCAAAATAGCCCTCTGCCTCTGCTCCCTGCAGCACTTCACCTGCCAGAATCTTATTGGCAAGTCCGGCCATCGGGGCTATATCCCCCCGCATCCCGGCAGCAGTGGAATGCCCTTTTATAATATAGGTATATGTATGGTACAGCTCTACTCCAGGATTATTCTCATTCATACTGGTGATTGTGGGCACTTTGAACCTCTCCCCTGCATACTTGCAGACTTCGCCGCAGTTAAATCCATAGCGGCCTGCCAAAAAAGCAGGTCCCGCCACAAGCAAGTCAAATTCCTTATCTGCTAAAAATTGTCCAACCCTTTCAAGCGCGTTCTCTGTATAGCTGGACATGTAATTGTCCCCGCAGATTATAGTGTAAGAAACCTTTGCATCTTTAAGCTGCTGTTCCAGAGCCACAGCCGGTCCAACCGGCCCCTCCCGCAGTTCCGGTTCATGGTCCGCCATATCCTCGCCGCCAATCTGACCAAAGAACTGGTTTAAGTAAACAATTACTCTTTTCAAAGCAATACCCCCTTTATCTTAAAAATCCTTGACTGTCTTATCAGACCAGCCAAGCAGACCATCATGGTCCATGAATAAATGCGCATCCACAATCAGTGAGCCATCTTCCCTCAGGGACGGTCCATAGACCGCGTCATCTTTCCACGCACCCCAGTAAGGGTCGCTCTTTATGGAATCCAGGTTTCCATAAACCGTATCCATGGGAGGAAGTTCATAAACCTCACAGGTATTCCCAGTTGAAACAATGGCATTCGCCTTGGCATCCGTATAGGTTTTTCCCGGGTTTCGTCCATCGCGCCCATTGTTTTCCGCCAAAATTCCCACTGTTTTAATACCCGCATCCTCTAATCCGGCCAGAGTCATCATATAATCCACATCAACATTACCGCAGTGGGATTCCATGCTTATGACTGCATCACATCTAAGGCTCTGGGCCAGGCTGACAACTATGGTGGCATACTGTATTTTCTGGTCAATTGGTTCAATATGCCCTGCCAGAATTACGCCTATAAAGTTTATGGTCCTCCCATGCTCGGCAATAAGACGTTTAATGATAGGGGCATTCTGATATGAATAAGTGGTTCGTTCCGCATTTCCCGGCAGGGCCCCACTGTCACCGGTAAGTGCTCCATCCAGGTATTCGAGAGGACGCACCACTGTTGTGGGAACCCCGGTTAAATCATAACCGTAATAGGAGACCCCCTTAATCCAACCAGGTATGTTGCACAGCTGGTTGATGAACGCCACCCGCGGAAGATTCCTATCTGAAACATCCTCCAGTTCAAACTGTTCCCAGTCTTCCGGTTCTGCATCCTTAAGCGTTGTTCCCAGATACTCTGCCAGATAACACGATGCTTTCACAAAATTCATATTCTCCAATCCTACCTTGTCCTCTTCAGGGTCGGCATTTTCAGCTACAATAACCAAATTTACCAGTTTTGAAAAATAGGACAAATCTGCTCCAGGTCCGGACATGTCAATTAAACCATTCATTCCATGAAGGGAATGCTTACCAACGGCCAGGACTGCCATATCTTTAAGAGCATATACCATCCCTTCCCCGGAGGAAACAGCAGCACCAGTAAATCCAGGAAAAACACACCGTCCATCCGGCCGGTATCGGGGCTCCACCGCCGCCTTTACCGGAAGTATGCGGATGCTTTCCCCGGGGCGGGCGATTTTTAAATCTATATTCTTTAAGGCATTGTCCTTATTAAGTACTCCGATTGCCTCTTCCTTATTAACAGTCAGTATACCATTGCCATACCATGTCTTATTGTCAAAGCAAATATCCCTGATATGGATATTACCAATCTCTAATTTCATTGCATATAACCCCTTTCCTGATGGTTTCGTATTTCAGAAGCTTCTATATAATATTTTAATGATTTCAGGCTCTGGCAACAATGTGGATTATCTCCATGTACGTTTTATATTCACTGTGTGAAACACACATAATCCCCCCTCACCATTGGTATGATTTTGCATTATTACGCAAAAAAACATGCTGTAAAGTCTGGATTCAGGACCTTTACAGCATGTCATTGATTCTTTATGTTATTATATTATTATTGGATTTAAACGGAACCATTTTATCCTGGAATAAAAACAGCATTATTTAAGGCAAGGATAGGATGCCTTCAGACAAGAACTGTCGTACTGGTGTAAGAATACAATCGAGTTATGCAGAGTATAGAGCATATGGGCATCATTAAAATCAATCTTAAACTCATCCTTCAATTTACTCACACGCATATACATAGTATTCACATGAATATGCATGGCATCGGCTGAGTATTTCATTGCCTGTCCTGAACATATATATGTAAACAAGGTACTCAGATAATCCGTCTTCTGCCTCTTATCAATTTCATAAATCTGGAGAATAATAGGACTGCAGAAACTTTTCAGGTCAATCTGATTATTCTTATTCAATACTTTAATAAAGTGTGACATCTGGTATCTGCCATAGTAACGCAGCCCTGGTTTATTTTCTTTTGCCACAAAATCAAAACAGGATATAGCTTGTTCAAACCTTACCGCACAATATTCAATATCAAAGAATCCCATGCTCAGTATTCCAATCATCCCCTTATCTTCCAGATATCTTCTTAATACCGGAAAATCCTGTTCTGTATATTCCACGTATTTTTCCGTATTCAGTACTGCTGAAAAATATGATTCCTGAGAATAGATATCCGTATTCAATATTTTACTTAATTCCTGACACACAATATCACTTTCTGAAACCAGTTTATTCTCAACCACAAGCACCGTATATTTTTCATGTTTTTTCCAGCCCAGAAGCTCCAGCCGTTTTTTCTCTTTTTCCGGATATTCAAATCTTCTCTGTAAAAACCCTGTAAGGATATCATTTATCTGCGCTTTTTTATCGCTCCCGTTTTTTTGAGTCGCTGTACCAAACATAGAACAAATCTGCTGCAGATATTCCTTACTCCTGGTATCATCAATGCCGGAAGCTTTTTTCTCAACATATATATAATACCCTTCATTTTTATACAAAACATGCCGGATTTGGCAATGGTGTGCTCTATTTCGGTCTTCTTTTCCTAGTGTATTACGCCATTGTTCCACCTGGTCAGCCACACTCACAGAAAAATCCCGCCCAAACCCGGTTTCAGGATACTGGCAGACAATATTAAGGGCATGGTTCACAAATAAAACCGGATTTCCCATAATTTTAGAACAATGCCGGACAATCTCACATATCCCGCACCCCTCTGATATATCCTTCTGCAATTTTGCCAGATGGTCATTGCGCCGGATATCCTCCAACAACCAGCTCTGAACTGCCTCCAGAATACGCTCCGGGTCTCCATGTTCCCCTGATGCAAGTATACAGGGTATACCTGTGGAACCGCCTGCCAACGGTGCTTCCTCCAATGCATCATAAGAGGCAACGCAGAGTATTTCACTGTCCGTCTCCCTGTAACTGGGCGGCAGCATCTGCACCGCGTAAACTTCAGCTGAATCCGGTCCCATATAGGTTATTTGATACCCATACTCCTTTAATTTATCCATTAAAATACTGACTAACATCTGTCCCCCACAGCTCCCTCTCAACCGTCCTATACCCCATCCAGTCTCTAACGTCCTTCCCCGCAAATCCTCACAATCTCCTGGATGATTTCCCTGAGGCAATCCTCCAGCACCACATTTTCATACTGCTTTGTAATGCTGCACTGCTCCAGATGGCTGGGGCTGAAATCCTCCTCATCTGCCAGAAAACGCCTGCACATCTCTTTATACTTGGGCATTGTCTGCTGCTCCTCCCGCTCCAGGGCCCGTCTCAGCCTCAGTCCGTCCTCTACATGGATATAGATTGGTACAAGGGCTTCCTTTCCATAATAGGAACGCATCTTCTCATAAGATTCCAATGTCCCCATAATCAGATAATTTCCTGTTTCCAAATCAATCTGCCCATCGTCCGCTGTAAAATAGCTCCATGGACCGTAAACCGTGTCATAGGTCCGGCACTCAATCAAAATCCCATCCTGCCTGCACTGTTCCAGATAAGAACGGTCCACAAAAAAATACTCCACTCCGTTTTGTTCCCCGTCCCGTATGGGTCTGGTGGTATACATGGTAACGGTCTTAAGCTCCGGCATCCTGCTGTGAAGCTTCTTATATATGGTATCCTTTCCCGAGGCACTCTTGCCCATAACATAAAATATCTTTCCCATGATTTACTCCGTACTTCCTTATCTCATTCAGTCTCTCTGTTCCGTCCCTTTTTCTGTTTCATTCTTCTGATATCCCGTCAGTCCTTCTCAACTATGCGGATGGTCCTGAGGGACTGGTTCGCAGGGCCCTGCACCGGTAGCCCCTTATCCCTGTATTCCAGAATCACTTCCAGGATGGGCCTGCTAATCCATTCCCCCGGAGCCACAATGGGTATGCCGGGCGGATAGATATAAACAAACTCCCCGGAAATACACCCTGCGCTGTCCTCCAGACCAACGGACTTCATAGTTCTGTCCATGGCCTCACCCATGGACATGGCCGTGTCACACCGCATACTGTATACACTGCCTCTGTGCATATCCTCTCCGCCTGATTTATCATCCGTTCCCGTGACAGGCCCTTTGCCGTTTTCCCTGCGGGCATCCCAACCGCCGGATGCCAGACAGCCGTCAATCCGGGTCAATGCATCCCCCAGGCGCTCCAGGCCTTGGGCGCTGTCCATGGCTGTTGTAATGGCTGTCACGTAATCAGCCCCGCACATTTCCATCTCCAGATGATATTCTCTGCGCAGAATGTGGTCCAGCCGGGCGCCTGTAAAGCCGGTATCACCATCTTCCCCTGAAGCCAGGTGCGTTCCCCTGGTTGAAACCACGACTTTTGAGATATCCAGGTCCCTGATTCCTGCCTGTCCTATGATTCCTGTATCCACCAGACGCAGATGCCTCATCTGGCCCAGCCTCGTCCGCAGCTTGTGCAGCTGTCTCCCATAGGACGTCATATCCATATGTTCCATCTGGAATATACTGTTCTCTATACTGGCCATGAGCACATAGGAGGGACTGCTGCTCTGTACCATGTGGAGATAACGGTCAATGCGCTCCCGGTCAGCATAGCATCCGCCGTCCGGCCGGTTGCACTTAATATGAAGCAGGGCTGTCTGGGTCAGGCTGGGAAGGGTCTTGTGCACGCTCTGAATCACCACATCTGCTCCCAGGTCCAGGGCAGACGGCGGAAACATGGCGTCATACCGGAAATGGGCGCCATGGGCTTCATCCACAATCAGCGGAAGCCCTGCCCTGTGGACGATTTGGGCAATGGCCTCTATGTCGGATACAATTCCGTCATAGGTGGGGCATACGATGAGGACAGCCTGTGTGTCCATATACCGCTTAAGCATCCTGTCCACATCTTCTGCCGTGATTCCTCCCTGTATCCCCAAGTCTTCTATCTCCTGTGGATAAACATAGGAGGCTTTAAGCTGATTCAGGCAGATTCCGTGGTACACGGATTTATGGCAGTTCCTGCTCACCAGGATTCTCCCGCCTCTGGGTACGGCTCCGCATACAGCAGCCAGAATCCCGCTGGTACTTCCATTAATCAGATAATAGGTCTGGTCAGCCCCGTAAAGGGCTGCCGCCCAATCCATGGAGTCTCTTAAGATTCCCTCCGGGTGGTGAAGGTTATCAAACCCGTCAATCTCCGTTATATCCACTGTGCAGGGATTCACAAAGCGGTCCATGGGACCCGGCATACGCTTATGTCCCGGCATGTGGAAGGGATACATATCTGACCCTGCATATGCAGCCAGCCGGTTTATAAGAAGCTCTTCCTGTCTCATCCCAATGTCCTCTCACGGCTCCTCAATATGAGCCTGGTCATACTGTCCTTTAACTGTTTCCGGTTGCGGACCACCAGCGTTTTATGGGGATACCTGGCCATGATGGACTGATGGCTGTGGGCTTCATCCCGCCCATCCCGGAGAATCCATTTCACGAAGTCCCAGTCCATTTTCTCACGGCAGCCCTCCGCCATGCTCTCCCTGGTTTTATCCCTGTACTCCAAATACCGTTTTACAGCCTGCCACAGGCAGATTCTCCTTGTATAATCCATAAATACAATCAGGTCTGCTTCCTCCAGACGGCGTTCCTGGCAGAATTTCGCGTAGTTGCCGTCAATAATCCAGCCTGTATCCTGATTCTCATCCAGAAATGTCTCCGCCATCCTCTTTGCCTCTTCCCTGTCACGCTCTTTCCATCCAGGTTCGAATTGTATTCTGTCCAAATACAGAACCGGGCAGTCGTAGAGTCTGCCCAGTTTCTTAGCCAGTGTGGATTTGCCAGCACCGCTGTATCCCATGACTGCTATTTTCATATTGTCAACTCCATATCATCCGCATTTTTCTTTTCATAGTATACATGAAAAACCATTGGATTCATAGAGTGATTCTCAGAGTTTTCTGCTTATACCTGTACCATGCATGAACCTCCTGCGCCGGTTTCCTTGCAGTCTTAATGGTTTCTGAGATACGACCTGGCTTTCAGAACTGAAAAATTACAGGTCCGAAGTCCCATTGGTTCTCCGTCATCCCATACCTCATATCTTCCCGCATACCAGGACAGCAGGCGCTCCTTTATCTCAGAATCCGCCATTCCCTCCAGGGCAGGGGCAGCATCCGTGGAAAGACGCATAAAATCATTCTGCTCCTCCCTGGCAATGTTGTCTCTGTGGGATACATTATAACGGGCTGTTATATAGTCCGGACGCATCCACGCTAACACAAGATAGAAGGAAGATACTACTGCCAGGCAGAACCGGAACAAAGGAAAATCGTGATTAAAAATAAGAATTACCACCCCCGCCATCAGCACAAACAGCATGGCCAGGAACCACAGCACCAGGATTCTGAGGAATGTCAGCTGATACTGCTGTACATACAGCACCATCCTGTACACGGCAGACGCCAGCATCACATAGGTACAAAGGCTGACCAACAGCAAAAAAATATTTAACAGGGCATGTTCACGAAAATACTTAAGGCACATAAGCACCATCACAAGATTCAGGACAGCCACAAAGAGCAGCTGGAAAAATCCCTGTCTGGCATACTGGGAATACGTCATTCCCAGAGGCAGACTTCCCTTTCCCATAAAAAGGTACACAATCTGGATGACGCAGAATACCAGGTAAACAATGCCCACCATAGCCATAAAGCTGACCGCTGCCACGGGAGAATGCCTGCGTACATCGGCCATTCCGTCACTGATGCTTCCCCCATAGGCGCTGCAAATCAGGCAGTACATGGCCAGCGACCAGAATATGGTCTGAAGCGCCGCAAGAAACAGGGTGACCGGATTCAGAAACCTGGAGATAACAACCACCAGCATGTTCCTGAATACCATGTCCGCGCCTGACAAAAGCACGCACAGGAATATGACTGCCGGTATTGCCGCGCAGGCGCCTGCCAGCAGCCGGAATACATTCCGGCTCCGCTTATCCTTCAGGGACTGTATATATTCCCCTAAATGACGGAACGGATAAAATACCATTCCCACTGCCTGGGCCAGGTACAGAACAATGGAAGCCATGTATTTTCCTATATTCCATTTATTATCCTGATGGCACTGGTGAAGGATGAATATACAAAACAGAAGAATCAGGGCCAGCCGGTTCATATAATACCCAACTGTCACATTCCCTGTAAAACAGGTGGAAAGTCCAATCAGCAGGGATACAGCAGCCAGCAGCCGGGAATCCTTCTTAATGGCCACTCCCATTTTCCTGAATATCAGGAATGCTGACCCATAGGTGGCTGCCACGAACAATGGGACCGTAATCCCCATGGGATTCCGAAACAGGCAGAAACTGGCGCACACGCCGTAAAAAATACTGAGAAGGCCGAAAAATCCAAAATCCCTTCCTATTCTCTGGAGACGCTTACCCAGCCTTTCCTCTGTCCGGTCCCCGCTGCCGCTTACAGCTCCCCTGGGTGTCACAGCCGTCAAATACATCTTATCATCCATTCTCACTCTCTCCTTCCTCCGGCTCATAACTTAATATATCACCCGGCTGGCAGTCCAGGGCTTTGCAGATAGCCTCCAGGGTGGAAAACCGGATTGCTTTTGCTTTATTATTTTTCAGGATAGACAGGTTTGCCATGGTAATGTCCACTTCCGCAGACAATTCCTTCAGACCCTTTTTTCTCCTGGCCATCATTACATCCAGATTGATTACAATTCCCATGTCATTCCTCCCTGTCTAGATAGTCAGGTCATTTTCCTGCTTGTAACGGATTGCCTGTTCGAATACCAGACAGAGCACGAAACAGAAAAGACCTGCTATCGAGAAAACAATAATAATCACTGCCGTGGCCGGGGTAAATGCCACAAACAAACGCAGTACCGACAGTATGGCTATGAGAAAGCTGCATTTTCCCATTCGTTTTAAGGACGCTGCATTTTCCATGACAAAAGCGTCGTCTGCCAGCACAGTGGCAAACATCCGCCGCAGCTCCAGCACAAGCAAAAGTGCCAGCACCCCTGAGGCCATGTATAGCATGCACTGGACCACGTAATAGGTCCTGAACGTCTCAATATACATGCCCACATAGTGAAAAAGAACCGGAATCGCCGCTGTTATAGCCATCCCCATATAAAACATGATGTCCAGAAGCCCTTTTGTAAATCTTACCAAACGCATATTCATACTAAAATCCGCCTTTCTGTATTGCTTATATGCCCCCCGGAGGGCTTTTACCTTACTCGAAATCCTTAATTGGAATATAACACCGTTTATATTATTTTTCAATATATTTTTATTGATATTCGATAAATTAATATTGATATATAATAACAATTAAGAAGATTGTAAGGATTACATGGGGGCGCAGAAGAATAAAGGGGGGACGCAGGAGCGCAGAAAAGCAGGGACGCAGAAATCGGTTGACACCGCCTATGGTTAGAATTATAATAGTTAGAATTCTAACTATTTGGAAAGGCGGTCCGTTTATCCATGAATTTTCATTATCTGTTAATGTCAGGCCATGCCATCTATTTAAAACAGCTTATGGCCCAGCTGCACCATACCGGCCTGACATCCGGCCAGCCCAAGGTCCTGGACTATCTCATGGGACATGATGGAGCAAACCAGAAGGAGATTGCAGATGCCTGTCACATAGAGGCCGCCACCCTCACATCCGTACTCAATGGAATGGAAGCAAAATCCCTTATTGAGCGGAGACGGGCGGATGGCGACCGGCGTTCCTTTTATATTTATCTGACGGATATTGGGAAAGAGATGGGACAGAACGTAACAGAGGCATTTTCCAGACTGGAAAAAGATACATTCCGGGATATCCCGCCTGAAAAGGTGCAGGAATTTATGGAACTGTTCCAGGAATTATATCTAAAAATGAAGCGGAATCTTGATACAGAAGAACCCGCAAAGTAAACAAGGAAGCTCTCCCCAATATCTTTGGCCTGTCTGCCATTACCATGGGAATCAGCCTTATTATCATGTTAAAAAGTCTGTCTGCCGTGGTGCTGGCCCTTATTGCGGGTACTGTCATAGGAGAACTTCTGAACCTGGAGGATAACCTGCTAAAGGGGCTTCACCGGCTGGAGGAACGGCTTCCCCTGACACTGGATGACCAGCAGATGGATGTGTTAATCAGAATGATAATCCTGTTCTGCTTCAGCGGAACCGGGGTATTCGACACCATGCTGGCTAATTTTAAGGCCTGCGGGGGAATCATCACCCTGGCAGTGGGTTTAAAAATTGCAGGTATCAAGCGGACCAAGGTCTTAAATATTCTTCCGGCCATTGCCATCATTTTCCCGCTGTCATGCCTGCTTTAAAAAATATGTTAAAATCAGCAGATAAGATGTTGTCATAACAACATACATTTTCGGTTTTCCATAGTATACTTCCAGCATAACAACAATTCACTGTTTTGCTTCAAGGAGGATAAAGGAATGATTCGAAGAATTATTAAGATAAATGAAGACCTGTGCAACGGATGCGGCGCATGTGCTGCGGCCTGTCACGAAGGAGCCATCGGAATGGTGGATGGAAAAGCCCGGCTTTTAAAGGATGATTACTGTGACGGCCTCGGGGACTGTCTGCCCACCTGCCCTACAGGGGCCATTACCTTTGAGGAACGGGAGGCGGCTGCCTATGACGAGGCAGCTGTAAAAGCCCGCATGGTCAGAGAAGCAAGGGAAAACCCTGTTTCCACAGAAAGCCTTTCCACGGAAAAAAACCTTTCCATGGAGAGCCGGCTGACCCAGTGGCCTGTGCAGATTAAACTGGCTCCTGTCCAGGCCCCTTATTTTAAGGATGCCCGCCTTTTGATAGCTGCTGACTGCACTGCCTTTGCTTATGGCAATTTCCACAATGATTTTATAGCCGGACGCATCACCCTGATAGGATGCCCGAAGCTGGATATGGTGGATTACTCTGAAAAACTGACGGAAATCATCCGTCTCAATGATATCAAGGATGTCACCATTGTCCGCATGGAGGTTCCATGCTGCGGCGGTATTGAAAATGCCGCAAAACGCGCACTCCAGGCCAGCGGGAAGTTTATACCGTGGCAGGTTGTGACCGTCGGGACGGATGGTACTCTGATACGGTAAAGCTGCGGCCGGCCGTGAATCAGCTGCGTATCCGGTACAGACTTCTTTCCTTCAATACGCATACACGCTTAAAGGCGTTTAAGATACGGATACACCCATATCTTAAACGCCTTTGCCGTACTCCGTATTGGGCTTATGGAATCATTTACCTCTGGGTATTCTGAAACTTCTCCAGCATTGCCCTCGGCGTAGCCGTCCCCCTCTCATACCTTGGACACTCCACCCCGTCAAAACCAGCCAGATACTTGGCAATCTTCTTAAGTTCCTCCAAATCATAACGGCTCATAAGGGTAATTGTCTCCATAAGAGGCGAACCGCCTCCATGTACACCGGCCACACACTGGGCACCCTCGAAGGCGTCGCAGAGTTTATCCTGATGTTCGGTATCGCCGGATTAATCGGCCCCCATGCGGCTGTTAAGCTGAACGTTGGGGGCGACTATTCCAGAGCCTTCCTCATGGGCTTTGTTATGTCCGTTGTATCCCTTGCAGCTGCTTTTGTTGTAAAGAAAAAGGTGGCCGTATCGCTGAAACAGGCCTGACATAAAAAATCACCTGCCCATAAGAACCGAATGGGCAGGTGATTTTTTGATTATTTAATGACTTATTTATCTCTCTTTTGTCTCAATCATCTTCTTAATATCTCCGATGAAATCATCCAGTCCTGCAGCGCCCAGGTCGCCCTTATCGCGGCTTCTCACCGTAATTGCGCCCTCTGCCGCTTCCTTTTCACCCAGAACCAGCATATAGGGAACCTTTTCCAGCTGGGCCTGACGAATCTTGTAGCCCACCTTCTCGTCCTTGTGGTCCAGCTCTGTGCGGATACCGGCTGCCTTTAACTTCTCATATACCCCGGTTGCATAATCCATGGACTTCTCGGAAACAGGAATTACCTTAACCTGTACAGGAGCCAGCCATACCGGGAACTTTCCTGCAAAATGCTCAATCAGAATACCGATGAAACGCTCAATGGAGCCAAAGCATACACGGTGAATCATGATGGGACGCTTCTTGGAGCCGTCCTCAGCCGTATATTCCAGGTCAAACCTCTGAGGCATCTGGAAATCCAGCTGGATGGTGCCGCATTGCCATGTCCTGCCCAGGGAATCCCTCAGGTGGAAATCTATCTTGGGGCCGTAGAACGCGCCGTCGCCTTCATTGACAATATAATCAAGCCCCATATCCTCCAGCGCCTTCTTAAGGCCGTTTGTAGCCATCTCCCAATCCTCGTCAGACCCCATGGAATCCTCCGGCCTGGTGGACAGCTCCACAAAATACTCAAAGCCAAACTGTGTATACACTTCATTAATCAGCTTTGTTACACCCTTAATCTGGTCCTCAATCTGGTCATCCCTCATAAAGATATGGGCATCATCCTGGGTAAAGCAGCGCACGCGCATCAGACCGTGAAGCTGTCCGCTCTTCTCATGACGGTGAACCAGTCCCAGCTCGCCCACCTTTAAAGGCAGGTCGCGGTAAGAGTGGGGCTGGTTCTTATAAACCAGCATTCCTCCCGGACAGTTCATCGGCTTGACAGCATAGTCCTCCTCATCAATTACAGTGGTATACATATTGTCCTTGTAATGGTCCCAATGGCCTGAATTCTCCCACAGCTTGCGGCTCAGGATAATGGGAGTGGAAACCTCCTGGTATCCGTCCCTGTAGTGAATCTCACGCCAGTAATCAATCAGGGTATTCTTTAATGTCATTCCTTTTGGAAGGAAGAATGGGAATCCGGGTCCTTCCTCTGCAAACATGAACAGGCCCAGCTCCTTGCCCAGCTTCCTGTGGTCGCGCTTCTTTGCCTCTTCCATCATGGTAAGATAGCTCTCCAGGTCCGTCTTGTTGGCAAAGGCGGTTCCGTATATCCTGGTCAGCATCTTATTCTTCTCACTGCCTCTCCAGTAGGCGCCTGCAATGCTTGTAAGCTTAAATGCCTTTACGCCCTTTGTATACATGATATGGGGTCCTGCGCACAGGTCCACAAACTCTCCCTGCTGGTAAAAGCTGATTGTCTCCTCCTCCGGCAGGTCCTCAATAAGCTCTACCTTATAGGGCTCACCCTTTTCCTCCATGAACTTAATGGCCTCAGCCCTGGGCAGTACAAAGGGCTTAACCGGCAGATTTTCCTTTACAATCCTGGTCATCTCCGCCTCTAACTTTTCAAGGTCCTCAGGAGTGAAACCTCCCTCCCTGTCAAAATCATAGTAAAAACCGTCATCAATGGCCGGTCCAATGGCCAGCTTTGTGTCTGGATACAATCTCTTCACTGCCTGTGCCAGTACATGGGATGCTGTGTGGCGTATGGCCCTCAACTCATCCTCTGCTTCCTGTACACTTCCATCCGGTAAAATGATTTTCATACAAATCTCCTTTCTTTACACGGGCCTTTCCGGTCCCATGTCTTTGGTATCAGCCTGCTGTGATGATTCCGGCTGCTGTAGTTGATTCCGGTTGTTCCGCCGAATCCGTTTCATACTGAATATGTCCGCCGCCGGAATCCTGTAAAAAACGGGAAAATAAAAACCCCTGGACATATTCATATGTCCAAGGGTGCATTCACACGGTTCCACCTTGATTTTCACTCATTTATCCCTTAACGCGGGAGTACGGCGCCATTTCCCATCCGTTTTGTGCTGTAGCACCTGTGCGGACATCCCTGACGCGGCTCAGGACTGGTCTTCGTCAGTCTTTGGTATGCGGCCTTTCCACCAACCGGCCTGCTCTCTGGATACTTCCCACTGACTACTGTTTCCCTCATTGCCTTTGCTGCTTATTGCTAATCTAGATTATAACACCTGCCTCTGATTTGTCAAGACCGGCTTACCCCTCTTTTTTTATTAGGATATCCCTGTATAGTATAACTACACCGCAGTGTTTTTATTTGGTGACTAGTTTAACCTTTTTGGACTATTTAGTAATATATACACTGATATCCACAATCCCACCAATATAAACCGTCTGTCTGTGGATAACATTTACTTTCCCTCTCATTTCTGTTAAAATATATCCCTGTAAACTATTTTAATTCCATGTCAGACACGGTTTATCAACATTGACCCACAGCACAAAAGAAAAGAAGGTGAATCCATGAAAATTGTCATCATAGACGGGCAGGGCGGAAAAATGGGAAAGTCAGTCATCGAGCAGCTGAAAAAGCGTTTCCCAAATCTGGAGACATATGCCATCGGCACAAACAGCATTGCCACCTCCGCCATGCTGAAAGCAGGCGCCACCTATGGCGCTACGGGTGAAAACCCGGCCATAGTCAATGCCCAGGATGCAGATATCATCATCGGCCCTATCGGCATTGTCATGGCGAATTCCCTTTTAGGGGAAATTACGCCTGCCATGGCCACGGCCATCGGCATCAGCAAAGCATATAAGATACTGATTCCGGTGAACCGGTGCAATCACTACATCGTAGGCTGCCAGAACAGCACCTTATCTGACTATATCAATATGGTATGTGATGAAGTAGGAAAGGAAGCAGGTATCAATGAGAACCATTGAATTTAAGATGGAACGCCAGGGCCTTGTGAACAAAGGCGATAAAGTTAAAATAATCGAGCGGGAAGGAACCAGCAGCTACAGCTATATCATCGACCCTGCTGTAGCTATGTCCGGCTGCTTCGCCGCCCGTTACCGTATCAAGTCTGAATACGGAATTGTAAAAGACATCCGTAAAAATTCACGGGGTTTTTATGTGATAGTAGATTTTGATGAGGACGAACCCCGTTAACAGGTAACACTTCTCTTAATCCAATTTTAACCCAGGGGCACTATCTTCACCTCTGCGGACGGTTCCGTTACCGGCGGAATGGTAGGGGCCGGAGCCGGCAGCGTGGGAGCAGCTGTTTCCGTATGAGGCCCTTCCGTACTGATTACAGGGTCATTATCCACAGAAGGCTCCACCGGTGAAACAGTTTCCGAAGAGGAAGGGGGCATGGTCTCAATTGGCTGAATAATGTCCCCTGACTCCTGGGCCTCACTGCTCTCCTGTGTTTCTTCAGAAGGAACCATATCAATCAGGCTCCTGTCACCGGCATCCAGTTCAATGGCTTTGCTCCACAGAATACTGGTTATTCCGCTGTTTCTGTCCCACTCACAATCATGCCACAGGCAAATGACCTTACCATCCTTAGCCATAATGATTTCCAGCATATCATTTCCGTCCACATGCTTACCGGTCCGAGCGGCTGTATCATTTATCTGATAAATATTCCCGTCTCTTGATATAATAGCAGCTGTCCCATAGGCCTGTTTCCAGATAGCCGGATTGTATTCCCCAAATATCTGTCCCTCATCCTCGTAGTAGTACATATTCTGCATCACACCGGGGAAACGCTCCGACACTGCCTGTTTATTCTGTCCTCTCAAATCCGTCCTGAATATCTGGCTGTACCATTCTCCTCCCGTACCTTTATCCACATAACTGCTGTAATAAAGCTGATTATCCACAATGCAATAGCTCTGTACACCATAGTTTTCCCTGATAATGGCAGTATCGTTCCCTTCGCTCTTTACACTGACAGAAGATTTTGTTCCGCTGCCGCTCAGATAATACGTCTTTCCTCCTATGGTTACCTGACCGTGTTTTACATATTTTATCTTTCCGTCTTCCTCAATCCGGTAAACACGGTCCCCAATGCTGACACTGCTGCCGCTTTCAGCCACTGCAGGATTGCCCATGTCATCTACCAGATAACAATTTCCATCCTTTATGACCACCGAATATCTGGCTTCCCCAGTGGCCACCTCGGTGCCTGAGGTGGTACTGTAAATCTTCCCGGCCTGGGAGTAATAGATTGTATCCCCCATTACCATATACCCATCCACATCCTCCGCAATCAGCTCCTTGGTATCGCTTCCCGGCCTCATCCTAAACAGCTTATCACAAAGCCCCCTCTCAGCCTCGGAAAGGCCCTGTTTCTGGCTTTCTTTTACCTTAGGCAGGAAATATACGTAATCGCCGTAAGCACGCATAGAATTCCTTGTGGTCTTTTCCGGGGCCGTCTCCCCTCCCAGTACCACCACCTTGTTCTCTACGGTCTTGCGGTACAGGATGGTCTTAAACAGTCCTGTGTCTTCCGCCCTCAGATAACACCAGAATGCATTGGTCCTCACCAGGCTGTCCAGGTTTTCTCCTGTACTCTCAGGTTTGTAGTCCAAATCAATTTGGATGTCCTTCAGATAGCCCTTTGTGTCGTGGCAGGTATAGGTCTGTCCCTCCTGTTTTAATACCCCGGTGGCCATGATACCGTCGCTGTCAAAGTAATACAGAAACCCCTCTATATCCTTCCACTGGGCCGTCACGTACTCTTCTTCATCCAGATAATACATCCATCCATTATCAGTCTCATTCCATCCTGGCTTTGGTTCCTCCCTGGTATCTATGGTAATGGAAGGCATCTCCTTCTGCTCAGTACTGAAATCCAGATTTTTATAATCTGACCTTATTTTCCCAACCACTGACATAACAACATACACGGCCGCCGTCATAATAACAGCTGCCATGATAATCAAAAATACAGTCTTGATTGGTGAATCCTTTTTTTTGCGCCGTCTGCTCATTCATTTTCCCCTGGTATCTTTTGTTAGTAGTATACTTAAACCTTAAAACATTATTTATACTATCAGACTTTCAGCCTTTTTACAATGAAGTAAATCTTACAATAAAACAAAAAAGCACCCATCCGTCAAGGATAAGTGCTGAGTGCCCAAAGTCGGAATCGAACCAACGACACGAGGATTTTCAGTCCTCTGCTCTACCAACTGAGCTATCTGGGCATCTGATGAGCGTGCCGGGATTCGAACCCGGGACAACTTGATTAAAAGTCAAGTGCTCTACCGACTGAGCTACACGCCCATAAGGTTTAAGTTTTTGCAAAAAAAATTGCGGGGGCAGGATTTGAACCTACGACCTTCGGGTTATGAGCCCGACGAGCTTCCAGACTGCTCCACCCCGCGCTAGTATATAATTATAAATGTTTTAAAATGTTTTGTCAACCAACATTTTAAATGGGCGAAGGTGGATTCGAACCACCGAAGGCATTGCCAGCAGATTTACAGTCTGTCCCCTTTGGCCACTCGGGAATTCGCCCTTATTAAATTAGTATATACACTTTTCTGTAAAGAATACTTAAATGGGGCCTACAGGGCTCGAACCTGTGACCCTCTGCTTGTAAGGCAGATGCTCTCCCAGCTGAGCTAAGACCCCA
>NZ_JADNMD010000016.1:0-139870 GCF_015556325.1 Clostridium sp. 1001283B150225_161107_B6 | reverse complement strand
AGTAGTTGCTGTTATATATAATACAAGGACTGAAGGTCCAAGAAAGAACTTTCAGCCCAGTTATTATCATAGAAGATCAGCTTTTACAGACTTTTCTTCACACACTCGTTTTGATTTTTCTGGTTCATCCTATTTGTCTGTCCTTCATTACCTGTGATAAGGTTCCCACACGCCCTGGTTATTGACCCAGTACCCATCGGGGGTATAGCTGTCCTTCACCATGGCTCCGTCCGCTCCCAGATAATACCACCATTCTCCATCCTGGAGCCAGCGGTTTGCATACATGATGCCATCCTGACCCAGATAGTACCACTTCCCTCCGTCCGCCAGCCAGCCGTCCGACTTACAGGCGCCGTTTCCCATCCTGTATTTCCACTGGCCTTCTTCCTGGACCCAGCCGGAAGGCAGGCTCTCTGCCTCATCGGATGCAACCACGTAAAAATCACCCATGTTTACCGCTGCCCCGCTCTCCACCACCACAATGAGCTGCGCTGTGCCGGGCTCCTTTGCCGTGTATTCAATTACATTCAATCCATTATCTCCCGGTACCACCCTGGCTGTCAGGACGCTGAAATCCGTTGTCCTCAGGGAGCTCCCGGCAGCCCAGCTGCTCTCAAGCTTCGACAGAACCAGCTGTCCTGTGGTCCCTGCCTTTATTGTGGTTCCGTCAAACATAAAGGCGCCTGCTTCCTGGCAGCTTATTTCGTAGTATTCTCCCCTCATCTCAAAACCATAGGAGGAAAATGGCATCGCCCCCATAAGTGCCGCCAGCAGGACGGCTGCTGTTATCTTTCCCATTCCCCCTCTTATTCTCTTACCTGTTTTCATACCTGTTTTCATCTTATGTCCCCCTTCTCCCGTTATCTCCGGATGATTTCAAAATTTTCCTTAAAATCCTTATAGTCCCTTATGCCGATAAATTCTTCCGGAACAGGCATCTTCGTCATATGGCTGACGATTTCACACCATTTGTCCATCTGAAATACCGCATCCGGGTCTGTCCATATTGCCTCTGCCTCTTCTTTGGTCAGGTCCATATATTGAAGCATGTCCTCAGGGAACTCCTGCTCCTTTCCGAAACATTGGAACTCTGATTCCAGGATTTCCTTATTAAAAGAAGCGGCCCGCCGGTACACATGCCGTTGATTTTTGTCGCTGTAGGCAACTGTCAGCAAATCCCCGTCATATTCGTCATAGAGAATAACATCCGACTTAAAAATCTTTGACACCTTTCTGGCGTTCTCACTGGTACAGTTCTCCTGAAGGCTCTGGCTGTCTATCCCCAGCCAGTGGCTGTCCTTTGAACGGGCCGCCAGCGCATCCCCGCTTTTTGCCCCCAAAAATCCTGTGTCTATCTTCTTCACCATCTCCAGACAGTCCCCGATTTCATCTGCACTTATGTCCTCTTCCAGAAGGACCAGACAATTAGTCATGACATAGTTCTTTCCATAATAACCGTGAAAAACCTCGTCCTCCATTCTCTTGCAGATTCCAGCAGAGGTATCCAGAATCCGGAAGGAATCAAGGGCTTGTCTGGCTTCTTTGATGGATTCCGGCGTTTCTTCCCTGGGGCGGACCATTACTGTGTAGAAATAATCCGGTCCCAGCACGCTGAGCTCCGCACTATACCTGTATGTCCCGGCCTCATATTCGCTGTCTCCGTAAACCTGCCCTAAATTCCCATCTTCTTTATACCGTATCTCCTTTCGGACAACTTCATCTGCCTTCTCCTGTCTGTATGTATACTCCAATACCTCCGGCATGGAATCGTCCCCTGCCGGCTGCGCGCCCTGCATCCTGCGGATATACTCCTCCCTGTTCCTGGGAGTACCCCTTCCCGCCATTGCAAAAAGCCTTGTCTGCTCCCTGTATCCCCTGACCAGAATACACCCCCATGGGGAAACCAGGATATCCCCAAAATCACGGTTTCCCTGCTGGCTCCACTCTTCCTGAGGGAGCCGGATTTTATAATACAGGCCGGAGGATACAAAGGTCCCATCTGCGCCTGCCTGGTCGAAAACCGTATCATCAGGAACAGTAATCAAAAGGCCGGTTCCTTCTGTTTCTATCCCTGGGGCCTCAGTGCCAGGCGCCTCAGTCGCCGCCATTTCATTCCCCCCGCTGCCCGCTGCTGCCCCTATCCCCCACACTGCCAGTCCAAACACCATAGCAGCGCCTGCTATAGCCCATATCCTTCCGCCTCTTCTTCTGCCCTTTGGCTCTCCCGTTTCCCTGCCTCCGCCCCCGCTTTCATCTGAATTGTCTCCTTCCCCCCATGCTCTCTTTCCTGCCGGTATGCGTATCCTTTTCGGATTCAAAATCCGGGAATTTCCGGGGATTCTTTCATTGCACACCTCCAGAAGCCTCTCCATACCGCCCATTTGTTCCAGCGGTGCCATGGGTATAATGACTTCTCCGCCGCAGCCTTTTATCAGATAAACATTATCCGGCGTATAAACAGCCCGTTCAAAATCACCATAGGCATGTCTGGCCACGGACCGTTCACCGTATTCACAGATTCCATCCTCTTCCAATGCCAGCAGCTGTCCCCCAGCATAGCGGTAGGGAAACAGCGCCGCCCTCCGCAGCTTCTGCATTTTCCCACGGCCCATGCCCAGGGCCCTGCAGGCATCTGTAAACTGGTCCACTGTCCTGGTGTAACTGCAAAACAAAACCGTCCTCCTGCGGCAGCCCTCCTCCATAACTGCCAAGGGAATCCGCGCCTCCCTTCCCTCTCTGCATTTTGCCGTCAGGCAGCCGAACCACTGCTGCGCCTTCTGCTCTCCTCCCAGTACCCGTTCCGGCACGGCCCAGAACTCCTTCTGGGCGAAAAAGAAAATCAGCCCGTCCTTTCTGTGAATCTCTGTCAAAGCGGAATACAGAAGCCATAAATCCGTATTCCCCGTCCGTATGCGGATTACCTTATCATCCATGGAAATATGGCATTCTTCCTTTAAATTCGACATATCCGGCCAGACCTTTCCCCGGTCCTTTTCCTTTAAGAAGTCTTTTTTATACCATTTGAGAAATCCTTCATATTCCTGCTCACTGAGCCTGAAACAGACCTCTTCTTTTGCCTGTGCCTTGGTCACGCTGCTTCTACCCCCCTGGCCGTTTTCCCCATACGCCTCAGCGCAGGATTAACAGCCCCGTTTTTTCTAATTATTCATCTGATAACAATGTATCGCATTTTTCGCTGTTAGGCAAGTATGCAGACAGCAAAAAAGCCAGCCTTTTACGCTGACTTTCCATGCTTACTCAAATCTGACGATTTCTTTTTTAAGCCTTTTCATAATTTTCTTCTCCAGCCTGGATATATAGGATTGTGAGATTCCCAACAGGTCTGCCACTTCCTTCTGGGTCATTTCCTCTCCATCCTCATTGGTAAGTCCGTATCTGAGCTCCACAATTTTCCGTTCCCTTGGATTCAGGCGGCTGATGGCGTTGTTGAGCAGGCTCTTCTCTATCTCATCCTCAATATCATGGTAAATCACATCCTCATCCGTTCCAAGAATATCTGACAGCAGAAGTTCATTTCCATCCCAATCCACATTCAGAGGTTCATCTATGGACACTTCCAGACGCGTCTTATTGTTTCGTCTGAGATACATGAGAATCTCATTCTCAATGCATCTGGACGCATAGGTGGCCAGCTTGATGTTCTTATCCGGTTTAAAGGTATTGATGGCTTTGATGAGTCCAATGGTGCCGATGGAAATCAAATCCTCCACCCCCACGCTGGTGTTGTCGAATTTCTTCGCTATGTAGACTACCAGCCTCAGGTTATGCTCAATCAGGGCTGCCCTGGCCTCCTTGTCATCCTCGCCTCCCAAAAGACTTATCATCCGGCTCTCCTCTTCCGATTCCAGAGGGGCAGGCAGGATATCAGCGCCTCCTATATAATGCACTTCCCCCTGCTTGGGCATCAGTACGGTCCTGAAGCTGGGGATGGTCTTTAACTGGAAACGGTTTGGTATGGATACTTTTATAATCATGGAAATGTCCTCCTGTACGTTGTGTGTTATTCAAGTTCCTTAGTCGCTTTTCTGTATCAGGATTTGATACTCCCCTGAGGGAGAAAGTTCCTGCTTCGTAATGGCTATCAAGGGTTTCTCCAGGCTGTACCTGCCGCCCTCCTGCTCTATCTCCATCCGGTCAATGAACACGGCCGGCAGGATTCCGCGGCTGGTTCCCACGGACTGGTACGGCACATAGACCACGCCCTTCACCGCCGGACACAGCTGCTTCATAAGACCGGCTGCCGCCACATGGACCGGCTGGTTGCTCACAGGCTCCCTCAGCCGGTTGCCCGTGTCAATAAGCCCTGTGACTGTCTCTTTCTTTTCACCGTAAATCATGGTAACCCTGCACAAATCCTTCCTGTGGGCCATGGAACGGATTAATTCCTTTATCCCCCCTGAAAATCCATAACAGGCGGCAGCCGCCCCTGCAACCATCAAAATCCAGACCAGGGCCGGAATCCTTTTTCCGTGTCCGGACTCCACCAGAAGCCATGCGTAATACCCTGCCCTGGTGTGTTCATAGAGTACCAGCATCACGCCGCCCAGAACCACAGATACAAGGTAAATGCCTGCAACGGATTTAATCACCTCTTTCGGGCTTTTCAGATGATAGGCGGCCACTGCCATCAGGCTGCTCACCGCCACATACGTTCCCAATATCTCCACTGCGGCCGGAAGACCGGGAACCAGGCTCACCACACAGGACCATATACCGCCAATGACAGCTCCGGCCAGAATACGCCGCTTTGTGGTCCTGTATGATAAAACCCTGTTTAAGATGGTCAGAACCATCATGTCCATAATGGTATTGACCGCGAATACCACATCTATGTATACTGTATAAACCACTCAGTCCGGCCTCACCTCCCTGGCAAACTTTCTGAAAGCCATTATAGCGGTTTCAAAGCGCGGATGTTGTCGAAATAACCGATAACAGGTACAATATTTATCGACAAAATTCGAGCCGCATACTAAATATGGCGTTTTTGTCCCCAAAAAGCCGGAAAGCCGCCGCCACACCATTCTCCGGTATGGCGGCAGCTTTCCGGCTGCCGGCAACACTTTTTCATGTCTTAACACTTTTTCATGTCTTATTTCATAATCCGTATACTGCCTGCTAGGTTTCCCCTGTTCCAGACATCTGCTGCGGCGTCTAAAAGAGATGCCGGGTCCTTTCAAGCAGTCTGCGGGTCCTGCTGTCCTGCTTACGCTTCATCACATCCCTGCACCGCTGTGCAATGGATTCAGGGCCATATCCGTATTTTTCCATCAGCTGTTCATAATCTCCGGACTCAGCAAAATCCACTGCGCCCATCCGTTCCATGGGAACCGGGCAATGCTCTGCCAGCACCTCTGCCACCGCGCTTCCCAGGCCGCCGTAAATACTGTGCTCCTCCACTGTCACAATGGCTCCTGTCTGTTTTGCGCATTCCTGAATCAGAGCCTGGTCAATGGGCTTTACCGTATGCATATCCACCACGGCTGCCCGGATTCCCTCTTCCTCCAAACGTGCGGCTGCCTGGATTGCGCGGTGGAGAACCGTTCCCGTGGTGATGATGGTCACATCGGAGCCATCCCTTACACGGATGCCCTTTCCAATCCGGAATTTCATATCATCCCCGTAAAAGTCCGGCGCACAAGCACGGCTCAGGCGCAGGTAGACCGGTCCCTGGTGCGCTGCAGCGGCAAACACAGCCATCCTTGTCTCCGCTGCATCTGCCGTGGAAATGACTGTCATGCCGGGTACGGACCTTACAAATGCCATATCCGTTATGGCCTGGTGGCTGGCTCCGTCGTAGGAGTCAGACAGGCCGCAGTAAGCGCCGCACAGCTTTACATTCAGATGGTCATAGGCTATCAGGCTCTGAATGGGGTCCGCCCCTCTGGTGGTCATAAACACGGCAAAGGTATTTACAAAAGGTATGAAGCCTGTCCTGGCAAGGCCGGCTGCCATGGATACCATGTTAAGCTCGCTGATTCCCACATTAAAATACCGCTCCGGAAATGCGTTTCCGAATATACCGCTTTTCGTGGATGAAGCCACGTCCGCCTCCAGTCCCACTATCCTGGAATCCTGTTCCCCTAATTCCTTAAACGCTGCTCCGTAGGCATCGCGGATTGCCGTCATCTCTCCCATTACCGGTCACCTCCCAGTTCTGCTTTTGCCTTTGCGTATTCCTGATCTCCAATGGCCTTTCCATGCCAGGTATTCCTGCCCTCCATGAAGGAGACTCCCTTTCCTTTTACTGTCTTTGCCAGTATCAGGGACGGCTTGTCCGCCGTCATCTTCGCTTCCTCCACTGCCCGGCAGATGTCCTCCACATCATGGCCGTCACAGGGAATCACATTCCATCCGAAGGCCTCCCACTTGGCCTTTATATCCCCCATGGGCATGATTTCATCCAGCGTACCGTCCAGCTGTACCCCGTTGTTATCCAGAATGCCTATCAGATGGTCTGCCCTGAATTTGGCCGCTGACATGGCTGCCTCCCATATGCACCCCTCCTGTATTTCCCCATCCCCCATAACTACGTACGTATAGGAATCATAGCCCTTAAGCCCGTCCCCCAGCGCCATTCCCAGCCCGGCGGATAATCCCAGGCCCAACGGGCCGGTGGAAAGCTCCACCCCGGGCGTCTTATGCACACAGGGATGGCCCTGGAGCATGCTTCCTGTCTGGCGCAGGTTCTTTAATTCCGCCAGAGGAAAGAAACCTTTGTGGGCCAGCACAATATAAAGCATGGGAGCGCCATGCCCCTTTGACAGAATCAGATGGTCCCTGTCCTCCTTTTCCGGGTTCATGGGGTCCACATCCATCAGTTCATAATACAGTGCTGTCAATATCTCCGTACAGGACAGGGAACCTCCCGGATGTCCTGTCTGGATGCTGTACAGCAGGTCAATCAGCTTATTGCGGAATGTCAGGCACAGCTTCTGCAGTGTCTCCTTTCGTTCCTCTCTCATACCGGCATCTCCTCCTTATGGCCTCCGCCCCAGACCCTGGCCTCTATGGCCACGTCGGGCACGGCTGCCTCATAACATACTTTCATTCCGTTCCTCCTGCTGTATCCTGGGTCTGCTGCCTTTTACTGCTGTCTGGTTCCTCCCGCCCCCATCGGTCCGTCCTTCCGGCAAATACAGGCTTCAATGCCTGGTACAGCTCCCGGTAAATCCGATACTGCCCATCATATACAGAAGCCCGGACAGCATCCGGCCAAAATACCTCACCGTCGGCTGCCAGCGCCTTGCCAAAGTCCGGCGGAATCTCAGGGATGCCTGCTGCCTGGGCAGCAATGATGATATCGCCCAGGGTCTCTGTCTCATTGGACCGGAGCCTGGCCACAGGTATCCCCAGCACATCGGCAAATATCTGGCACCACAGCGGGCTGTTGGCCGCTCCCCCTCCCAGAGGTATGATATCCGGGCCGTCTGACTGGTCCAGGACCACCTCCATGCAGTGGCGCTGGGAAAACGCCACGCCCTCCAGGACAGCCCTTACAAATGCCCGGTAATCACTTTCCAGTCCGGCTCCGTAGAACACGCCTCTGGCCCGGGTATCCCAGATAGGGCTCTGCTCTCCGGCCAGATAGGGCAGCCATATGAGTCCTCCGGCTCCTGCCGGGGCAGCGGCTGCCAGTCGGTCCAGATACGTATATATGCCGCATCCGGCTGCCAGGGCCTCTCTGGCCGCTTCCTTCCCAAATGTATCCCTGAACCAGCGCAGGGACACGCAGGCATTGTTGGTGGACTGGACAATCACATATTGCCCGTCATAGGCCCCGTATATGTTCAGCAGTCTTTGGTCCTTCATGGGCTGCGCCCCAATGCTGCACAGCCTTCCGCTGCTTCCTATGGTCAGCGCAAAATCACCTGCCTCCACAGCCCCTGCTCCTATGGTGGCTGCCACCGTGTCAATGGTGCCGCCTGTAACCGGCGTTCCCGCCGCCAGCCCTGTCACGGACGCCGCCCATTCCGTTACAGTGCCTGCGATTTCCGTGGAGCTGCAGGGCCTTGGCAGCAGTTCTGCCCTCAGACCAATCTGTTCCGCAATATCCGTATCCCACCGGCCTGTACGGATATCTGCCATAAGAGTCAGGCTCATACGGGACCGGTTCATGGTAAACTCCCCGGTGAGCTTATGTATCACATATCCGCAGGGCACCATCAGCTTATATGCCTCCCGTGTCAGCTCCGTCCGGTTTTCAGCCAGCCACCGGAGGGCCGGGAGACAGAAGGAGCCGTTGGCAATGCGGTTTGCAGCCAGACTGCGGATACGCTCCTCCCCAATATTCTCCTTCAGCCACTCCACCTGGGCACCGCTTCTCTGGTCATGGAGGCTGATGGCATTGCTTACAGGCTGTCCCTGCCGGTCCACCAGGACCACTGCGTTGGTGCTGCTGGTTCCCACTGCTGCAATCCTGTTTTTATCTATGCCCTGGCCTGTGAATATGGCCTGCAGGTTACGGCACACTGCATCCCACCACCTGGAAGGGTCCTGTTCCGTCCATCCGGGCCGGGGATGAATCATGGAATATTCCCTGTAGGCAGAAGCCACCCGTTTCCCATTCAAATCATATACGGAACATTTTGTTCCGGTAGTCCCTATATCAATTCCCAGCAGCAGGTCCTTATCCCTCATCCCTTCCCTCCGTCCCAATGAGCGCCTCTGTCTGTTCTGCATCCAGCGGAATCCCCTGGTCCCCCAGAAGCAGCGCAAGGCGGGCATTCTCCTCAATCTCCTCCGCCAGGGCCAGCGCTGCCTCCGGGCTTTGACCCGCCGCCACCATGCCGTGATTTGCCAGTAAAAGGCTGTCACGCCGCCCAATCACCTCAGAAACAGCCGCGGCCAGCTCCCTGCTGCCCGGACGGTAATAGGGAACCACGGGAATGATACCCACACGCATGGCATATCCCGGAGTGTAGGCAGGCATCCCCGCAGCCGTACGCTTATCCGTCTGCCTGCGGCAGGCAGCTGCAATGGAATAAGGGGAGTGCAGGTGAAACAGGCAGCGGATATCCGGCCGGCTCCTGTAACATGCCAGATGCATTCCGGCTTCTTTGGACGGCCGCCGGCTGCCTGCCGGGGATTCCCCATCCGCTCCCAGGGCAATCATGTCCTCAGTCCCCAAATCTCCCAGACAGATTCCGCCCGGTGATATGTATACCCTTCCCTGCACCCGTATGCTTACATTCCCTCCGCTTCCCGCGGCAAATCCTTTCATGTAAGCCCGCCGGGCTGCATGCACCAGCCGTTCCAGCATTTCCCTTGTATCTGCATCCATATGGTACTCCTTACTTTAAAATTGCCGGCAGGAACTCTGTGATTCCGGGCACCGCAAAGGTAAGCAGGGCACAGGCCGTCACGGTCAGAATAACCCACAGGGTATCCGGAAAAGCTTCGTCGTATTTTACATTCAGCACCCTGCAGGACGTAAACAGGTTCACGGACAGGGGCGGTGTCAGGGAGCCAACCATCAGGGCCATCAGCATGGCAACCCCGTAGTGGACCACTCCCATTCCCAGGGTCTGGGCAATGGGGAGAAGAATGGGCGTCACCAGAATAATAATGCACATTGTCTCCATAAAGGTACCCAGCAGCAAGAGAAGCAGGAATATGAATGCCATGATTAAAAATTTACTGGACGTGATGGACAGCAGCCAGCCGGCAAACAGCGTGGGAACATTCTGAATGGACATAATCCATCCAAAGGGCGTTGCAACCGAAATAATCAGCATGATGACGCCTGTGGTTACAACGCTTTCCGCCGCCACCTTATAGAATTCCCGCAGGGTCAGCTCCCGGTACACGAATACTGCCAGAATAAAGGAGTAGATAACAGCCACCACAGACGCCTCTGTTGCCGTACATATGCCTGAAAACACACCGCCCAGCACAAAAACCGGCATCAAAAGAGGAAGCAGGGCGTCACCTGTAATCTTTAGCCGCTCCTTTGCCGTATAATCCGCCTTTTCAACGCTCTCCTTGTTGCCCCTTTTGATAGCAAAAAAGGTATTGAGGCCTATAAGGGCCATGATACAGATAAATCCCGGTACAAAACCAGCCAGGAACATATCTCCCACCGATGCTCCGGAGGAGGATGCATAGACCACCATTACAATGCTTGGAGGAATAATGCAGGCCATGGTTCCTCCGGCCGCAATCAGACCCACGGTCAGTCCTCTCGGGTATTTCTGCTCCAGCATCTCAGGGCCTATAATTTTTCCGATGGCTGCAGCGCTTGCCACACCGGACCCTGATACTGCGCCGAAGAATCCGCAGGCTGCAAGGGCCGTGGCTCCCAGACCGCCCGGCATTTTCCGCAGCATCATATTGGCAAACCGCATGAGGCGGGGCGTGCTGCCGTATACCATCAGGGAACCGGCAAAGATGAACATGGGCATGGCCATCATATTAAACGATTTGGCGCCGCTGGCCATACGCTGGACAATAATATCCAAAGGGGGATAGCCATTGACGGTCAGCAGCGCCATACAGCTGATACCGATGGAAAAGGCCACCGGCAATCCAATCAGCAGACAGATTCCCAACACAACAAATAAAACAATCAATCCAGTATTCATTATCGATTCAGCTCCTCCTCCGCAAAATCCATATTTCTTCCCCTGAACTTCTCCACATCAATCCAGAGGCGCAGCAAATAAAAAACAATCATCAGCACACAGCCGCTCAGCACACCCGCATAGTTGACGGAAAGGGGTATCTTCATGGCCGCGGAAAGGGCATGGAGATTGGTGCCCACCAGCTTGGCTGCATAGCGGCAGATTACCAGAAGAAATGCAATGCAGATGCAGTCATCCAGAATCTCAAACCCGCGGTACACCGGTCCGGGAAGCTTGCGGATAAAAAAGTCAATCCGCGTGTTGCTGTTATTGATAGTGGCCATGGCTGCGCCGAAATAGGTAATGTAGACCATGGCCATACCTGCCAGTTCCTCCACCCACGTAAACGAAGTTCCAAACACATACCGGTTCACCACCTGTATTCCTATAATGATGGTCAGGGTACACACCGTGATGCAGCCCAGGATGCGCAGAAGGAATTTTACCTTGTCAATTAGTTTCAGGACCATTTCTTACCCTCCTCTTTTTCACACCATTCCGCGGCAGGACCAGGACATGGACGGAGCCATGCCCCGGTACCGCGGATACCTATTTATTAAAGGATACAGCCAAATCTATCCAGTACTGTCCGTCCTCATACTGGGAAGCAAACTCCTCCCAGATGCCTGACATGGCTTTCTGGAACGCTTCCTTATCCACCTCATTAATTTCCATGCCTGCCTCTTTTAATAATTCCAGGTATTTTGACTCATCATTTTCCTGCAGGTCCACTTCCCTTGCATTGTCAGCCTCCTCAAACAGTATGGTCTGGTACTCTTCCGGAAGGCTTTCAAACCATGCTGTATTGACTGCCAGCGGGGCAGCATCATACATGTGGCCGGTCAGGGACAAATAAGTCTGCACATCCTGGAGGGATGAGGTGTAGATGTTTGCCAAAGGGTTTTCCTGGCCGTCAATTGTCTTGTTCTGAAGGCCCGTATACACATCTGAAAAGGCCATGATGACAGCCGAGCCTCCAACCGCCTCATACATCTTGACCTTCATACTGTTCTCATTGGTGCGGAACTTGATGCCCCCAATATCCCCCGGAACCAGAATGGGCCTGGTGTTATTGGTCATGTGACGGTAGCCGGATTCCCATACAGACAGGATGGTCACTCCCGTAGGTTCCAGAAGTTTCCTGCAGAACTCCTGTCCGAACTCACCGGCCCAGGCATCTCTGGCATTGTCCAGGGATGTGAAGAGAAACGGCAGAAGGGCCACATTTACTTCTGAGTTATAGGGCTCCCAGTTGGCTGCGCCCATCTGCATCATCCCCTCAACCGTACCGGATGTGACCTGCTCCAAAAGGTCGGCCTCGCCTCCCAGGGCTGAATCCGTATATATGTTGACAGCCAGGTCGCCGCCGGTCCGCTCCTCCACTGCCTTCTTAAAGCTCTGCAGGGCAACGCTGGACGGGTTGGTGGAGCTCATGGCAGAACCAATATTCAGCGTATAGCCTGCCTTGCCGCCCTTTGCACCCTGGCTTTGTGTTTCCTGTCCCGCCGTGTCCTGAGTCCCGGCGCCTTCCGTTCCGGAATCCTCTTCCTTCTCCTTGGCTGCAGGAGCCTGGGTTGCCGGAGCAGAAGAACCGCCGGAGCAGGCTGTAAGCCCCCATGTCATGGTCAGCGCCAAAAACAGTGATACCAGTCTTTTTTTCATACGTTTATCTCTCCTTTTTCATTATATAGTTTTATGGTTCAGGCAGAATGCTCGTCCGGCGGCATACGCGGCTGGTCCGCAGCATTCTGCCGCATCATACAGTTTCGTGTAAACACCATTCCCCTGGCTAGTATCAGCAGCAGGTTCTGGCTTTCCACCGGAAGTTCTTTTGCGTTGTCAATGATTTCCTTTAATATCCGGTTCTGTCGTTCTTCTTCCTTTTGCATTGTCAATGTTATACCTCCTTTCTTTTTGCTCTATTAATGAATTATAACAGATAAGGAATTCACTGTCAATGAAACATGTTATATTTTTCCTCTGCCCATGCTGCCAAAAAATCATTGACAATGAATTTTGCTCATTGTATACTGATTGCGGGGGTGATGAAAATGAATACATTGGGAGAACGACTCAACTATGCACGGAAACAAAAGGGATATACCCAGGATTCCCTCGCCCGGACCATCGGCGTATCCAGAGGAGTCATTTTCAACCTGGAAAAGAACAAGACAGAACCGCAGGCCATTGTCATCAATACAATCTGTCAGGTACTGAAAATCAATAAAGAATGGCTCACTGACGGCACAGGAGGCATGGAACCTGACGGCCAGGCCCTTCAAAGTACGAAACTGCTGGCAGAACTCTATGACATTGCCAAGGAACTGTCAGAGGATGAGCAGCTATTTCTTCTGGACACGGTCAAAGCGCTGAAACTGCGCCTGGGCAAACGGCTGTAAGCTGCCACCCTGTGGCATATGGTTATACTATATTGGCGAATTGCCAATATATAATCATAATATCAGCGAAATGCCACTGTGTCAATGTCTTTCCTCAATAAATTAACGATACGCCAACCAAAGGCAGGCCCAAAAACGAGGTGTAATGATGGGATTTTCCGAACAACTGAAAAAAGCCAGGATTTCAATGGGATACACGCAGCAGCAGGTGGCAGATGCATTAGGCCTGACAGCCAGCACCTACTGCGGATATGAAACAGGCAAACGCCAGCCGGATGTGGCAAAGCTGAAGCAGCTGGCCTGGGTTCTGAATACCACCGGCAGCTTTCTTCTGGAGACAGAGCCCGTCCATAACGCAGACAGGCAGGGCCATGGGACTGCGGGTCAGGACTGCGGGACAGCCGGGACAAACCAGTCACCTGGTCATGAAATCATGGCGTCATACAGCAGACTCAGTGAACGGTCAAAAAAGGCAGTGGATGATTTGGTAGCCCTGCTGCTGGATTTGCAGGAAAAAAACGGAGAATAACAGAGAATTGAATTTATGATGAATGTTGGAACGTACTATATCAGCTACAGTCCCGGCATTCTTTTTTATTCCGGATTATTTTGGCAAATCCGGCAGACGCCTCATCTGTCTGTAAACGCAAAAATCCGGCTGTCTCGCAACAGCCGGAGCTAAAACACAATTATGGTTCCGTCTTACCTCTTATTCTTCAGGAAATCCGGAATATTAATCTGCATCTCCTTATTGGTAGCTGGCCTGAATGGCTGGCTTGGTGCAGGTGAAGGATTCGGATTGGAGTTCTGGCTGCTGCCAGCGGAGTATCCCTGGTTAGGATTATACTTAGGGGCGGTGTATCCCTGGCCGCCGCCAGCCGGGTTATAGCCATGGGTGGTATATCCCTGGGATGCAGGACGGTTGGCATAAGGCACGGATGCGGTTGCCGCTGCCTCAGGCGCCGCCGCATGTGTCTGCTGTCCGGCGGGTGCTCCCGCTGCCGGTACCTTTGTCTTAAAGCTGGTAAATCCGGTCATGGCCTTTGCCACGGAAGCATTGGCTCCATGCTCGTCCAGGCCGGTTGCAATAACAGTGATGGTAGCCTCATCCTGGGCATTCTCATCAAACATAGCGCCAAAGATAATGTTGGCCTCGTCGCCTGCCAGTTCCTGAACGTAGCTGGCAGCCTCGTTAGCCTCAATCAGGCTGATATCGCCGGAAATATTGATGATAACATGGCTTGCGCCCTCAATGGTAGTCTCTAACAGAGGACTGGATACTGCCTGCTTAACCGCCTCAATGGCCTTGTCATCGCCCTTGGCCTTGCCGATACCGATATGTGCAATACCCTTGTCAATCATGACAGTCTGTACATCCGCAAAATCCAGGTTAATCAGACCTGGAACATTAATCAAATCAGTAATACCCTGAACAGCCTGCTGAAGCACCTCATCCGCCTTCTTAAGGGCATCCGGCATGGTGGTACGCCTGTCCACAATCTCAAGAAGCCTGTCATTGGGAATCACAATTAAGGTATCGACACTGTTCTTCAGCTGCTCGATACCTGACAGGGCATTGCTCATACGTGTCTTGGCTTCAAAACGGAAGGGCTTTGTCACTACGCCAACAGTAAGAATCCCCATATCCTTTGCAATCTTAGCTACCACAGGAGCTGCACCGGTTCCGG
Organism: Clostridium sp. 1001283B150225_161107_B6; assembly: GCF_015556325.1. Taxonomy (NCBI): domain Bacteria; kingdom Bacillati; phylum Bacillota; class Clostridia; order Eubacteriales; family Clostridiaceae; genus Clostridium; species Clostridium sp. 1001283B150225_161107_B6. The sequence continues at coordinate 125,140 of NZ_JADNMD010000016.1, read as the reverse complement.
TTCCGCCGCCCATACCGCAGGTGACAAACACCATGTCAGCACCCTTTAATGCCTGTGAAATCTCTTCTGAACTCTCCTCAGCAGCCTTCTCTCCTACCTCAGGCCTGGCTCCTGCTCCCAGTCCCTTGGTCAGCTTTTCTCCAATCTGCATGGCAGTGGGGGCTTTACAAAACTGAAGGGCCTGTTTATCAGTATTAATGCCAATAAACTCCACCCCTGCAATGTTTTCGTCAATCATGCGGTTAACTGCATTGTTTCCTGCGCCGCCCACACCTACGACTATAATCCTGGCGGCATTCTCTGACTCATTTATCTTAATCTCTAACAAGATTCATATCCTCCTTTTATTCCCTTACTACCATTTCAAGCCATGCTTTCATTCTATCATCAATATCAAATTCTCATCGATTTCTGGTCTAACTAATACTATATTTGATTTCACAAAAAATATCAACACCTTTTTTTACATTTCCTAATATTTTTAGAAACACTCATTGACATTGTACCAAATTCCAGCGTACTTTACAACACCTGTTTCATGCCACTATTTTCTATCACACAGATTCCCGCCTGAAAAAGGATTCCCTTCACCGTCAATGTCTTATTTTTTTGACTTTCTTCCTTAATTAATGTCAGCCATTAGCCCTCCGGAACAAATCCAATGCCAAAAAAAGCAAATACAGGGAATGCCGGACCACAAACAGCAGTCTTCCATCCCCTGTATCACAAATCATTCTATATCATCCTGTCATTCCATCCCCTAAAAATCCTCATAATTCTTATCATGCTCCAGCTGGGCCAGCAGTTCCTTTGCCTGCTTTACCGTGCAGCCCTTATGAATCATATAACGCAATGCAACGACCAGGGCTGTCACATCTTCATACTCCCAGACAAACCTTCCCATTGTGACGCCGCCGACCCCGCAGTCCATTGCGTCCCTTGTCATGGTCAGGTAGTCCTCCAATGTCCTGCATTGATCGCCTCCCTGAATCACAATCCGGAAGGAGGACGGCACGCATGCCACTACCCTGGCCATGGAATCCGGGTCGCCTGTGTAGGTGGTTTTTACAATGTCCATTCCCAGCTCGCAGGCACTTCTCACGCAATAGGCAATATTTTCCCATGAAGTCTGCTTTTCCGCCGGAACCAATTCCCCTTTGGGGTACACATGCCCTATGAGAGGCATTCCCTTTGCCATACACTCCTCGGAAAATCTGCCGATGGCGGCAAACTGCTCCCCCTGGAAATCCCCCAGGGTCATGGCTCCCATGGAAACCGCATCCGCGCCCATGCGCACAGCCTCATCCACTGAACCGAATATGGTGTCCCTGGTTGGCGCTGCCGGAGAATAGTTTGAAACCTTCATCAGGAGGGATACCTGTCCGGCAAAGGGCCACATGCATTGTTCTGCTATCCCCTTTGTCATGGTCATTGCATCCGGCCTTCCCGCGATGATTTTCCGAATGGTTTCCTGAATGGGCTGTAAGCCCTTCAAAGGCGCTATGCCCCTTGAAATCGCATGGTCAACAGTAATGGCCATCATCTTTCCGCTTTCAGGATTAACCAGACGGCTCATCCTTACTGCCTTTCCTAACATTGCCATAATTCATATACTCCTCTCAATTCTCAAATTTTTACACTGCTAAGATGTCACACCATCGGCAGTAAGGCTGCTCCTGCCAATGAAAGTATAAATGCCATGCCCGCAAGGGTTATGGTATTCCATGTATATGTCTTCAAACCGCCTGTCACACTGGCGCCTGAAAGGTTTGTAACCACCCAGAATCCGGAATCATTGACATGGCCGATGAAATTGCCTCCTGCCAGTGCGGCCAGGGCAATATACACCGGATGGCAGCCTGCGGACGGTGCCACGGACGCCATGATGGTCATTGCGGTTATGGATGCAACGGTTCCTGACCCCTGGGCCACCCGGAACAGGACTCCGATTCCAAAGGTCAGGCATAAAATAAGCATGGTGGAGGACTGGCCCTCTGTCAGCCCTGCTATGAGAACCTCGCCAATGTTGGTTGCCTGTATCACGGCGCCAAAAGCCCCGCCTGCACCTGTTATCAGCAGCACCACCCCTGCCTGTTTCAGGGACTTGCCCACTGACTCGTTAAGCCCGTTCCATCCCATCCGTTTGAGCAGTATTCCATAGGCAGCCAACAGACCCAGAAGGATTGCAATGGTTTTCTGGGAAATGAACTGTATGGCCACCGGAGCATCGCTGCCTGTCATGACCGGCCAGAAAGAGCCGACGAGAATCGTAAGTACAGGGAGACAGATAGGAATGATTGCCGCCCATGGAGAGGGCAGGTCCTCCCGGCTCACAACAGCCTCGTCCATATCCAAAAGGCCGTTCTCATCCTTTTCCGGATCCCAGAATCCCGGACGGTCCAGCATCCTGAACCATACAAACATGGAAAATACAGCTGCCGCCAGGCCCACAACCGTGCCTGCGATAATGATATAAGACAAATCAAAATTAAGTATGGCGGCCGCTGCAAGCGGATTGGGCGTGGGCGGCACAAAGGTCTGGGAGCTGACTCCTCCTATGGCGATAGCACCTGCAAAATATGCCAGCGGACGTTTTGTCTCCTTTGCCACTGCAATGCCAAGGGGAATCAATATAACAAACGTCACATCAAAAAAGACAGGAATGGATAACAGGAACGCGGTAAGTCCCAGCGCCCAGGGCGCCCTTTTTCCCGGAAAGGCCTTTAATATGGACTTTGCAAGGGATTCAGCTGCGCCGGAATCCTCCAGTATCTGGCCCATCATGATTCCAAATCCAATGGGGAAGCCGATACCTGTCATCAGATTTCCAAATCCGCTGTTGATGGATGTAATGGTGTCCATGAAGCCAAGACTGCAGGATATTCCCATGTACAGACTGGCCAGTATCATGGATATGACCGGGTTAATTTTAAACTTAAGGACTAAAAATAATATGATTGCAATTGATATGGCCAAATTCACTGCTAATGTAATCCCACTCATATGATAACCTCCTATTTTTGGCGTACTTTAATAAAAGTACCGCCTGTTTCAACTGATACCTTTCTTCTCACGTATTAAGCTGTACTCAGCGCTATGTCCGGAATACAAAAATGGAATTGACAAATCCAGGAAACAGAATTAGTATATAGATGTACGGCTGGATATCCTCTCATTGATATCCTTCAATCCCGGATATATGTTTTTGTACTCCTCAAATCTTGTTTCATACTCCTTTACCATGGCAGGATTGGGAATATATGTTTCTTTCGGGCGGACCATATGGCTGATGGCTTGTCCGAAGTCTTCAAAATATCCGGTTCCCACGGCGCCTGCGATGGCAGCTCCCAGGGATGCAGCTTCCTGGGTTTCCAGCACGGTAATGCTGCGGTTAAATATATCTGCCTTTATCTGTAACCATTTAGGTGTCTTGGCGCCGCCGCCTATCATGCGTATTTCTTCGATTGACTGTCCTGTGCTCTGCTCAATGGCCATGAGGTTTAATTTCATCTCATAGCCCAGGGAATCCAAAACAGCACGGGTTATATCTTTTTTTGTATGAGTGACTCTTAAGCCGATTATGGCTCCAAGAGATAGCGGATTGTTTACTGGTGTACCCGCGCCTTCCAAGTGAGGTAATACATATATGTCTGCAGGAGTGTTGGCGCACTCTTTAATAATATATGTATAAATATCACAGTTCTGTTCACCGCATAACTGTGATTCCTCATGGCAGAAGGTATTCTTGTACCATTTCAAAAATAATCCCCCGTTTGTATTGATTGCCATGGTAATATAATTGGTTCCGTCCGCATGTCTGTAGCAGGGCAGCTTATTTTCCAGCATGGCTCTGTCTATTATAAAACCAGGCAGAACCGAAACCATTGCGTCCACAGTGCCGCAGGCATCCATCACCATGCCCGGAGTAATCACACCGCTTCCAATTGCACCGCAGGCCTGGTCATGTCCTCCCAGGACCACACGGCAGGTCCGGCTCAGACCCAGTCCGGCCCTTATGTCCTCCCTTACCCTGCCTATAATCGCAGTGGATTTGACTGGTTCCGATAATTTGTTCTTTGATATTCCTGCCATATCCAGCACCCCGCTGTCCCATTCCGGACGTTTTGAGGACAGCATCATGGTTCTGCCGGCCATGGAATAGTCGATAAAAGGACCCTCCCCGGTCAGCTTAAATACCACATAATCCTGGACACAGCAAAACTTCCAAGCCTTTTCATAGATATCCGGCCTGTTTTCCTTAAACCACATAATCTTGTTTACAGTGTAAATGGATGCAAATCCATTGCCTGTGCGCTTATATATCTCCCACTCGTCATGGTGTTCCTTCCAAAACCGGTACTGCTGCAGCGTCCTGTTATCCATCGTAACAATGATGTTATACAGGGGATTTCCCTTATGGTCCACAGGCACCACGGCCTGCGCCTGGGAAGAAACCGCAATGGATACGATATTCCCGCGGCACTGCGCTGATACATCCGCCAATGTCTCGTACACCTTATTCAGGTAATTCTCCGGTTCCAGCTCCGCCAATCCTGTCTGTGGAAGTACCAAATCAATCTCTCTTCTGGAAAAGGCCAGCTGTCTGCCGTGTTCATCAAAGACAGATGCCTTTACACTGGAAGTCCCCAAATCGATTCCGCAAAACATTCCCTGCCCTCCTTGCTCCATTTTTTAAATGAATCGCATTGATGGATTCATCACCTCCTTTGTATGCTTTGATTTCATATCCTGTTTTATTCACCTCCTCCTTATATTTTTGTGGAATCCAATGCCTTTCTTGTCTTAAGTATATTGGCATAGGATTCATCGTATCTCTTATAAGACACCCCTATATACAGCATGTCGATGATTGTCAGCTCCGCTATTCTGGAGGACAATGCATCGCTGTTAAAAGCAGTTTCATTGGAAGACGTGTACAGGACAACGTCCGCCTTTTCCACAATGGGAGACTTTCCGTAGTTGGTAATGGCGATTGTCTTTGCTCCGGACTGCCTTGCAATCTCCATGGCCATGAGAATGTCCTTGGAAGCCCCGGAATGGGAAACAGCAACAATCACATCCTGGGATGTCAGTACGGAAGCAGCCATGGCCTGGAGATTGCTGTCCGTAAACGCCATGGCCATATAGCCTATTTTCAAAAATTTATGCTGTCCGTCCATGGCAACACAGCCGGAACCGCCTACCCCGAAAAACAGAAGGCGCCTGCATCCCAGAATCAGATTGACAGCCTCGTTTATATTTTCCCTGCTGAGCACATCGCTGGTATCCCTTAAGGACTGGATATTTGATTCGAATATCTTGTCCGCAATCGTGGGGATGGTGTCTCCTTTTGCCAATTGGCTGTAAATCTGCTGCCCCGGCTCAATCACATCCTGGGCAATGCTTATTTTCATGGCCTGATAACCCTTATACCCCAGTTTCTGTGCATATCTGACAATGGCTGCCTCGCTGACCCCGCAGGCCTCTGCTGCGTCCGCCACAGACATATGTATGATTTCTTTCCTGTTTGTCTCAATGAATTCATAAATCTTCTTTTCATTCTTTTTGTTGATGGAAGGCAATATTGATTGCACTCTCAGCTGATAACTCGTATTTGGATTGTCCATTTTCTACCTCCTGGATATAATTATAGCGCATTTGAATTATAATTTCAATATATTATATTTATTTTTGAAACTTTATTTTATTTTCACCCCCCGCCACCCCTGTCCTTGCATCCCCCGCTTCCTTTGAATCCTCCGCCGCCCTTCACCCGTTACATTCCATGGCCTTTAAAAACCAATCTGAAAAAAGCACTATTCAGATTATGAATAATGCTTTGCTGTACATATATTCAGCCGGAAAAATAATCAGCCAAAGAAAATCATTTCTTTTTAAATGTAATTCCTGCCCCGCTGTTGGATTCCGAATACTTGTCCAGCTTCATGGTCCCGCTGATTTGCGTAAGCTGGGGCTGGGCCTTCAGGATATCGTTGAGGGTGGATATCTTTCCGTCAATATCCGTGTGGTCCCCCATGGTGACCTCCATTTTTCCGATGAACAGGGTAGCCTGCCCGTGGGAATCATACTGGATGCGGTCCACTGCAATATCATAGACCGACAGCTGCTGCGTCAGGTTCAGTATCTCCTCAAAAATATTCTTATCATCCACCGGAAGGGGACGGTGCAGCACTATCCTGCCGAATTCCATGCCTGTAATCCATGGGACGCCGGGCAGCCTGCTTCCTGAGCTCTCCACCACAATACCATCCTTGTCAAAATACATGAAGCTGCTCATGTAGGACACATATCCCACAATGCTCTTTTCATATATGATTACCTCCACGTCCAGCGGATTATGGAACACTATTTTATAATCCTCCACAAAGGGTATCTGGATGTGGGGGCGGAACCGGTCCGAAAAATAGGCGTGGGCTGAATTCTTCCCCCACCTTCCGGTGAACAGAAGGTCTTCCACCTGTTTGGCCGAATACCGGCCGCTTCCTGTCACCGTCACATTCTGAATCTGCACAGACAAAAGCAGGATTGCCAGAAGCAGTACCACTGCCACGGCAATACCTGCCCCTATATGATGTTTACTACCATAATTTCTCATACAGTACCTCACCTGGTAATATCATTCTCCCCTGCCATAAGTCCTTCCCCATCTGCGGGAATTACCTCCGGCCATCAGGAGTCCTTCCCCACCCAGCGGATATTGGCGCCCAATGCAGCCATATCCCTGCATATGTCCTCGTACCCCCGCTCAATGTGATGGCATTCCCCGATGAATGTGTCCCCCTCCGCTGCCAGGGCCGCCACCATCAGGGCTGCTCCGCCTCTTAAGTCGCAGGCATTGACGGCAGCGCCCTTCAGGGGATAATGCCCCTCAATCACAGCCCTCCGGTCCTCGGTCCGTATGACAGCCCCCATCTGTTCCAGGATTTTCGCCGTCGCAAACCTGCCCTCAAAGACCTGCTCCTCTATATAGCTGGTACCCCGGGCAGTTGCCAGGAATGCCAGGAAGGGCGACTGCAAATCCGTGGGAAAACCGGGATACGGCTCTGTCTTTATGAGAAGGGGAAGGGGACGGCTCCACATGCCTATGCGAATCTGGCAGTTTTCTTCGTCCGCATCCACTGCAGCGCCTGTCTTTTCAAATTCCTCCAACGGCACCTTAAGCTCGGACGGACGTATGCCCCGCAAAAGGACCTCCCCGCCAGCGGCCACTGCCGCAGCCCCGTAGGTGCCTGCCACAATCCGGTCACCCTCCACCCGGAAGCTGCTGTCATGCAGCCCGGATACCCCCTGCACCATCAGATGGTCCGTTCCCATGCCGCAGATAACAGCCCCCATATTATTGAGGAAACGGCACAGCTGGCTGATTTCCGGTTCCCTGGCAGCCTGGTGGATAATGGTCACTCCGTCTGCCAGCACAGACGCCAGTATGGCCTGTTCCGTGGCCCCCACGCTAGGGTAGGACAGATGGATTTCTGTTCCCTTAAGGCCTCCGTTCTTTCTGCATCTGGCCTCTATGGTACCATCCCGTTCCCGGATATCGGCTCCCAGGGCCCTCAGTGCCATCAGATGCAGGTCAATGGGCCTGGCCCCTATGAGACATCCGCCCGGATAACAGCTGCTGCCCTCGCCCATGCGTCCTAACAGGGCGCTGAGCACCACGATAGAGGAACGCATGGCAGTGACATACGCTTCGGGAATGGATGTCCCCGTGACGCTGCGGGCATCCATCACAAGGCAGTCTCCCTTGTGGCAGCACCGGCAGCCCAGACTTTCCAGTATGTCCAGCATACAGGCCACATCCCGTATGACCGGGACATTGGTCAGCACTGTAATTCCTCTGTGAAGCAAAGCCGCAGCCATCATGGGCAGTACGGCGTTTTTAGAACCTTGTATGGATATCTCTCCCTGCAGGGGAGTAAGACCACAAACCTGAATGACAGACAATGGGGCACCTCCTGGTATCTATGCCTTCCGTAGAAAACACCTTCTACTTAAAGCATATGCCGGGACGTGCCCGCTTGTGCGGTATTCCTGCTGTTACTTTTCAAGTTTTATCTGATTGGACACGCTTAGGACAATTCCCATCTCCATCAGGAGGAACAGCACCGACGTTCCCCCGTAGCTGATGAAGGGAAGGGTAATTCCCGTGTTGGGAATGGTGTTGGTCACAACCGCGATATTCAGTATGACCTGGATGGCTATGTGTCCCATGACGCCCACCACCAGAAGGGCCCCGAACAAATCAGGGGCATTGTTGGCAATAATCATGAATCTGTATATCATGAACAGGAATATGAGGATGATGGATACGGCCCCGAACAGCCCCAGCTCCTCGCATATAATGGCAAATATCATATCGTTCTGGGACTCAGGCAGGAAGCCCAGCTTCTGTATGCTCTCTCCCAGCCCCTGGCCCACCAGTCCGCCGGAACCAATGGCATAGAGCCCCTGAAGGACCTGGAATCCCTTGTCCGTAGGGTCGGACTCCGGGTTCAGCCACGCCTCAATCCTGCGGTACTGATAAGGCTGAAGCAATCCCACTGTGGTCAGGAACTTGCCAATGGGCCCGGCAAAGGCCAAAGTTGTAAGACCCAGGGCCCCGATGGAGAAAAAGGGCCACTTCACCTTGCAGGACACAAAGAGCATGACAAAAGCGATTCCGCACACAATGATGCCGGAACTCAGGTTGTTCATGGCTACCAGACCCGCTATGGGCAGGGTCAGGGCCACCACGTAACCCATATTTTTCCATTTATTAATTTTCATACCCATGGTGGTAATCACCGCAGCCAGAAGCACTATCAGGGCTATTTTGACAAACTCCGTTGGCTGGAAGCTTAAAGGCCCCACTCCCAGCCAGCGCTTCTTGCCGTTTACCTCACGGCCAATCAGGCTGACTGCAATCATGAGTATGTATGACATGAGATAGGCAAACACGGAAAACCGGGCAAATATATGATAATCTATCTTGGATATGATGAGCATGGCCACCAGACCCACTGCCGCGATTCCCGCCTGCCTCTGCATGAAATATGCACCGTTTCCGTTATATGCCTTACTCAGCTGCGCTGAATAGGAACTGGCGCTGTAAATCATTACCAGCCCGAAAGCTGTCAGGAAAATGATGCAGAACAAAAGGCTGTAATCATAAAAACGCTTTGCCTTCTTTTTTTTCTTTGGCATCTGCTGTTCCATCCGCTCCCCGTTCCCGGCCGGCCGTCTCACCTGGCCGGAGGGTCCGGCTGCCGTCTGCACCTTTCCCGCCATACGCACTTACCTCCTACAAAGCCATGACGCACTCCTTAAAGACACGTCCCCGCTCTTCATAATTTTTAAACATGCCCCAGCTGGCACAGGCGGGGCTTAACAGTACATAGTCTCCGATGTCCGCATACACGGCGCATACCTGCACTGCCTCCTGCATATCTTCTGCATACATGATTTCCGTAAAACCATGCTTTTTTGCACACTCGGCAATCTTATCCCTGGTCTGTCCTATGAGCACCAGGTATCTGACCTTGCCCTCAAATTCAGCCACCCATTCATCGTACCCGCTGTTCTTGTCATAGCCTCCGGCAATGAGAAGAGTGGGACCCGGCATGGCTCTCAGGGCCTGGATAGCTGCATCCGGGTTGGTTCCCTTGGAGTCGTTGTAATACCTGACCCCGGTGCGCTCCCTGACGAACTCTATCCTGTGTTCCACGGGATGGAATGCCTCAATGACCCTTGTAATGTCCGCCATGGGAACGCCCATTTCCAGGGCAATGGCTGCGGCTGCCATGACATTCTCATAGTTATGGCGGCCCAGGAGCTGCATGTCATGGACATTGACCACAACGGTCTGGCGGCCGTTCTGGCAGTACACAATGTTATCCCCGTCCATGCAGAAACCATCCTTCAGCTTCTCCCTGCTGGAAAACCAGATGACCCTGGGCTTAAGCTCCGGATTCTGGCCGAACTCCCTGAGAACAGGGTCGCCGTAGTTGAGCACCACCGCATCCTCCTCTGTCTGGTTCAGGGTAATGCATTCCTTAATCCGGATGTAATTCTCCATGGTGCCGTGACGGTTCAGATGGTCCGGGGTGATGTTCAGGATTGCGCTGACATTGGGTCTGAAATCCATAATGGTTTCCAGCTGGAAGCTGGACACCTCTGCCACGGTCACGGAATCCTCCGTCATCTCCAGCACCTTGGCGGTATAGGGGTCGCCAATGTTTCCCACCACAAACGTCTCCTCATAGCGGGCCTTTAATATCTCTCCCGTTAGGGCAGTGGTTGTGGTCTTTCCGTTTGTTCCCGTAATAGCGGCCAGCTTTCCCAGGCCGCACTGGTAGGCCAGCTCAATCTCTCCCAGAATGGGAATCTTGGCATCGTCCACCACGGCCACAAAAGGGCTGTCTAAGGGTATGCCCGGACTGATGATGCACAGCTCCACGCCCAGCAGGTCGGAACGCTTGATATCCCCCAGCACAACAGTTATCTTTGCATCCTTGTCAAATTTTTCCTTGATATCCTCTTCCCTTAAGGCGGTATTTCCGTCATAAAGCACCACATCGCCGCCCCGTTCAAGAACCAGCTTCGCAGCAGCAATGCCGCTGATTCCCGTTCCAGCCACTAAAACTCTCTGACTTTGGTTCATTTGTCAACTAACCTCCTCGTTATGAGCACCCGGAGACCGTATTCCGGCCTCTTACGTGCGACAGATACATGTACACCAATATAATACCTACAGCCCCAGATAAGCCACCATGCAGAGGATGGCAGTCACAATGGCAAAGACAGCCACCACCCTAGTCTCCGACCACCCGCTCAGCTCAAAGTGATGGTGGATAGGCGCCATCTTAAAAATACGTTTGCCGCCGGTGCGCTTAAAATAGGTCACCTGGATGATGACGGACAGCACCTCCACCAAATAGATGAGTCCGATGATGGGAATAAACAAAGGCATGCGCATCAGGTAGCAGGAAGCAGCCACAAAGCCGCCCAGGGCCAGGGAGCCTGTATCCCCCATAAACACCTTGGCCGGATATACATTGAACAGCAGGAATCCCAGAAGGCTTCCCACCACAGCTCCCGTCATGGGGCTGATGCCCATGTCCTCGCCGATTGCCACAATGGTAAGAAAGGTGGCGACCAGTATGGTAACACTTGTACAGAGGCCGTCTAAGCCGTCTGTAAAATTCACCCCGTTGTCCGTACCCAGCATGATGAAGAACAGCGCAGGTACAAAGAAGATTCCCAGGGACAGGAAGCTGCCCCCGTCAAAGCCGCCTGTAAAGGGAATCAGCATATCCGTCCCTACCTCCCCGCTGTTAAGCAGGTACCAGGCAAAGATGCCGGTGATGATGAACTGGCCCACTAACTTCTGCATGGGCTTCAGCCCCTCGGAGCGCTTCATCACAATCTTGATATAATCGTCCAGAAAACCGATGATTCCAAATCCCACCGTGACAAACAGCACGGGAATGATTTTGGGATAGCTGGGAATATAAAAGATAGATGTAATGATGATGCTGCAGAGTATAATCAGGCCGCCCATGGTAGGCGTTCCCTGCTTTTTCAGATGGCTCTGTGGTCCGTCGTCCCTGACCTGCTGCCCGAATTTAAGCTTGTGCAGGAAGGGGATGATAATGGGGCAAAGCAATGCGCTGATGGCAAATGCAATGATAATAGCTAGTATGGTTTCATGAATCATAAAGGCACCTCAATCTCATATGTATGTCTTATTTGGTAATTAGTATACGTCTTTTTCCGGGAATAATCAACTATGGATTAGAAAGGTGCACAGCAGTTTCTTCCTGCACTGCCTCAATTCCCAGATAAGGAAGTATATTCTTAAATAAATCTCCGATTACCGGGGCAGCTATGGTTCCGCCGTAATATATCCCCTCCGGCTCATCAATGGTAATGAGGGCCATGACCTGCGGATTGTCAGCCGGAGCAAAACCAATGAACGATGAAATATATTTTTTAAGGCTTCGCGGAAGCTTTTCCGACGTGGCGGTTTTGCCGCCGATGCGGTATCCCTCCAATTTGGCCTTTTTTCCGCTTCCCTCTGATACCACCTGCTCCAGCACATACCGCATGGTGGCGCTGGTTTCCTCTGACAGGATTCTTCCCCCGGAAGGATAATCCAGCTTGCGCACCGATGTTTTGTCTGCGCTCACAGTCTCCACACCGAAATGAGGGGTCACCCTGTTTCCGCCGTTTACAATGGAGGCAGCCGTGGTGATAAGCTGCACAGGCGTAATCTGGAAGGACTGCCCAAACGAAACAGTGGCCAGCTCCACCAGTCCCATGTCCTCTTTTTTGTGCATGATGGTGGCAGCCTCCCCAGGCAGGTCGATTCCCGTCTTTCCCTTCAGTCCGAACTGGGTAAAATACTTATAATAGCCGTCCACACCCAGGCGCTGTCCCACGTCGATGAATACCGGATTGCAGGAGTTCATGGCTCCCTGGAGAAATGTCTCCGCCCCGTGTCCCCCCACTTTATGGCACCTTATCTTCCGGTCCTCCACCACCCTGAAGCCGGGGCAGGAAAACTGGTCCGTCAGCTTCACAACCCCTGATTCCAGTCCGGCTGCCGCCGTGATGATTTTAAAGGTGGAACCCGGCTCATAGGTATCATTGATGCAGGTATTCCTCCACATCTGGTTCAGAAGCTCCTGTTTTTCCGCCCCCGTGGCCCCCTGGTTCCGGGCAGCCAGCTCCTGAAGGCTCTGGCTCCGAAGGTTCTGGTCCAGCGTGAAGGGGTCGTTTAGATTAAACTCCGGCACATTGACCATGGCCATCAGCTCTCCGTTCTGGGGATTCATGACAATGATGGACACCTTCTTGGCGTTTTTCTTTTCCAGCACCTGGTAGGCCAGCTGCTCCGCATATTTCTGTATGTTCACATCCAGGCTGATATGAAGGTCATTTCCCGGTATGGGTTCAATCCTGTCCTCTGCGGCGTTCTCTATCTCCACACCCTTTGCATCGGACATGGTGAGAATCTTGCCGTTCATTCCTTTCAGATATTTTTCGTACTTTACCTCCAGGCCAATGATGCCCTGGTTGTCTCCCCCGGTAAATCCCAGAACCTTGGAGGCCAGGCTGTCATAGGGATAATACCGTTTATAGTCCTCATCCACCTTGACGCCTGCCAGCCGGTAGGAGCGTATCCGGTCCCCCAGCTCTTTGTCCACATTGGTCTTGATGATTTCCCTGGAACTGTGCTTCTCCACCCGTTTCCTCACCAGTTCCTCATCCAGGTCCAGCTCATCGCACAATACCCGTATAACCTGCTCCCGGTCCTTTACCTGATTGTATATGACGGAAATGGTACACACTGTCCTGTTATCCGCAATGACGACCCCATTGGCGTCAATGATACGCCCCCTGGCCGCCTTAATGGTACGCTCCCTCTGGTGAAGGTCCTCCGCCATGGCGCTGTAATGCTCGGAACAGAACAGCATAAGAAAGCCAAGCCGCCCTGACAGACTCACCATGACAATGGCTATGAGCAGTGCCAGGACGGCTATATTCTTTCTGTGTTTCGTTAAATTAGAATACATGAGCAGCTCCGGTGTCCATCATTGTTAATAATATATTGGAGCCCGTCACATTTTATGAATTTTTCTCCTGATTACTCAGAGGGCCTGGCGGTTTCCTCCCCGGAAGACGGCTCAGCTCCCTGGCTGCTTTCCTGGCCAGGACCTGCCTGTCCGCTGTTCTCACCGCTGGTTTTACGGGGCAGCGCCGACACCGGAGCAGACCCGGGACCCTTTCCGGTCCCGTCCCCCTCCTCAGCCGCAGTGGGAACCGCATCCGGCAGGCCGCTGCCCTCGCCGTCATCCCCGCCGGGCATATATTCATCTGTCTCGTACTGCCTTTGCGTCTCAGCCGGAGTCTCCTCTGTCCCCTCTGCGCCTTCCGCCTCGGTTTCAGGCTCATTTATGCCCTCGGAGGAAGGCAGGCTCTCCTGGATTGCCTCGTTTTCAGGAAGGTCCTTGGTGGGGAATATATTTAAATAAGGAAGAATTTCCGTCATAATCTTGGAGAAAACAGCGCTTGCGTAGGAACTGTGGGCCTGCTGTTCTCCCGGCGGATAATTGGGCGTGTCAATGACCACATACACAAATACCTGGGGGTCCTCAATGGGTGCAAACCCGGCAAAGGATACCAGATAATTCTTGGCGTTTCTGGGCTGCTTCTCCGCCGTACCTGTCTTGCCTCCCACATCGTAGCCAATGACCTGGGCCGCCTTTCCCGTACCGGTTTCAACGGTCTGGAACATGGCATTCTTCAGGAAATCAGAGGTGGACTGGGATACTGTCTCTCGCACCAGCACAGGCTCCTTTTTCTCCACCACAGACCCCTGTTCATTGAGAATCTGCTTTACCACATGGGGCTCATAGTAGGAACCGCCGTTTAAAACAGAGCAGAATGCAGCGGACAGCTGCACCATGGTACAGTTGTAGTTCTGGCCAAAGGCATTGGTAGCCAGGTCCGTCGGCCCGATGTTGTCCGCATTGTAAACCAGACCGTCCGCCTCACCGGGCAGGTCAATGCCTGTCTTGTCTCCAAATCCGAATATGCCCTGGTATTTTGTAAAGCGCTCCCTTCCTATCATGGCTCCAATGCGCATCATAGCCACATTACAGGACTGCATCAGGGATTCCTGAAGGTTCAGCCACCCATGGCCGCCCCTGCGCCAGGCCGTACATTTGATATCATAGTCTCCCACATGGAGGTAGCCGGTACACTCAAAGTTTTCATTTCCCTTAAGCACCCCTTCCTCCAGGCCTGTGGCAACAGTGAATATCTTGGAAGGCGAACCGGGCTCATAGGTATCGCTGACACAGAAATTCCTCCAAATCTGGTTCCAGGCCACCTGCTGTCCATAGGAAATCACATCCTCCCTGGAAAAATGCTCCAGCACCTGGTCCTCGGTAATGACTGCCCCGTCATTTTCCCGCCGGTACACAGCCGCCGCCTCCTTTTTTCCCAGGTCAAACAGGTCCTGCTCCGTATAGCCGGACACGTCCCTTGGATTATTCAGGTCGAATTTATTGCTGGTTCCCATGGCCAGAATTTCCCCGTTATTGGGATTCATGACAATGACAGCCGTTACCTTGCTGCCCACGTTGGTCTGCCACTCGTCAATGTATTTCTGTACAATGTTCTGGATATTCACATCAATGGTGGATACCACTGTGTTGCCGCCCACGGCCGGCTTTACCACGCCCTCCAGGTTGGAGTCCTGGTCCAGGTATCCGTATTCCCGCCCATTGACCCCAATCAGGCTGCTGTTGTAATACTGCTCAATGCCGCCCGTACCCACGCTTCCGTCGCTGCTGGTAAATCCAACCACATTGCAGGCCAGGGAATTATAGGGGTAAATGCGCTTATATTCATCCTCAAACCAGATGCCCTTAACCCGCTTCCTGGCCTCCGCGTCGTTATCGCTCTTGCGGTAAGCCTCATTTGTCTCCCTGGCCATCTGTTCAAAGGCCACTCTCTGGTCATAGGTGAGCTGGCGCCCCTTGTTATATCTGAGATACGCTGTCTCCCTGCGCTCCTCAATCAGGGTCCGCAGCTCTCCCGCGTCAAAGCCAAAGCTGGTGACCAGGGCCTGGATAGTAGGTTCCAGAAAGTTTTCCGGGTCCGACATAATCTGGCCCGGGTCAATAATCAGGTTATACACCTTCTCGCTGGTAGCCAGGTAAGTGCCGTTCCTGTCCACAATGTCGCCCCGCCTGTAGGGGATAATACGGCTGTCATACTCCTGCTGGCGCTGGGAGAGGACGATTTTATTATACTGCTCATTGTTGTCCTTGATGATTCGGTACAGAATCATTACCAAAGCAAATAAAGCCAGCGTAATCACCAGGACGGTGATTGCCAGCTTCTCTTGTATATACTTGGGATAATAATACTTCCCGCGTTGGTTATTCCGTTGTTCGTTTCTGTATTGCTCCTGTTCCCTGGGGCCGTTTCCGCTGTCCTTCCTGCTGCCGCTGCTGCCTTTCCCCATACGGCCCCCGGATTTAGTGTTCCGGGATGTCTTCATACTGTCTTACATACTCGCTTTCTGTCTTGTCATATAACAGCACCTGGTCCTTCTTGGCGTACACCATTCCCAGCTCCTTGGTGGCAATCTCATATATCTTGTTGAGGTCGATGCTGGTATTGATGCTGGTCTCAAGGGCGTCGTTCTCCGCCTTAAGCTGTTCCAGCTCCGCCTCCATCTGCTCAATATGATGCATCCTGGCCGTGATGGAGGACTGCACATGGAGGTAGTTAATACAGAGGTATAAGGTAAATACAGACGCAATCGTAAGCATGATGACATATGGAAGGTCCATATACATGGCCCGCTCCTGATTGCGGCGAATCCGGTGGTTACTCCGGACCGACTGGCTGCCTGATGGTTTCCCCGGCCTTGTCTCCTGCTTTGGAGCAGTCTGGGGCCTTAGCTTTGGTGCGGCAGAACCCTGCACATAATCATTGCCGTACATGGGTCTGGTGTTTCTGTGTGTATTCCTGCGTCCTGACGACGCCTGCGCCCTTGCAGCCATAACCTTATCCTCCCTTCTATCTGAATCTGGCGGCGGTTACCGGCTTTGGCCGGCCTTCCTGCCACCTGCTGTCTTTCGTATCCTTATAACCGGAAAAACACCTGTCTTATGACTATGCTTCTCTCCGTTCAAAGACGCGCAGCTTAGCGCTCTTAGAACGGCTGTTTTCTTCCAGCTCTTCTTCTGACGGCAATATGGGTTTTCTGGACACCACTTTCCCCTTGCTCTTCCGCCCGCACACGCAGACAGGAAACTCAGGAGGACAGATACAGGGATTTTCGTTTAACCGGAACCGGCTCTTCACAATCCTGTCCTCCAGCGAATGGAAGGTAATGATACTGAGACGGCCTCCCGGATTCAGAAGGTCTATCATGGTATCAATGGACTGCTCTAAAACCTCCAGTTCATGATTACACTCAATCCGGATGGCCTGGAAAGTCCGCTTGGCCGGATGGCCTCCCGTTGCCCTTACCCTGGCCGGAATGGCTCCCTTGATGATTTCCGCCAGTTCCCCGGTTGTCTCTATGGGGTGTTCCCCTCTTGCCCTTACAATGTGCTTTGCTATGTTCTTTGCAAAATTATCCTCTCCGTAATCCCGGATAATCCTGTACAGCTCCATCTCGCTGTAAGTATTAATAATATGGGCGGCTGTGATTTCGTTCCTCTGGTCCATCCTCATGTCAAGAGGCGCGTCCTCACGGTAGGTAAATCCCCTGGAAGCCGTGTCCAGCTGATAGGAGGACACTCCCAGGTCCAGGTAAATTCCGTCCACTCCCTGGATTTCCAGTTCCTTCAGTACTTCCTTAATATTGGCGTAATTGCTTCTGACAATGGTCACCTTGTCCTGAAATGGCAGAAGCCGTTTCCCGGCCGCCTCTATGGCGTCCGCATCCTGGTCTATTCCAACCAGCCTTCCGCTGCCCAAACGCTTACACACCTCATAGGCATGTCCGCCGCCGCCCAGGGTGCCGTCCACATACAAGCCTCCCGGCTTGATGTTCAGACTCCCCACTGTCTCATATAAAAGTACGGACTTATGTACAAATGTTGATTCCTCCATTAAATTCCCAAACCTTCCATATGTTCTGCAATCTCTTCCATATCATCAAAGGTGTTTGCATCCAGCCATTTATCCTTACTCCATATTTCAATGCGGCTGCCCACACCTACCAGTACTGCATCCTTCTCGATTCCGGCAAATTCCCGAAGAACGGCCGGAAGGAGAATCCTTCCCTGCTTGTCTACTTCACAGGTGGTAGCTCCTGCTAGGAGGAAACGTGAAAACTTACGTCCGGCGGCATTGGTAAGAGGCAGTGTGCGAAGCTTTTCTTCAAGGGCAGCCCATTCTGAATTCTCATACACAAAAAGGCAGTTATCAAGGCCCTTCGTAACAACGAATTCATCGCCTAACTGCTCTCTGAATTTGGAAGGTACGATAAGCCGTCCCTTCGCATCGACTGTATGATTGTACTCACCCATGAACATAACTTATCACCTGCCGTACACCGGAGCGGTAGTGGACAGCTGTGGGAGACATCCGATATCCCCCACTTCATCCACTTAACAACCATCTTCTACCACTTTGCACCACTTTCTACCACTTGTATGTCCATCATAGTACAGATTTTGGGAAATGGCAAGAAGTTTTTACGGAAATCTTATAAAAAAATTGCGAAAAAATAAGGCAGCTGCGGGCTTTTCCGCAACTGCCTCTATATGTGGGACGAGTCCCCCACCAGACACAAAATATTGATTTTTTCAGCCTTTGATGCCCCTGGTGGGGACCCATCCCATGTTTTTTCGCCGCCACTTTCCTTCCGCTTTCCCAAAAGTGGGGAAGCGTACATGCCTTAGACGGTTTCCTCCACTTTGTCCCCCTTTTTCGGGTGACGGTGGCGGTAAAGAATCACGGCCGCCGACACGCCCACCAGCACAGCCGACAAAAGCTGTGACACGGCAAATCCTGTTCCCGGAATCTTCAGCTGGTCTGTCCTCAGTCCTTCAATCCACACCCTGCCCAGTCCGTATCCAAAGAAATACACCCACAGCATCTCCCCTTCAAACTTCTTGCGTTTCCTGTACCACAGCATGAATATCAGCACGCCCAGGTTCCACAGGGATTCATACAAAAAAGTGGGATGCACCTGAATATAGGAAATCCCATGCTCCACAATCTCATTGTCCACAAGCTGCTGGGATATCATGGCGGGGTTTACCAGACTCTTACGGATGCGCATGGCAAACAGGTTATCCGTATACCCGCCAAAGGCCTCGCAGTTGAAGAAATTCCCCCACCTGCCGATAATCTGTCCCGTAATCAGTCCCAGGACGCCGCTGTCAGCCATGGAAAAAAAGGACAGCTTCCTTACCCTGGTAAATACAATAAGGGTCAGGGCCGCCGCAATCACTCCCCCGTAGATAGCCAGTCCTCCTGCCCTGAGGTTAAATATCTGCAGCAAATCATCCTTATAATTAGCCCAGTCAAAAATAACATAATAGGCCCTGGCTCCCATAATGGAAAAGATGATGGCATAAAGTGCAAAATCCAGATAAATATCCGGATTCTGTCCCCTTCTCCTGGCATCCGAACACGCAATGGCCATGCCGGCCAGCATCCCCAGTCCTATGATGATACCGTAAAATGCAATCCTGAACCCAAACACTGTAATGCTGTTGGGTAGATGCTCTATGGTAATACCCAGATTCACAAAACTCAAATCTGCTCCCGTAACTGCTTCCATAAAGATAATCTCCTTCCTATGTGATATACTTCCCCATTTTACCCCGAAGCAGTATAAAAAGCAAGAAGGTATTTACCAGCCAAAAACCTACCGGGCACCCAGGGCAGCCATGGTCACATAGTTATACGGCTTATTAAAATGGGGTAGGAAGAATAAGTCAAACAGCTTCAGCTTATCAATGGTCACCTGTTCCTCCACTGCCATGGAAAACATATGAATGCCCATGGAAACATCGTAATCCGAGCACATCTGGGCTCCCAGGATGATTCTGGATTTCCTGTCATACACAATGCGTATCTTCACCTTATGGTTCCCGTTCTCCATGAACTCCGCCTTCTGCCAGTCCTCATAATCCGCTGCCGCTGCATCGTATCCCATCCGTTCTGCCCTGGCCAGGCTGATTCCCGTGCTGAGCATATGGAGCCCCCATATACTGATGCCGTTGGACCCCTGCACCCCCACGGATTCCAGAACCTTGCCGCAGGCATTGTGGGCCGCGATAATGCCGGAGCGCACCGCATTGGTAGCCAGTGCAATATAATCCGCTGCCTGTATGGCATTATTATAAACCGTGGCGCAGTCCCCCACCGCATACACTCCCGGCACGCTGGTTTCCTGCCTGCGGTCCACCAGAAAAGCACCGTTGCCAAAGGTTCTGAGCTTTCCCTGCCCAAGGTCCGTGTTAGGCTTAAACCCAATGCCGAACACCACCATATCAGCCTCATGGCATCCCTGGTCCGTGACCACCCGTTCCACCCGTCTGCCTCCTTCCAGTCTGATCACCTTCTCCCCGAAAGCCAGTTTCACACCATGCTCCCTGAGATTGTGCGCCATCCTGTCAGAAAACTCCCGGTCATAATACCCGGACAGGCAGGTATCCGCCAGGTCAATCAAAACCACCTCCCTGCCGTTCCTCTTAAAAGCCTCAGCCAGTTCCACCCCAATATATCCCGCGCCCACCACAGCCACTTTCTGAATGGAGGTATCCTTAAGCTTTTCAATTACATCCCTGGCATTCTGATACAGCTTCACAAACTGCACATTATCCAGATCCATCCCCTCAATCTCAGGACGAAGCGGAACCGACCCCGTTGCCAGAATCAGCTTATCATAGGCCTGCACATAGTCCTCACCATCCTTTCCCCTGGCATACACAGTCTTACCGTCAAAATCAATTCTGGTAACCTCTGTCTCCATATGAATGACAGCGCCCTTTTCCTCAAAGGCCTCCTTACTGGAGTAAAACAACCCTTCAGGCCCCGAAATCTGCCCGCCAATCCAAAGGGCCATGCCGCACCCCAGAAAACTGATATTAGAGTTCCTGTCAAAAGCCACCACCCGTTTCCCCGGAAACTGGTCCAATATAGTATTCAAAACCGCCGTCCCCCCATGATTCGCCCCAACGACGACAATTGTTTCTTCCATAGATAATAACCTCCTGCAATCTTATCATTTACAATCCTTCATAATTACCAAAACAATATAATCCTCATCACTAAAATCCAGTCACAACTATTGTTGCCAAAAAGCGCCAATATTATAAATCCCAATAAAAATGTGTTAAATAAAAGGTGCTGTACAGAATATATCTAATTGAAGGTACTATATATAACGCACTATATATAATAAGAAGTAATCCTATATAAGGATGAGCTGACTGCAGCTAACCTTCCTGAGCCAATCTTATTTTGCGAGAAAAAATCTCATCTATTAAAAACATACTTTCCTGCCATCAAAATCAGTTTCTTCTGCATCACCTTAAACCCTCTCCATTTGTTATGTGAGAATACTTCTCCTCGTTATCATTCATCTCCTTTTCATCAAGCATAGAAATAATTCTTCGTGAGAAAATCCTTCACAGCTCTTCAGATATTCCATCTTCCCATATCAACCTTCTATCAACCTTCTCCCGCAGCACTCTCCCACAACATTCCCTCATAATATTTCCCCATAGCATTCACCCATAACATTATCCCCTGAGATTTTCCGCGCCCCATCTATACGAGAAAAAATCTCGCGTATTACATTATACAAAACTCCGCCTCATTCCCTCCCTCTCACTCAGCGTACGCGTCCTCTCTCCTTGTGGTGGGATGAGTGAGCGGACGGTCAGCAGACCAGCCGGAAAATGAGCGGGCGGGGGCGGGGAGATTTGACGATTTTTACTGAGGGCCGCTGTCTCTTAGGCTGAACCGGGGGCGAAGCAGGGGGCGGCTGAGGGCCTGCACGGCCCGAAGACGGCGGCACATGGAGGAGAAATCATCAAGATTTCTCCGTAATTTGCCGCTGTACCCCTGCTTTGTCCCCGGTTCAGCCTTAGAGACAGCCCCCGAGGGAACCATGAGTCAAATCTCCCCGCCCCCGCCCGCTCATTTTCCCGACCCTCTCCCCCGTCCGCGTCCCCCTCACACCACACATTTTCCCCTTTAATTTCCCTATCATTTATGATATGATAATAAAGCTGTAATAGAATCAGAACGCCCCGCCAGAAGCCCGGGCGTATTTGAACCATCATATATCACATACAGATAGGAAGGTAATCATATGAAATTAGGTATCGTAGGACTCCCCAACGTCGGCAAGAGTACCCTCTTCAATTCTCTGACAAAGGCAGGTGCGGAATCAGCCAATTATCCGTTCTGTACCATTGACCCCAACGTAGGCGTTGTTCCGGTTCCCGACGTGCGTCTGGACAAGCTCACCGCCATGTACAGCTCAGAGAAAACAACCCCTGCTGT
The DNA here is from genome assembly GCF_015556325.1 of Clostridium sp. 1001283B150225_161107_B6. Classification (NCBI taxonomy): domain Bacteria; kingdom Bacillati; phylum Bacillota; class Clostridia; order Eubacteriales; family Clostridiaceae; genus Clostridium; species Clostridium sp. 1001283B150225_161107_B6. The sequence continues at coordinate 103,078 of NZ_JADNMD010000016.1, read as the reverse complement.
CATCGAGTTCGTGGACATTGCCGGCCTGGTAAAGGGCGCTTCCAAAGGCGAAGGTCTGGGCAACCAGTTCCTTTCCAACATCCGTGAGGTGGACGCCATTGTGCATGTAGTGCGCTGTTTTGACGACCCCAATGTCATTCACGTGGACGGCAGCATTGACCCTCTCCGTGACATTGAAACCATTAATCTGGAGCTGATTTTCTCCGACATTGAGATTCTGGAGCGCCGCATTGCCAAGCAGTCCAAGGGCGCATTCAACAACAAGGAGCTGGCAAAGGAAGTTGAGCTGTTAAAGGCCATCAAAGCCCACCTGGAGGACGGAAAGCTGGCCCGCAGCTTTGAGCCCGAGGACGATGATGCCAGGGAGTTCATCAATACCCTGAACCTTCTTACATGGAAACCTGTTATCTTTGCCGCCAATGTAGCGGAGGATGACCTTGCAAACGACGGAGCCGGCAACCAGTATGTTCAGGCTGTCCGCGGGTTTGCTGATGAGAACAACTGTGAAGTATTCGTTATCTGCGCTGAGATTGAGCAGGAAATAGCTGAGCTGGACGACGATGAGAAGAAAATGTTTTTAGATGACCTGGGCCTTACGGAATCCGGCCTGGAGAAGCTGATTGCAGCCAGCTACCGCATTCTGGGCCTTATGAGCTACCTGACAGCAGGTCCCCAGGAGAGCCGTGCATGGACCATCAAGGTAGGCACCAAGGCGCCTCAGGCAGCAGGTAAGATTCACAGTGATTTTGAGCGCGGCTTCATCCGCGCCGAGGTAGTCAATTACGATGACCTGATGGCATGCGGCAGCATGAACGCGGCCAAGGAAAAGGGTCTGGTACGTTCCGAGGGCAAGGAATACGTCATGAGGGACGGGGATGTGGTCCTCTTCCGTTTTAATGTATAATACAGCCTGCAAGGCTGGCTTTGAATATACTCATAAGAGTTATGGGATTCTGATACGAATCCTTTCACGATTCACATGTCAGTGGAAAAACCGGCATCATCCGCCATCATAAACCATGGATGATGCCGGTTTTTCCTTCTCTTCCCCGACTCCACGGAGCGTTTGTTGTATTTATATGCCATATGGACTATGATAAACAAGGAGGTGAAAAACATGGATTGCAGCAAAGTAGGAAAATTAATTTATACGCTGAGAACGGAAAAAGGAATGACCCAGAAATCCCTGGCCCATGCAATGAACATCAGCGACAGGACCATTTCCAAATGGGAGCGGGGCATTGGATGTCCTGATGTCTCCCTGCTTCAGGAGCTTTCAGATGTCTTGGGGGTAAATATTGAAAAAATACTGTTGGGCGATTTGGAACCCAATGAAAAAGATGGAGGAAATATGAAACGAATTAAATTCTATATGTGCCCTGTCTGCGGCAATGTGATAACAGGCACAGGCATGGCGGAAATCTCCTGCTGCGGCAGGAAGCTGAATCCCCTGAAGGCCAGACCGGCAGACCTGTCCCACCATGTGTCCGCGGAGGAGGTGGAAGGTGATTATTACATCACTCTGGAACATGATATGGAAAAACAGCACTACATTACATTTATGGCATACGCTGCCTGGGACAGGGTGCTTTTAATTAAGCTGTACCCTGAACAGGCAGCCCAGGCACGCTTTCCCAGGACTCATCACGGAATGCTGTATATCTGCTGCAGCAGCCACGGGCTTTTCTCAACCAGTCTGTAGGCCCTTTTTCCAAAATCCCATTGACATTGCTCTCTGTATCTTGTATGATACTCCATAGACCGACGGTCGGTCTATAGAATAGGAGGGCAGAACATGGCACGCATTGTTAAAGAAGCGGATGAGCGGAAAAATGAAATCCTGGACGCGGCAGAAAGACTTTTTACGGTAAAAGGATATGGGAAAACCACTATCCTAGATATTCTGGAGCAGGTAGGCATTGCAAAAGGTACTTTTTACTATTATTTTAAATCCAAGGAAGAGGTGATGGACGCCATCATAGAACGTTTCATTGAGCAGGATGTACAGAAAGCACGGCAGATTGCCCTGGATAAAGGACTGACGCCCGTGCAGAAATTCTGCGGTATCATAGCAGCCCAGCAGCCGCGGACAGACGGGCCCAAGGACCGGATGATTGAGGAATTCCATCTGCCGGCCAACGCGCAGATGCACGAAAAAAGCATTGTGCGCTCCATCCTGGCGCTCTCACCTATCCTGGGCCAGGTGGTGTCCCAGGGCGTGGAGCAGCATATATTCTCCACGGAATATCCCCTGGAAGCCATACAGATACTGCTGGCCTCCGGCCAGGTACTGTTTGATTCCTCCATGTTTGCATGGACGCCAGCGGAGATGGAGCAAAAGGTAAATGGATTCATAGCTGCCATGGAAGCTGTCCTGGGCGCTGAAGCCGGAACCTTTGAGCCCATGAAACAGATTCTGGCCGCAGGAAACACCATTGCGCCGGAGTCCCGCCAGAAACCGGAGTCCTGCCAGAAACCGCAGCCCTGCCAGAAACCGAAGTCCCACCAGAAACCGCAGCCCCGGTCAGGGAGGGAAGAATAATGGCAAATCATCCCTCATCCGGCAGCATAAATATAAACAGCGTCAATTTCCGCCTTATGGTAATCGGACAGATTATTTCCATCCTGGGCTCGGCCCTGCTGCGGTTCGCCCTGTCTCTCTATGTATTGGATATAACGGGGAGGGCCGACATCTATGCCACCCTTTATGCATTCTCCAACCTTCCTCTGCTGATTTCTCCTGTGGGCGGAGCCATTGCCGACCGTTTCAACAGACGGAATCTGATGGTGCTCTTCGACTTTACCAGCAGCGCCGTCATCTTCATGTACTACTTAAGCCTCCGCCTGGGAGGGACTTCCATTCTTCTTACAGCCGCTGTCATGATGCTGCTTTCCGTCATCAGCTCCATGTATGAACCAGCGGTAACAGCCAGCATTCCCCTACTGGTAAAGGAAGAACATCTGGAAGGCGCCAACGGTCTTGTAAACGGAGTCCAGGCCCTGTCCAATGTGGCTGCTCCCCTGATTGGCGGCATGTTCTACGGTATATTCGGAGTAAGGGCCCTGGTGTTTATCAGCGGAACCGCCTTTTTCTGTTCCGCCATACTGGAGCTGTTCATCCGCATCCCCTTCCACAAACGTGAATTCACCAGACCTGTCCTTCCCACCATGGCAGCTGACCTGAAGGAAGGTTTTTCCTATGTGGTCCGAAATCCCCTTATACTGCGCTCCATGGTTCTGGCAGCCCTGATGAATCTGATTCTGACTCCCCTTTTTGTGGTGGGAGGCCCTGTGATTTTAAGGGTTGCCATGAAAAGCACCGATGCCATGTACGGCATCGGCATGGGAACCATCAATCTGGCAACCATATTGGGCGCCCTGTCCATCGGAGCCGTGGCTGGGAAGATGCGCATGGATAACCTTTACCGCCTGCTGGCAGCCATCACCCTGCTGATTCTTCCCATGGCCCTGTCTGTGACCCCTGCTCTGATTAGCTGCGGCTTTTATCCGTCCTACCTGTTATTCCTGGCATGCGCCGTGCCCATTGCCATGATTATGACCATCATCTCCATCTTCATTGTCACAAAGGTCCAGAAAGAAACCCCCAACGAAAATCTGGGAAAGGTGATGGCCATTATCACGGCGGCAGCACAGTGTGCGGCTCCCCTGGGGCAGCTGGTCTGCGGGTTTATCTTCCAGACCTTCTCGGCAAGGCTTTTTCTTCCGGCCCTGTTTATATGCATTGCCATGGCATTGGTTTCCCTGGCTGCCAGACATCTGTGGGCGGAAATCACAGTCTCTTAATCCGCAGGCCTTTTCTTCCTGGCAGCCATCATATAGCGGTGGATGGTCCCGTCAACAGAGCCGTGTGACTCCAGAAGGTCCTGGGCAGCAAACAGTCTGTCCAGGCAGCCATCCACGGAAAAGCCCGGAAATTCCCACTCAATGATTTTGGCAAACCAGACAAGGGCTCCCACGTCAAAAAAACGTATGGGGCGGAAGGCCTCGCCTTTTTCCATGATTTCAAAGCCTGCCCCGGTAAGGGTCCGTGACTGCAGCTTCAGGTTCATTCCTGGAAAGGGCTTGGGCGTGCCCGGCAAAAGCAGCTCTGCCAAATCCCTGTCATTCTCCTCCCCCACCTGCTGGGTTATGAATATACCTCCCGGCTTCAGGATGCGGTACACTTCCTCTGCAGCATAATTCCCATGACGGTTTATGACCATATCAAAACAGCTGTCCGGAAACGGCAGAGGAAGATTTCCCGACGCCTCCCTGAAATCAATTCCCAGAGGCGCCAGACGTTTCCGGCACAGCTCTGCATTGGGCGGATATGCCTCAGTGGCACTGGTCCTGCCGTATGGATGGCCCAGCGACAGGAGAAACTCGCCTCCCCCTGTGTCCATATCCAAAAGATAGTCCCGGTCTTTAAGATGGGACAGGATAATTGTCCTGTAATCCCAGGGCAGGCCGCCCTCCTCCCTGTACCTGTCTTCTATGTGCGAAAAATCCCACCCGTGAATGTAGGCCAAAGCCTCCTCGGCTTTCCATATCTTTTTTAATTCCTCAGTCTTCATAGCGCTGCTCCTTTCCCTATTCATCACCTGGTTCCATGGATAGGGCGCAGCCCCGGAAATGACAGCCTGATTCTTTCATCCCGACACAATGGCTGTCTGCCTTAAGGCTGCGCCGGGTAGTTATCTGACATGCTTTTTCTCATAATTCCTCCTTGCCGGCCACAAAACAGGCCTGTGTGTCTGCTGCTATCAGCACGTATCCCTGTCTGATTCTCCAATTGTCCTTACAGCTTCGGGATGTAATCATTATACTCCCTTATGCCCGAAGGGGTAAATACATAAGGCTTTTCCGGCTGTTTTCAGCATATTTTTTTGTATTATAAATAAAAACAATAAGATTTCGTGTTTTCACCCTATTTTTATATCTGAAACCGTATTTTCTTGCTTTTTCCATTTTTTTGTGGTAGATTAGTTGATATTATTCAGACCAAAGCCGTATCCCTCACACTACATTACGGCTGCGGGGAAATGAGGTATCATTATGGAACTGGTAAGCAGTATCGTGGAAGGCATCAATAACTGCCTCTGGGGCATTCCCATGATTGGCCTTCTCTTCGGAACCCATCTCTTCCTCACCTTCAAAACAGGATTCATCCAGCGCATGACCTTTACGGGTATCCGCCTGTCCGTCACCAGGGACCAGGATACCCACGGTGATATCAGCCAGTTTGCGGCCCTCACCACCGCCCTGGCCTCCACCATCGGCACAGGAAATATCATAGGCGTGGGTACGGCCATAGCCCTGGGAGGACCGGGCGCCGTGCTCTGGTGCTGGCTCACAGGCGTATTCGGCATCGCCACCAAGTACGGCGAATCCCTGATTGCAGTAAAGTACAGGGTGCGCACCAAGGACGGAACCATGCTGGGAGGCGCCATGTATGCTCTGGAACGCGGTCTTAACATGCGGTGGCTGGGCATTGCTTTCGCAGTCCTTGGAACCCTTACATCCTTCGGCATAGGATGCGGCGTGCAGGTCAATGCCATATCCAGCATTGTAAACAGCAATGTTGCCCCTGCCGTCATGGCCGGCTCCGGAAGCCTTAAGGATATTCTGGATACATACCCCTGGGCCATCAGCCTGGCAGTGGGTCTTGTCACGGCAGCTATCACCTGTCTGGTAATTTTCGGGGGCGTAAAATCCATTGCCAGGGTATGTGAAAAGCTGGTTCCCTTCATGGCCTTTTTCTACGTGGCGGGCTGCCTTGTGATTCTGTTCATCAACCGCGCCTTCCTGGGCCAGACCTTCTCCCTTATCATTAAGAGCGCCTTCACAGAGGTCCGTTCCATTGCCGGCGGCCTGGCCGGGACCGGCATCATGATGTCAGCCAGGTACGGAATTGCCAGAGGTCTCTTTTCCAATGAATCCGGCATGGGTTCCGCTCCCATTGTGGCCGCTGCCGCCCAGACCCGCAACCCGGTGCGCCAGGCTCTGGTATCTGCCACCGGCACCTTCTGGGATACGGTTGTGGTGTGTCTCATGACCGGACTGGTACTGGTCAGCAGCATCATTGGCCATGATGCCATAAATGTGGCCAACCTGTCCGGCGGCGGGCTGACCAACGCAGCCTTCAGCCTGATTCCATACATCGGGCAGCCCATACTCATCGTGGGCATCATTACCTTTGCCTATTCCACCATTCTGGGCTGGTCTTACTACGGCGAGCGCTGCCTGGAATATCTGATGGGCAAGCGGGGTGTAATCCCCTATCGTGTGGCATGGATTGCAGTGCTGGTGGCTGCCCCGGTCATTCAGCTGGAGCTGGTGTGGTCCATTGCCGACACCCTCAATGCGCTGATGGCTGTTCCCAACCTGATTGCAGTCCTGCTTCTGTCCGGTGTGATTGCCAGAGACACCAGATATTACCTGGCGCACCTGGATGAAAAGGATAAAACCCCGATTCCCCTGGTCAGCGACCAGGGAGTCCTTCCCTTTTTCAAACAATAAACAGAAACGGGAGCACGCTGATTGCCAGTGCTCCCGTTCCTGTTTATTCGCTGTCATCCTTATGGTCCTTGGTTATGCTGCCCAGCACCATCACCGCCGCCATGATGATGATAATGGCAGCAAAGATTCCGCCCATGCCTTTTCCCATGATTTCCAGGGCAATTCCCACATGTTCCATATTCATATGCTTCCTCCTTTGCCGCAATGCGCAGAGCCTGTCTGCACCTGCCTCCCTTGTCCTACAGATACTGGGATACAATGCTGATGACCAGTCCGCCTGCAATGACCGATGCCACCTGGCCCGATACATTGGTGCCCGCTGCCTGCATCAGTATGATGTTGCCCGGTTCCTCCCTGGCAGCCATCTTCTGCACCACCCTGGAAGACATGGGGAAGGCGGATATGCCGCAGCCCCCAATCATTGGATTCACCGGTTTCTTACCTGCCATTTTAAGGAATACATTTACCAGCTTTGCAAAGAGCACGCCGCCGATGGTATCGAATACAAAGGCCACCAGTCCCAGAATCATAATCATCAGAGTGGCCGGATTCACAAACTGCTCCGCCCTCATGCTGAATGAAATGGTAATGCCCAGAAGCAGGGTGATGATGTTGGCAAATTCATTCTGGGCTGTCTGGCTCAGACTGCCCAGGACGCCGCATTCCCGAAGTAAATTCCCAAACATGAGGAAACCTACCAGAGCCACGGACTGAGGCGATATAAGCCCCACTATCATGGTCACTGCAATGGGAAAAGCAATGCGCAGCTGCCGGTTCACGCTCTTGGGATTGTACTCCATATGGATGCAGCGCTCCTTCCTGGTGGTCACCAGGCGGATGGCAAAGGGCTGGATAATGGGAACCAGGGCCATATAGGAGTAGGCCGCCACCGCTATGGGGCCGATGTACCTGGACCCCAGGACCTGGGATACCAGGATGGAGGTGGGTCCGTCCGCCGCGCCGATGATGCCGATGGAGGCAGCGTCCCTCAGGTCAAAGCCCATAAGACATGCAATGAGGATGGCTGCAAAGATTCCAAACTGGGCCGCTGCCCCGAAAAGGAACAGTACTGGCTGGCTCAGCAGCGGTCCAAAATCAATCATTGCGCCAATTCCGATAAAAAGCAGGATTGGCATTGCCTCCGACGCCTCGATTCCGGTCTTGAACAGCCATTCTATGATTCCGGCCGCAGGAATCTTTCCCTGTACCATCTGGTCCACCACGCCGGAATAAGGCAGGTTCACCAGTATAGCGCCAAAGCCCAGGGGCAGAAGAAGCGAAGGTTCGTATTCCTTCTTAACCGCCAGCCAGATAAGGATGATTCCCACCACATACATGACGGCCTGCTGCCAGGTTACCGCCGTAATGCCCTCCAACAGAAAACTCATTTACTTTCCCTCCTTTGTATCATACCCTGTACATCACTCTTCCGGTTCCTTTTTCGTCTCCTTAAGGGTCAGCTTCACCCACTGGATAACCCTGTCTTCCATTTCCAATATCTCATAATCAGCTTCCGGTGTCATAACTGTCAGGGGAAGCTGTTCCCGGGACGGTATATATCCCAGCTGCTCCATTAAGTATCCGGACAGGGTATCGCAGGAACTGTCCATATGCAGATGCATTTCTTCTTTTAAATCAAACAGGGGAATGCCGCCTGACACCCGGTAAACCTTATGGGGTTCCAGCTCCGTAAGCTCCGGCTCCTCCTCCTCATAGTCGTCATGGATATCTCCCACGATTTCCTCAATCAGGTCCTCCAGGGTAACCATGCCGGACACGCCGCCGTATTCGTCAATCAGAATCGCCAGTTTTATTTTATTTGCCTGCATCTCCCGGAACAGGGCGTCTGTCCTGCGGTTCTCAGGCACAAAATAGGCCGGCTTTAAAAGGGAACGGACATCCAGTTTATCAAAGGAAGTCCTCCTGGCCTCTATGGTCAGTGTCTTGGTGGACAGGATGCCTATGATATTGTCAATCTCACCTTCGTACACAGGAATCTTGGAGTGCATGGATTCCAGAATCTCATCCAGGAACGCCTCCAGGGGCTCACCTATGTCCAGGGCCACCATGTCCTGTCTGGGCACCATCACTTCCTTGGCCCGCTTATCGTCAAAGGAAAATATGGATGTAATCATCTCCTTCTCAATGTCATTGAACACGCCTGCCTCGCTTCCGGTTTCCAGCATGGACTTAATTTCCTCCTCGGACACATCTGTCTCCAGGTTCTCATTGTGCATGCCAATCAGCTTCAGGAAGCCGCTGGTGGACAGGGAAAGCAGCTTTATAAAGGGATTCATAATACGCGATATATAGTAAATGGGACGTACGCAGAACAGGCTGAAGGCCTCTGCTTTCTGCAGGGCAATCCGTTTGGGCACCAGCTCGCCGAACACAAGGTTGAAATAGGCCAGGATAACGGTCACCACAACGCCTGCCAGGGTCTGGCTGTAGGGCACGTTCCGCTGGGCCATCCGCACCGCCAGCACCTGGGCGATACCGGTAGCCGCAGACGCACTGGAGAAAAAGCCTGCCAGGGTAATGGCCACCTGGATGGTGGAAAGAAATACCGTTGAGTCCTTCATCAGGCGCTCGATGAGCGCTGCGTTTTTGCTGCCCTGCTCGGACAGGCGGTGGATTTTGTTCTTATTGACAGATACCACTGCCATCTCGGAGCCTGCAAAGAATGCATTGATTAATGTCAGGATGACTAAGATTGTGATTTGGAATAAAATATTGGCCGCTTCAGGGTCAGATTCCATGGTGAATGATTCCTCCTTCATATTACATAGATTGATTTGTTTCAAGGACTATTATACATAAAGATTGGCAAAATGTCAGCTAAAGATTCCATTAAGATGAATGGCTGGGAGCAGGACAGCTCCCAGGGGAATCAATCCAGGGGCTGTATGTAGAAATTTCCCACCACGTCGCTGGAATTAATGACATTCACGAACGTATCCGGATACTGCTCCCGTATCCGTTTCTTCATCTTCCTCACGTCGCTGTCCGAAAGCACGGTATAAATCAGGTATTTCTTGTTGGCTGAATAGGAGCCAAAGCCCTTTAAAATCGTGCTGCTGTGATTGGTCAGCTCCAGCAGGTCAGCGGACACGGCCGCCGGGTTATCTGTTACAATGAGCAATGTTTTTTTCTTATATTTCTTGTAAAAGGTGTTGATGACCTGGGTGTTGCAGAACTGGAAAATAATGGAATACAATGCCTTATCCATTCCAAAAATTCTTCCCGATATCAGGATAATAACTGCGCTGAATAACAGCATGTAATTGAAGGTGGAAACCTTGTATTTTGCCGACAGCGACATGGCGATAAAATCCGTTCCGCCTCCGCAGGCCCTGCTGTTAAGGACCAGGCTCATGCCCAGGCCGTTCAGTATACCGCCGAATACAGATATCAGCAGGATGTCCCCTGTGATGGGAACCACCGGCAGCTCATCCACCAGCACCGACACGGTCAGCAGGCAGATGCAGGACAGAATTGTAAATTTCTTTCCCACCAAGCGGTAGGCGAACACGGCCGGCACCGCGTTAAAAAGGACGTTCAGAAGGGTAAATGATATCTGGACATCGTAAAAGGTAAGGCCGATTCTCTGAATCAGCTTGGCCAGGCCGGTAAATCCTCCCGGCACCAGCTCTCCCTGTTCCACAAAAGTATTCATATTGACAGCTACAATCAGGCTTCCCAACAGGATGCAGAGAAAGGCCGCCGCGTCCTTCCTCTTCCTGTTTTTGTTCTGCTGCTTCATATTCTCCTGATACAATTCAGACATCATCTGTCCGTCTCCCATATGTCCGCCCCCTTTTCCTGCGCCCTTTATCCTCTGACAAACTGGGCATTGTAAATATCCGCGTAAAAACCGTTCATTCCCAAAAGCTCCTCATGCCTGCCCTTTTCCACAATCCGGCCGTCCCGCATGACCAGAATCACATCCGCCTCCCGGATGGTGGACAGCCGGTGGGCCACAATAAAGCTGGTCCTGCCCTCCATCATCCGCGCAAAGGCTTTCTGGACTTTGATTTCAGTCCTGGTGTCAATGGAGGATGTGGCCTCATCCAGTATAAGCATGGGAGGAAGACACAGCATGACCCTGGCAATGCAGAGCAGCTGTTTCTGTCCCTGGGACAGGTTTCCTCCGTCCTCGCTGATGACGGTGCCGTATCCGTCCGGCATCCGCATGATGAATCCGTGGGCATGGGCCTGTCTGGCTGCCTGGATGATTTCCTCCTCAGAAGCCTCCGGATGTCCGTAGGCTATATTGTCCCGGATAGTGCCGGATTTCAGCCAGGTATCCTGAAGCACCATGCCGTAGCTGGTCCTCAGGCTCTCCCTTGTTACATTCCGTATGTCGGTCCCCTCCACCTCAATTGCGCCGGAGTCCACATCGTAAAAACGCATCAGCAGATTGATAATGGTGGTCTTGCCGCAGCCCGTAGGCCCTACGATGGCCACCCGCTGGCCGGGCTGTACCGACAGGTTGAAATCCTCAATCAGCTTTTTCTCAGGCGTATAGGAAAAGCACACCTGCTTAAGCTCCACGCCGCCCTTTACGTCACAGAGCACCTCTGCATCCTCCCTGTCCTCTATGATGGTCCTCTCATCAATCAGTTCAAACACGCGGGCAGCGGACGCAAGGGCATTCTGCAGCTCTGTCACCACCCCCGATATCTCATTAAAGGGCTTTGTGTACTGGTTTGCATAGCTTAAGAAGCTGGTCAGCTGTCCCACGGTGATAAATCCCCGGATGGCCCCGTAGGCGCCTGTAATCCCCACCGCAGCATAGACCAGGCTGTTTACAAACCGAGTGGCCGGGTTGGTGATGGATGAAAAAAAGGTGGCTCTCAGGCTGTATCCGGCCAGACGGTCATTGATTTCCTCAAACTCCTTCTGCGCCTCCTCCTGATGGCCAAAAGCCTGGACCACCTTCATATTGCCTAACATCTCATCGGTCAGGGAGGTCAGCTCTCCCCTTGTCTCAGACTGTTTCCGGAACATGACAAAGGTTTTTTTTGCGATGAAGCTGGCCACAAACAGGGAGATGGGAGTCAGCACCACAACCACTGCCGTGATGGCAGGCTGGATGGAAAGCATGAACAGCAGGGTGCCTGCTATGGTCAGCAAGCCTGTGAACAGCTGGGTAAAGCCCATGAGAAGTCCCTCTGAAAACTGGTCTATGTCCGCTATAATCCGGCTTATGATGTCACCTGAAGGATGGACATCGATATAGCTTAAGGGCATTACCTCCAGATGGTTGAAAGCCCTGGTACGGATATCCTTCACCACCCGGTAGGTGATGATGTTGTTGATATGGTTCATAAGCCACTGGGAGACAGAGGTAATGGCCACAGCTCCCAGTATTTTCATGAGAATGCCCTTTAAACCGGCGAAATCCACATGGCCGGACGAGACAATACGGTCCACGGCCTGGCCTGTCAGAATGGGCACGTAAAGGGTAAGGGCCACGGTGACGAGGGCCAGGAACAGGGAAAAGATAACGCTCCACCTGTACTGGCTGATATATTTCAGGATTCGCTTCAGGGTCTCCCTGCTCCTGTTTTTGTCCAATGCCTGTTTTTTACTGCTCATCCCGTTCCACCTCCTCCTTTGAAAGCTGGGAAAGACAAATTTCCCTGTATACCTGGCAGTCCTTAAGAAGCTCCTTATGGGTGCCCGCGCCTGCCAGATGTCCCTCATCCAGCACCAGGATGGTGTCCGCCCCCTTAATGGTAGTTGCCCGCTGGGATACAATGAATACCGTCATATCCCTGGTATTCTCCCGGATGGCCTTTCTCAGCCTGGCGTCCGTGGCAAAATCCAGGGCCGAGGCGCTGTCGTCCATAATCAGGATTTCCGGCTTTCTCACCAGGGCCCTGGCTATGGCCAGCCTCTGGCGCTGTCCGCCTGAGAGATTACGGCCTCCCTGGTCAATGTGAAGGTCCAGCCCCTCTCCCTTTGAATCCACAAATTCCCGGGCCTGGGCCGTATCCAGGGCCTGGTAGATTTCCTCATCCGATGCATCCTGTTTTCCCCAGCGCATGTTGTCGCGGAGGGTACCCTTAAACAGCACGGACTTCTGCGGGACCACTCCCGTCTTCTCTCTCAGCGTGTCCAGGGAATAATCCTTTACATCTGTTCCGTCCACCAGCACCTGCCCTGGGGCTGCATCGTAAAACCTGGGAATCAGGTTCACCAGGGTGGATTTGCCGGAGCCGGTTCCGCCTATGACGCCTATGGTCTGCCCGGCCATGGCCCGGAAGGAAATACCCTTTAAAGCCGGCTCCTTGGCGCCTGCATACACGAATTCCATATCTTTAAATTCCACCTTTGGAATCCGCGGCCCGCGCTCCCCATCTGCAGACATCCCGTCCTCACGGGACCCGGCGTTTACGGTTTCCGTTCCATCCATTTTCCCCTTATCCTCAATGCTGCTCTCCACCCGGAATATACTGTCCACCCGGTTCATGCAGGCAGTGGCCTTGGAAATAATGATAATCAGGTTCGCCATCTTTATAAGCTCCACCAGAATCTGGGACATGTAATTCACCAGGGCAATCACCTTGCCCTGGGTGATAATCCCTCTGTCCACCTGTTCCGCTCCCACCCAGATAACTGCCACCACAGCAATATTTATGATGACATAGGTCACCGGGTTTAACAGGGCTGATATCTTTCCCACAAACACCTGCATCCTGACCAGGTTTCCGTTTTCCCGGTCAAATTTCTCTGTCTCGCTTTTCTGCCTGTTAAAAGCGCGGATGACACGTACGCCCAGCAGGTTTTCCCTGGTGGTCAGCAGCACCTTGTCCAGCTGCCTCTGTACGGATTTATAGAGAGGCATGCTGACCGCCATAATACCGAACACCACCACGCAGAGCACCGGTATGGTGACCACAAAAACAAAGGCCGAGCGCACATCCACGGTAAAAGCCATGACCATGGCGCCGAACACCACAAAGGGCGAGCGCAGCAGCAGGCGCAGCGTCATGTTGATACCGCTCTGCACCTGGTTTATGTCGCTGGTCATCCTTGTGATAAGCGTGGCCGTGCCCACTGTGTCTATCTCTGTATAAGACAATCTTCCTATATGGGAAAACAGGTCATTGCGCAGGGAGGTGGCTGCTCCCGTAGCTGCCTTTGCAGCAAAATACTGGGCTGTCAGGGAACAGGTCAGTCCAATGAGGGCCAGCAGCACCAGCACGCCCCCCATTTTAAGAATGTATCCGGTGTCCCTGCCCCGGATGCCCACGTCCACCATGCGGGCCACCACCAGCGGCACGAACAGCTCAAAGCTGGCCTCCAGCATCTTAAACAGCGGGCCCAGTATGCTCTCTAACTTGTAGTCCTTCATATAGCTGAACAATCGTTTCATAATTGTCTTTCACTCCTCTGCCGGAATCCATTGTATTTTTTCACACTGCCTGGTATTATAACATAGAATCAACCATATATAAAATATTGTTTTTGTATATATAATATACGTTTAACGAATAGGAGGTACCGTCCGCAGGTTTTATCCAAAGGACAAAAACAGCCTGTCCCCTATCCAAAGGACAGGCACAGGCCAATCACTCCGCTGTTTCCCCGGGAAACAGCTCCTTCCAGAAATAATTGATTTCCGCCCCGAAAAACAGGATGCACATGCAGAAATAGAGCCACAGAAGCAGCAGCACAATGGCAGTCAGGCTTCCGTACATATAGGAGTAATTCTTTCCCCCGATATGGCTGAAGTACAGGGAAAAGGCAAAGGAAAAGGCCATCCATCCCACGGTGGAGAACACGGCTCCCGGAAGCTGGTCCCTGAGCTTCAGCCTCTTATCCGGCACAAAGGTATAAATTCCAAGGAAAAATATAATCAGTATCATCAGCGCCCATAAGGCCCTGAAATTAATAATGTGGGTGGTCACGTCCGCCAGGATGGGAAAACGGCTCACCATAAATGCCTGAATCATGTTGCCGAACACCAGCAGGCCCAGGGACAGGATGCACACCAGGATGAACACAATGGTGTAGCCCGAGCAAATCAGCCGGTTAATCACATACCAGCGTTTTTCCCCGTGTCCGTTTACCCGGTTAAGCCCTCTGGCCACGCTGAACATGCCGCGTCCCGCGGACCACAGGGCCGTGATGGCTGTGACGGAAATCATGGTTGCAGGGGATTTTAAGGACAGGTCATTTACCACCCGGAACGCCAGGGACTTGTAGTCCACCGGCACCAGGCCCACAATCAGCTCCATAAACCTGGCATTGCTGATGCTTGGAATCATCTGGATTGCTGTCAGCAGCAGCATGATGAACGGTACAACGGAGAGTATGATAAAAAAGGAGACCTGGGCCGCATAGACCGTCATCTCATCCTCAGCAAATTTATCATATACCCTTTTTCCCGCCACGATTATTCCAAACATAAAACCTCCACTGCTGTTAATATAGTTCCCTGAAACTGCCCTCTTCAATCACCGGAATGTCTTCTGCTTCCATATGTTCAATGTGTATGAACCTTCCCTGCTCCAGATTCCTTAAGAATCTGCCCATTGCCAGCGGGTCTCCCTGGACCTCCATCTCCACATCGCCGTTCCAAAGATTCTTCACCCACCCGGTAAGTCCCAGCGGACGCGCCAGGTAGCAGGCGGTGTACCTGAAGCCCACCCCCTGCACCCTGCCGGAAAATATGATATGTTTTCTGACCTTTTTCATACATCTGTTACCCGATTACATTTCTGGGGGTTCCATCCAGATATTGTACCACATTGTCAAACACAATAACAGCACGTTTTACCAGGGCCTCCCTGGTGGCAAAGGCCACATGGGGCGTCACGATGGTATTGGGCGCCAAAAGCAGCGGATGGTCCTTCCTGACCGGCGGCTCGTTTTCAAACACGTCAATGCAGGCGCCTGCAATACGGCCTTCCTTCAACGCCTTGGCCAGGGCATCGCTGTCAACCACAGGCCCTCTGGCCGTGTTGATTAACACTGCGTTTTTCTTCATCCGTCCGATGCGCTCCTCATTTATCAGCGCCCTGGTCTCCTCAGTGAGAGGGGTGTGGATGGAAACCACGTCGCATTCAGACAATAATGTCTCCAAATCCACATAGCGGATTCCCGGCACGTCCTTGGCTGTCCTGCTGTAAGCCAGCACCTGGCATCCGAAGGCCTGGGCTATGGCTGCCACCCGAAGGCCGATGGCCCCGGTTCCAACCACGCCGAACTTCTTACCCTCCAGCTCAAATCCCACCAGACCGTCCTTGGTGCCTTCCTCACGGCATACCTTGTCGCAGGGTATCACATTCCTGTACAGGCTGATTAGCATGCCGAACACCAAATCCGCCACGGCGCAGGTGGAATAACCGGCGCAGTTGCAGACCGTGACACCGTTCTTCCTGCATACATCCATGGCAATGTGGTCCACGCCTGTAAACGCCACAGCCAGAAGCTTTAAGTTCCGGCACCCTTCTATGACCTGGGCATTCAGGGGCAGATTGGATACCACGATAATGTCAGCATCCTTTCCGCGCTCTATCAGCTCCGCTGTGTCCGTTGTCTTTGTGTTGTGGTACACAATCTCCACCCTGTCTCCCAGAGCTTCCCTTGCCATGGACAGCAGCTTTCCCTCTTCCACGCCCAGCGGCTCGATGATTACCATTTTCATTGTATTTTCCTCCGTATCCTGTTGTCAGCTCCCCGCAGGGGTGTCCTGACTTTTTATGCTATCCATTATATAGCAGGGAACGGGCTTTTACAATACATAAGATTTCCGCTGTTATTCCAATTCCACCAGAACCTCTATCTCACACGCGATTCCGCCCGGCAGCGCATTGGTTCCAATGGCGGAACGGGCGGGAAGTCCTGCTTCCTCACCGAACAGCTCTGCAATCAGGCCGGAGCCGCCGTTCACCACCTGGGGCTGCATGCCGAAGTCATCCGCACTGTTTACAAAAGCCAGTACCTTCACGAATCGTTTAATCCGGTTCAAATCCCCGGTCTTTTCATGTAAGTTTGCCAGCAGGTTCAGCATACAGTTATAAGCTGCTTTCTGCCCGTCCTCAACCGCCAGGTCCTTTCCCAGCTTGCCCACTACCGTGTTTCCGTTTCCCAGGTCCGGACCGCAGCCTGAGCAGTAAAGAAATTTATCGCCCAGCTCCTGTACCGGTGTATAAACACCGCCCTTGGCCGGCGGCTGCGGTAAGGTGATTCCTTTTTCCTTTAAAACCTCATATACGTCTCTCATTTCCATCTCTCCTTAATTATATGTAATTTAATATAAAACCTTATTAATGATGCCCTTATACAGACTCACGGCATCCCTCACCTGCTTTTCCCAGGTAAATTCCCCCACCGTATGGGCCTGGGCAATATCCCCCGGACCGCAGATGACGGTCTTGATTCCCTGTTCCACCAGAAAGCACTGCTCGCAGGATGCGTCAAAGGGCCGGGGGAATGATTTGATTCCCAGAAGTTTTTCCCGTTCCTTAAGGCACAGCTTCACAAACCAGTCATCCGGACTGGTTTCACCTCCCGGCATATAGAAATGCGGCGTCCTTTGGCAGCAGTCAAGCCCGGCCCGTTTAAACCCATTGTCCAGGAACTGTCCCGCCTGTTCATAATCCATGCCCGGGTGAATCCTGAAATCCAGAAGCAGCCGGACATTTCCCGGCACCACATTGTCCTTTTCATACCCTTCCATCATAGTGACAGCAATTCCGGGGGGCGGAAGAACCGGATGGACAATCTGTTTTAATTCCTGATTCATATCCCGGACTGCCTGAACCGCCCTGCATGCCCTGGTCACAGCATCATCCTCCTGTTCCGGAAGGGCCGCGTGTCTGGGCGCTCCTTTCACATCAATGTAATCCCTGGACACACCTCTGTGGGCAACCGCCACCTCCAGATTCGTGGGCTCGCCTATGACGGCGTAGCTGCCTCCGGCATGGGTCCTGAGATAGCTTAAGGTACCCAGATTGGAACACTCCTCATCCGCCACAAACAGAAGCTTCAGACAGCCCTTCATGGGTTCTTTCCTGGCGGCGCAGTCCATGGCGGCTTCACACATGGCAGCGATACCGCCTTTCATGTCGCTGGTTCCCCTGCCATACAGCCTGCCTTCCTTTTCTACCATGGAAAAGGGACTGCCGTCCCACTCTCCCACGGCCGGCACCACGTCCAGATGTCCGTTGAACATAAGTTCCGGTCCTTCCCCATCCCCCAGGACAGCAATCAGGTTTGCCCTGCTGCCGCCTAAATCCTGTACTTCGCACCGGAAACCCAGAGGTTTAAGGATTCCGGCCAGGTACTGGGCCGCGGGTTTTTCATTTCCAGGAGGATTGACGGTGTCAAAGCCAATCAGCTCCCTTAAAAGTTCTATGCAATCCACAAAATGCCTCCTTGTCTTAATGCTTTCCCGGAAATACGCTGCACCACACGAATCGCACGGCCTAATAGGTGATTCTGCGGTTCCTCGCCGTCACCTGCCATCTGTCAGCCACCTGCCCGTTCCTTGCCACCAGTATCTCCGGATACAGCGCCGTGGTGGGACATATATGGGTGGGAATCACATAGAGACAGGTTCCTATGGCCGGTATCCTGCCTTCGTCCTCCAGCCGGAACGCCCAGTGTTCCTCGCTGTGTATGATGGGTACCGCGTCCTCCAGTCCCACGATATATCCCCGCTGTCCCGCCGGGTCGGATGCAATTCCCTTATAGCCCAGGTCCGTGGTGAACACCCCCTTTGCAGGGCGGCTGATAACCCTGGTCATCACGGCTGCGCCGGGAATGAAATCCAAATCCGGAAGGTTCATGTAATACCCTGCATCCGTGATGAATGCAGTGCCCGGGGACAGATACCACCGGGTACAGCCTGCATGGCATGGAAATGAAGGGGTTCCTCCCGCCACTGCCATTTCACAGCAGATACCGTCCCTGACAAGGCGCTCCATGATATCCGCCACCTTTTTGTCCGTATCGTCCACCTGGGCCAGTCTCAGGGCCGCATCCCTGTTATTGTGGTTTCCATCATAACAGTGCATACCGCACAGGCGGAGCCCCGGAAGGGCGGACGCGAAGCGGTAAAGCTCCTCCAGCTGTTCAATGGGAACACCGGTACGGTTCATCCCCATGTTCACATCCACCAGCATTGGCAGCACAATCCCCTGTTCCACGCATACCCGGGAAAGGGCTTCAAACTGGTTCCGGTCATCCTCCACGCCGTAGAAAACCGTATCAGGATACGCCTTTGCCAGTTTCACCAAACGTTCCATATTAGGACCAATCAGCGGATAGGCCAGAATTACCTTTTCAGCCCCTGCCTCCGCAGCCATCTCAGCCTCCGCAACGGTAGCTGTCTTAAACTTTGTGATGCCGTACTCCATCTGCATCTTCACCATGTCCATGGATTTATGGCTCTTTACATGGGGCCAAAGCCGCTCCGGGCTTCCGGCTGTCCCAATTGCCTTTTTTATGTTGTCCCTGATGATTTCCTCATAATAAATGAGGCTGGGTGATATAATTGCTTCCGTTTCCCTGAGTTCGTACATATGTCCCATATTTATTCTCCCTGTTTCATTATTTTTCCCCTGCACACAACATGCCTCACATGCCGGAACGCTTCTATGTCCTCCAGGGGGCTCCGTTCCACTGCTATAAAATCCGCTTCATATCCTGGGGCCAGCATGCCCAGGAAGTCCCCCAACCCCAAAGCCCTGGCGCCCTCCAGCGTGGCCGCTTGAATCACTTCCTCCGGCGTAAGGCCGCACCTCCTGCATAAAAGCTCCATCTCCAGCCAGGTCTCATGGAAAAAGGTGAATCCGCAGCCTGCATCCGTTCCAATCACGGGACGCATTCCCAAATCAGACAGGCGGGCGAAAATCTCACATTCCCGCTTTTCCTGCTCCAGGAAAAAGGCTTCCCGCTCATCCGGTTTTTTCACGCCATCCCTGGCAGGGTCCAGCATATGGTAGTTGTTGGATATACCTGCCATGAAAAAACGGTTGTTCCCGCAAAACCGTTCCATCACATCCGGCTCATAACACCGTTCCAAAAGCCCCGTACGATGGTTCCGCCTGAAACAGGCGCAGTGTTCCAGGCTGTCCACCCCGGCCTCCAGGGCGTTCACACAGGAGCTGGTTGTCAGGCAGTGGGCTGCTGTGGGAAGTCCCAGTTCATGAGCCGTCTCCACTGCCGCCCGGATTTCCTCCCTGCTGTAGGTGTCGCGCTCCGGTATGGAGCCGGGGGTAAGCTGGCCTCCGCTGACAATCAGCTTGATGCAGCCGCAGCCCGCTGATTTGCGTTCTTTCACGGCCTGTATCAATCCCTGCGCACCGTTGGAGGTCTTTCCTAAGAATGCCAGATGTCCTCCATCCGGGGTCAGAGGCATGCCCGCTGCCTGAATCCTTGGCAGGTCCGCCCCTGTCTCCGCCACGGCTTTCTTCCGGTCCGGACCTGTTTCCAGGTCCATGGGATTATCTGAGCCTAAGGCCCTCACCAGGTCCATGGAGCTTCCTGCGTCCCGGACCGTTGTCACGCCTGAGCGCAAAAGCATCCTGGCGTGTTCCATGGCCCCGGCCAGACGGGTCCCTCTGTCCTCCCTGATGTAGGCTCCATAAGTATCCCCGGAGGGCGTAAACTCCAGATGCACATGGGTATTAATCAGACCAGGCAGGATATAGCTGTCCGAACAATCCATAATCCTTGCGCCGGGATGCGCCTGGGCCAGTTCCTCAAAGCGCCCCATCTCCTTAATCCGGCTTTTCTCCAGAACCATCCCTGTATATTTCATTTTCCTTGAAAGAGAATCATAAATTCCCTTCCCATGGACCAGCACCGGTATCTCCATGAATTCCTCCTCTGCTGCGCGCTTTTCCGGCCTGGGTTCCTACCCCTTTACCGCTCCGGCCGTCATGCCCTGAACAATGTATTTCTGCAGTATCATGGTCAGGATGATGGTTGGCACAATAACCACAATGGTGGCTGCCAGCATACGGCCCCAGCGTATGTCTGCGCCCGACACAAAATACTGCAGGGAGACAGGAAGGGTTCTTGTCTTCTCACCGCTGAGGATAAGGGCAAACTGGAAGTTGTTCCAGGAGCCCAGGAACGAAAGGGTGGAGCAGGTCACTAATCCGGGCGCGCTGATGGGCAGAAGGACGTCCTTAAAACACTTCTGCCTGGTACAGCCGTCCACAATGGCTGCCTCCTCCAGTTCCAATGGCAAATCACTGAAAAATCCCACCATAATCCACACAATCAGCGGAAGGGACAATACCATGTGGCTGAGAATCAGCACGCCGTAGGTATCAATCATGCGCAGCTTGGAAAATATGAAATAATAGGGCAGCAGAATGGATATGTTGGGCAGAAGGCGGGCCGTAAGGATGGCTGTGTTGGCCTTTCCCATTTTATATCTGGCAATTGCATAGGCTGCCGGTACTCCCAGGAGCAGGGACAGCGCTGTGGACGCCACTGCTACAATGGTGGAATTCAGCATATAGGTGCCGTAGTGCTGGGTCTTAAATATGTAAATGTAGTTATCCAGTATGGGTTTGAATCCAAACAGCTTGGGAGGCATGATATACACCTGGGCCATATTTTTAAAGGAAGAAATGAGCACAAAATACAGCGGGAACAGAATCGGTATCACGATAATCAGGACCAGGATGCCAAATAATAATTTTGAGATAATCTTCTTTGTCCTGAACTTATTAACCCCCATAATACGCCACCAACTTTCTCTGTATCTTCATGACTAAAACGCTGAGCAGCAGCACAATCACAAACAATATCATGAGCATTGTAGATGAAAGGCCGAATTTGTAATAGGAAAATGCCGTCTCATAGGCAAACAGGTTAAGTGTCCTGGATGCATTGGCCGGTCCACCCTTTGTCATGGCGTAAATCAGGTCAAAGGACTTGAACACGTCTATGAACCGCAGCAGGCCGATGGAAAACAGGGTCTGGGTGAGAAGAGGCAGGGTCACCTGGAAAAATGTCTGTATGGGCGTTGCCCCGTCCACCCTGGCAGCCTCCATTGGGTCTGTTGGAAGCGACGAAAGTCCTGCCAGACATACAATCACCACCATGGGAGTCATCTGCCATGTCTCCACCGCTGCAATGGCGGGAATGACCGTCTGCTTTGCCGACACAAAGGCTGACCTGGGAAGGCCCACGGTTGTAAAGATATAATTCAGCAGGCCCGAGGACGGCTCATAGAACAGCATCCACATCAGGCCCACTGCCACAGGCGCCATCATGTATGGCAGCAGCACCACTGCCTTCACCCCGTTCTTGCCCCTGAAATCCTTATTCAGTACAAGGGCAATGGCAAGACCCAGCAGCATCTCAGCCACCGTTGCAATGGCTGTGTAGTAAAATGTAATTCCCAGAGACTGCCAGAATTCCCTGCTGGCCAGCACATCCAGATAATTCTTTCCCCAGTTAAAGCGCATGCCGTTCCCCATCAGCAGGTTCCAGTCATTCAGGCTGAATATGAAAGTCATTGCAATGGGAACCGCAATCATGGCCATCATAAAAATAAGGGCAGGCAGGGAAAAGACCCACTTAATATGTTTGTTGACAAAATTGTTCATATACACATCCCTCTCTGTTGTCAGAAAGGAGCCTGGTAATCATTGCAGGCTCCTTTCCATTGTCTCCAAAGCACGTCCGGCTGAATCAGCCTTCGGGACACGCTTTAATCCTCATAGGGATAATCCGCGCCGTACTCACCTGCATCCTTAAGGAGCTGGTCCACCTTTTCCGCCGCTGCATTCATCTTGCTCTCCAAATCCGGTCCCTCTCCCTTTGTCTCAATGGAGTACACAATGGCCTCGCCCATGGCGTCCCTGGCCTCTGATACGGCGGTCATCCTGGGAAGTCCGTACTGGTTGGTGGTATCAGCCTGAATCTCTTCATTGTATGCCTGGATGTAGTCTTCCGGCATGGCGGCTGTGACGCGCTCATCGTCCCATACGGAAGCCCTGAAGGTGGGCATTCCCTTTGGAGTGATGTCGGCCGCAATATCCTTGCCTGCCGCATATTTGAGGAATTCCCATGCAGCCTCCTTGTTCTTAGAGCCTGAGTAAATGGATGCGCCCCACACCACCTGCTTATAGGACTGGCGTCCTGCAGGACCTTCCGGAATGGGAGCAACCCCTACCTTGTCGTAGAAGGAAGACTCATTGGGGTCTATCAAAGTCTGATACAGGGCAATGGCATCCACGCACATGCCTACCTGTCCGGCGTTGAACAGCTGGGTCATCTGGGAATATCCTGCGGTCAGTATGCCCTCCGGAGCATAGTCCCCCAGCAGCTTTCCATAGAATTTAGCTGCTTCCAGGTTCTCGGGCGTGTTAAAGGCGCATGTGCCGTCCTTGAAATAAGCGCCGCCAAATCCGTAAAGGAAGGGTGAAAACTGGGAGGTCAGGGCTATCTTCTCGCCGCGGCAGGCAATGGCATAAAAATTGCCTGCAGGGTCATTGATTTTCCCGCATACATCCAGCAGCTCATCGTAATTTGTGGGAACCTTCACTCCCTTTTCCTCAAATACATCCTTCCGGTAGAACATCAGCTGTACGGAAGAATACAGGGGAAGGGCTCCGATGGCCCCGTCAGACTTAATCTTTATCTGTTCCATGGGTGCCGACGAGAAGTCTTCCCAGTCAAATTCCGGGTCCTCTAAATATTCATCCAGCGGTTCAATCCATCCGTTATTGCTGTAAGCCGCCATGTCCTGCAGCGGGCTCATGAGGAACGCGTCAATGGTGGAGGAGCCTGCCAGAAATTCCGTGGTTATCTTCTCGCGAAGCTGGGCTTCCCCGTACAGCTCCAGATTCACCTTGATTCCTGTCTCCTCCTCAAAATCATCCAGATACGCTTCAATCGCATCTGAAATCTGTCCTGTCATACTGAGGACACGGATTGTTGTGCCGGCATAGGGCTTTTCCCCTGCCTCCCCTGCGGCGGTTTCCCCGGATGTCCCCTCTGCTTCCTTGCCGGCCGGAGCCTCCGAAGCCTTGGACGTATCACCCGGCAGTCCGCTGGTCCCCCCGGAACAGCCTGCAAGTGACCCCGCCAGCATTACTGCGCTTAAAGCCATACAAATTTTACGTTTCATAAATACCCTCCTTCTATTCACGTTTTCTTAAACTGTAAGCATAGTATAAATGTTCATTCCCTGATTTGGAATTTAAAAAAATAGGGATTATTGGTATTATTGTCCACCAAAAATAATCCCTATTTTTTATTTGAATTATTGTATGATTCTTTTTAAATATTGTATGATTTTCACAATTTCCGCACGTCACTGGGACTCATATTGTAATATTTTTTGAACAGGCGGCTGAAATAGGAGATGTCATGTATGCCTATCCGGCTGGCCGCCTCCTGGACCTGGATATTGGAGCTACCAAGAAGGGTAAACGCCTTTTTCATCTTCAGCCGGTTGAAATAATTCACAAAGGTGTCCCCGGCAGCCTTCTTAAACAGGATGCAGAACTGGCTTTTTCCCAGGGCGCACCATCCGGCTGCTTCCTCCAGGCTTATATTCTCATCCACATGGTCCTCCAGGTACTGAAGAAACCTGGTAATCTCCGGATTCGCGCTCTTATTGGCCAGTAAATAATCCACCACGGACTGCACCGCTGCCTTAAAACAGCCCTTTAACTCCGTCAGTGTCTCGGCTCCCCAGAAATCCCCGGTGGAGTATATCTCATCGTATTCAGGCACATCCGTTCCCTCGGGAATGGAATATCCTGATATGAACACCCATGTCTCCACCACGCCGCGTCGTATGGCCTGTATCTGGTCAAAGGACCGGAATCCCGCCATCTCCTCAAACCAGCTGTCAATCAGCCGGAATGCCTCATCTGCATCCTGCCTGAATATGGCCTCCTGCATGTTCCGCTGCACACTCCTTTTTGTGATGAAGGGACGGCCTGTTTCCTCCTTCTTGCTGTGAAAGGCGGCCGGACCGTCAAAGAAGCGCAGGGCCGCCAGCCTCCTGGCCTGGGCGAAACCGGCCGGAATGTCCATGCGGCTTAAGCACTCCTGGCCCAGTCCCATGGAAAGGGTCAGGTTCAGGTGGGTCTTTAAAGCATGATTGAGCAAATCCAGGGTGTCCGGAAAAAAACAGTCCGCACGGTCCCCTCCCACGCTTCTGAACAGGACCACAATTTCATTCTCGCCGGTAAAAGCCAGGTCTGATTTCGGCAGCTCTTCAAAGTACTCCCGGATTATGTTCAAAAGGCCGTACCTTCTGATATGGGCGTCCGTGCTGCTGCCCGGACGGTTCATCTGTTCACTGTCCACCAGAAAACAGCCTGCCCGGTAAGTTTCAAAGGGATTATAGGTATATCCCAGCCGGTCCAGCAGCATTTCATTGTCCCCAGGCCCGTGATTTCCCAGCAGCAGGGTCTTTAAGTCCTCCTCCCGGTTAAAGGACTGCACCTTCATGTCCAGGCTGCCCCGGCCCGCCTTCTTCTGTTCCTCCTCTATCATGGCCTTTAACCTTGTGATAAGCTCCACCAAAGTATCCTGGGTAAAGGACAGCTTAAGTATATAGTCCTCCGCCCCCAGCTTGATGGCCTTCTTCACATAGTCAATCTCATCCACGCAGCTCAAAACCACAACCTTTGTATCCGGGTGGTTCTCCCTTATATACTTCACCAGCTGGATTCCGTCCATGCCGGGCATCATAATGTCCGTAAACACGATATCAGGCACATCCCGGTTCATGCACTCCACTGCGTCCTTTCCGGATTCACAGGTGGATACCACCCTGCATCCGTAGGCTTCCCAGTTAATGCATGACTGGAATCCCACCCTAACTATGATTTCATCATCCACAATCATTACCTTCAGCATGACCCGTTTCCTCCCCCATATGGAAATACTGCAAAAACCTTTGTTCCGTATCCTACCCTGGATTCAATATAGAGCCCGTAATCCGCTCCGTACCTGGCTTTCATCAGCTCATGGATGCTGGTGAGCCCGATTCCGGTCACATGGCGTTTCTTGCTGTTTTCATCCAGCTCCTTCAGCACCTCATCCAGTTTTCCCTGCTCCATGCCCGCACCGTTATCCTGCACCGTGACGCAGACCCGCTCCCCATACTGTTCAGCCGTAATCCATATGGTGCCGTGTAGCACCTCTCCCATGCCGTGGAGCACCGCATTCTCCACTAGCGGCTGGAGGAAGAACTTAATGACCCTGAACTCCTCCAGCTCCTGTGGGATGTCCGTCACCAGCTCAATCCGGTTCTTAAGTCCCCAGTTTTTGATTTCCACCCATGCCCTGACAACACGCATTTCCTCCTTCAGAGGCACTTCCTCCTCCCTCCGGTTCATGGTGTTCTCCAGAAGGATTCCAAGGGAGGTAATCATGTCCGCTATGTTGCCTGCCCCGGATATCATGGCGGACCACTTGATTACATTTAACGTGTTGAAAAGGAAATGGGGGTTAATCTGGGCCCGGAGCATCTCATAGCGGAGATTCTGCTCTATTTCCTTCTGCTTGATGGTCTGGGCCGAGAGTTTCTCTATGTAATCCACCATCCTGCTGATTTCCCGCTCCGCCTCCACGATTCCGAACACAGGCATCTGCCTGCCCTTTGCGTCCTCCATGTCGGCGATTTTTGTACCGCCTATGTTCACCCCGCTCACCTTATGAATCAGCCGGTTAAGAGGCGCATTGACATAGAAATACATGGCAAGGCAGACCGCGCAGGCCCCCAGGGCCATGAGCATGGTCAGGGAATTCACCGTACTGTGGAGCTTGTCCACTGCCTGGGTAATGTGGGCCAGGGGCACCAGGTTCACCATGCGCCAGCCTGTGCCGGCCATGGTCACATGGTTCACCAGATACTCCTCCCCGCCCTTTGTATAATGAAAATAATCCTGGTCCTCCCGGAAATCCCCGTTCAGCCTGCCCGCTGATATATCATCCAGAATATCACTGTGCTCCGTGGCATAAATCAGATGGTTTCCCTGGTCAAAGAGGGCCAGCACCGCGCCGTCATAGGGAATCAGCACCTGGGAAAGATTTTCCGTGGGAAAGGACACAAAGGACACCCCAAGGAATTTCAGGGAATTATAATCCTTAATCCGGCGGATAAACAGGATAAAATCCTCGTCCTTTCCTGATTCAATCCGGTCCTTGAACACACCCTTGTCATTGTAAATACAGGGCGCAATCCACCCGGACACTTCCTTGCCCTCCAGGAATTCCCGGTACCACGGCTGCTGTTTGACGCTCTGGGCAAACTTCTCCCCAAAATAACTGCTGTTGTCAATCCCGTCCGCCACGCTGTACACTGTTGCATCGGCTCCCAGGATGATGTAATGGAGCCTGTAATCAAAGAATATATTCCTGTAAAAGGTCAGGGTTTCCTCCACAGCCCGGATGCGGCTGACATTCTCCGAGGAATATACCTTTCCGTCATAGGACTGGTTTAAGTAGGAGGCCACCTGCTTGTTGGTGCTGGATGCAGCCGACAGCTTGCGTATGGAATCCGTCACATCGGTCAGCGCCAGCTCGTTGCGGTTCATGTACTGGGATATGATGCCTGCCTCCTGGGTGATGAGCAGATTCCTGCTGCGGTTAAAGGAGTAGTGCATGATGAGGAACACGCTGATAAAGACAGCGATAATACATGTATATATGATTTTAATCCTCAGGTTTACCTTCATCCTCTTCATCAAACCGTCCCCCCTGGACGGCCAGACGGCCGTCCAACTCATTATAACATTCTTTTATTTCCCGGACAATCCTGGGTCCTGTACATCGCGGGCACCTGCCTCTCAAATGCCTCCTGTATCTCCCTCTGGAGCCGGCTGCTGCTGAGTATATCAAACCCTGTCATGGCCAGGGCCTTTGCCCCCAGGATACACGCCCTGTCCCCTTTCTCCGATGCAGCCGCCGCCGCAAACTCCGGTGAATGGCCGTTGACCTCCCCTGGCGCAATGGATATATATTCATGAATCACCGGCATGTGAAGCGAGAGATTGCTTACATCCGATGAGCCGTAAAAGCCCATGGGGTCGGGGTAGGAAACAGGCTCCCCCAGTGATTCCAGGTTCTCCTTAAAGGCCTGGCCCATGGGGATATTGGGATAACGTTCGGAAAACAGGGGGTCCACGTGTATGTCCGCCCTGGCCCCTGTGAGCATGGCTGCAGTTTCCGCACAGTGCTTCACGATTCCCACCAGACGCTCCAAATCCCCCAGGGTCCTGGAGCGCAGGCAGAATTCACAGGATGCCTCCCCCGGAATCACATTGTTGGCCTGGCCTCCCTGGCGGATGACGCCGTTGACCGTATCCTGAAAACGGAAGCAGGGATGCATCAGGTCAATATTGGAAAAGGCAGCCCTGACCGCTGTGAGGGCATTGATTCCCGATGCAGGGTTGGAGGAATGGGCTGATTTTCCGGTAAAGCCCGCATAAACAGTGGTGCATCCCCTGGCGCTGCGCTGCACCATGGAGGGGCCGGAGGTGGGATGGCACATCAGCACATAATCCACATCCGCAAAGGCGCCCTGTGCCTGCATAAGGATTTTTCCGCCCTTTGTCTCCTCCCCCGGAGTCCCTATGACGTATACGGTTCCGCCCAGGCGGTCCAGTACAGAGGAAAGGGCTATGCCTGCCCCGGCTGCCATGGCTGCAATCATGTTGTGGCCGCACCCGTGGCCCAGTCCCTCCAGCGCATCGTACTCGGCCAGAAAGGCAATCCTTGGCCCATTCTGGCATCCGCCGGACACGCCGCTTTTTTTCACCGCTGTAAACGCGGTTGCCAGACCCCCGGTTCCTGTATCCACCCGGAAACCATGTGAACGCAGCAATCCTGCAATCCTGTCACAGGCGTAATATTCCTCAAACCCGCACTCCGGGTGGCTGTGTATATCATGGGACAGCTGTATCAGCTCCTCCCTGATTGCCTCCGCCTGTCCTGCCACATATTCTTTCGTCCCTTCCATTCTCTACCGCCTTTCTCTCTAATACAAAACCGGGAGGAAAAGGTTCCTCCCGGTCATGCAACGGCCTTCAGGCCCTGTTACTCTTCTGTTACCACCGCATTCTGGTACTCATGTGCGCCAATCTGGCTCAGCATCAGTCCCTGAAGCTTTCCGGTGGCTGCAATCACCTTTGTCTCGCTGTAAAGGCCGATGATTGGGGTGTCTGTAACCATGTCATCGTAAAGCTGCTTCAAAAGCGCTTCCCTCTCCTCGCCCTCGCCGGTGGATGCATACTTCACATATGTCTCATCGAATTCCGGGTTATAATACCGGGAGAAGTTATTGACAGAGGTGGACAGCAGCATTCCGTTAAACACATAGTCCGCATGTCCTGTATTGGTCTGCCAGAAATCCAGCATCAGGTCAAAGTCCTCGCCGGCCTCAATCAGGGAGAAGGATGTATTGTCATCCTGGGTCACAATGTTGAGGGTGATTCCCACCTCGGCCAGCTGGCTCTGAAGCACCTGGGCAATCTCCGTGTTGGTCTGGTTGGAGTTGGTCCACAGGGTCAGTGTAATGCCGCTGCCGTAGCCTGCCTGGTCCAGAAGGGATTTTGCCTTCTCCGGGTCATATCCGTTTGTCTCGTATTCCCGGTAATCCTGGGCGGACTGAGGTATGATGTTGTCGGATACGGTTCCGAATCCATAGAGCAGGGAATCCACAATGGTCTGCTTGTTGATGGCGCACTCCACTGCCTTGCGGACATCCGGGCTGCCCACAGGGCCGTCGGAACTGCAGTTCAGCTCCATAAGGATGATTTTCATGGACGGGCTGGTGAGAATCTGAAGGTCCTTATTCTCCTGGATACGGGAGATATCATTGTTGGGAACCTCATAAGCCACATCCACCTCGCCTGTTTCCAGCATCATGGTGCGCTGGGAAGCCTCAGGCACGATTTTCATGGTCAGGAGCCTTGTCTTTGCCGGGCCGCCCCAGTAATCATCAAAGCGCTCAAGGGTATAATAATCGCCTTCCACTGCCTCCTTTAATTTATAAGGGCCTGTACCGATTGGATTGGAGCCAAAGGTTGCCTCATCATATTCCGCAGGCACCACGGAAGCCTGGGGCAGGGTCAGTATGCTTAAGAAAGCCGGGTTGGGAGCTTTGAGCTTAACCGTTACATGGTAGTCATCATCAATGGTGCAGCCGTCGTAATTGCCCACAAACAGCGCTCCCCTCTGGTCGATGAGGTCCAGGGTGAACTTCACGTCCTCTGCATTCATATCAGAGCCGTCATGGAACTTTACGCCCTCCCTGAGGGTCAGCTTCAGGGTGGTGTCGTCCGCCCACTGGTACTCGGTTGCCAGGCACGGCTGCATCTTCATGTCGGAATCATAGGTGAGCAGCGGGTCAAACATGTTGTTGGAGATGGAGTAGGCCCTCTCCTGCTGTCCGATGGTTGCATCCAGCGTGGTCAGGTCATTGCCCTGGCAGAATATGATTTCATCCTTAATCTTCACGTTCTGTCCGTCGCTTCCAGCCACTGTTTCCTGGGGTGTTTCTGCTCCGCCCTTACTGCCGCCGCAGCCTGTCATCACCATACAGGCGATAAGACACATGGCAATTGCTTTTTTCATACATATATCCTCCTGAAATTATTCATTATATTCAACTCCCTGCCTATTTACCGCTGCAGAGAAGATGACACGATACAAAATGCCCCGGTGAAGCCTCAATCTCATGTATGGGCCGCCCGCATTCCGGGGTTGCCCTGGGACACCGCTTTGCAAACCTGCATCCCTCTCCCATGTTGATGGGAGAGCTCAGCTCCCCGTTCAATATCTCCCGTTCCATCTTAATGGTGGGGTCCGGGATAGGGATGGCTGACAATAATGCCTGGGTGTAAGGATGCATGGGATGTTCAAAGAGCTCATCCGGCTTGGCCCTCTCCACCAGCTGTCCCAGGTACATAACCACAATGTCGTCGGAAAGATGCTTCACCACCGATAAATCATGGGTGATGAACAGATAGGTAAGTCCCATCTGCTCCTGAAGGTCCTGCATCAGGTTCAGCACCTGAGCCTGAATGGACACGTCCAGGGCCGACACCGGCTCATCGCAGACAACGAATTCCGGGTTCAGCGCCAGAGCCCTGGCAATACCGATTCTCTGCCTGCGGCCTCCGTCCAGCTCATGGGGATAGGAATTGGCAAACCGGTATGCCAGCCCCACCAGGTCCATCATCTCCCTGACCTTTTTCTGAAGGCCTTCCCTGTCGTTCTTCTTATAGATGCCCTGGAGCACCAACGGCGCCTCAATGGCCTGGCTCACCGTCATACGCGGATTCAGGGAAGAGTAGGGGTCCTGGAAAATAATCTGCATCCTGGACCGCAGGGCCTTCACCTGCTTCTTGTCGTACTTCACAATATCCTGTCCGCCAAACCAGATTTCCCCGGACGTGGGTTCCTGAAGCCTCAATATGGTGCGGCCCAGAGTGGATTTGCCGCAGCCCGACTCCCCTACCACGCCCAGTGTCTTTCCCTTTTCAATGGAAAAGGATATGTTATCCACGGCCTGAAGGGGTCCGCGGGGCGTATCAAAATATTTCTTCAGATTTCTTACTTCTAACAGTCCCTGGTGTTCCATCACTCCCCTGCCCCTTTCCTCAACTCATTCTCCACCTTGAAACAGCGCACCTTGTGGCCGTTTCCGGCATCCATGAACCGGGGATGCTCCGTGCTGCACCGTTCAAAGGCATATTTGCATCTGTCCGCAAAGGGACATCCTGTCCTCTGCACCGTTGGGTCCGGCATCAGCCCGTCAATGGGATTCAGCCTGTGTACGTGCAGGTGCACCTGGGGAATGGCTCCCAGCAGTCCCTCGGTGTAGGGATGCAGGGTATGCTTATAGATATCCAGGACCGTTCCGCTCTCCACAACCTCCCCTGCGTATATGATGGCCACCTTCTCACACATCTGGGCAACCACGCCTAAATCATGGGTAATCAGAAGTGTGGCCGTATGGTATTTATCCTTAAGGCGCCGCATCATCTCCAGCACCTGGGCCTGGATGGTCACATCCAGCGCTGTTGTGGGCTCGTCCGCTATAAGCACCTTGGGGTTGCAGGCCAGGGCAATTGCGATAACCACCCTCTGCTTCATGCCTCCTGAGAATTGGTGCGGGAAATCCCCTGCCCTCTCCGCCGGAATACCCACTGTCTCCAGCATTTCCATGGCCTTTTCCTCGGCTTCCTTCTTGGTGCATTTTTCATGGACCCGGATTACCTCCGCAATCTGCTCCCCTACCCTGACAACGGGATTTAAGGATGACATGGGGTCCTGGAAAATCATGGATATCTGGTTGCCTCTGACGGCGCGCATTTCCGCACCGCTGGCCGTTAAGAGGTCCCTGCCCTCAAATTCAATGACGCCGCCCTCTATCCTGCCGGGAGGATTGGGAATCAGACGCATAATGCTCTTGGCAAGCGTGGTCTTTCCCGCGCCTGTCTCGCCTACCAGTCCCAGTGTCTCCCCGTCGTCCAGTTCCAGGTCCACATGATTCAGCGCATATACAGTTCCGTCCTCTGTATGGTATTGTACCTGTAAATCTTTGATTTCTAATATATGACTCAACGTTTTGCTCCCCCTTATCGTTTCAGCTTTGGGTCAAGGGCATCCCGAAGGCCGTCCCCAAACAGGTTAAATGCAATGACTGCCACGATTAAGAACAGACCCGGGAACACGGAAATATGCCATGCGTCCCTCATATAGGTCCTTGCCGTGGTAAGGATTGCGCCCCACTCCGGCTGGGGCGGCTGTACGCCCAGTCCCAGATAGGACAGACCTGCCACTGCCAGGATGGAATCGCCGATTCCCAGGGATACCTGCACCAGGATTGGAGCCAATGCATTGGGCAGTATGTACTGGAACAGAATGGTGCCGTCCGATGCGCCTACGGCCCTGGCCGCCTCCACAAATTCGCTGTCCTTTACCGTGAGCACCGCTGCCCTGGCAATTCTGGCGTATTTGGCAATACCCGACACGGCCAGCGCCAGTAACAGGTTGAAGGTGCTGGTTCCCAATGCAGCAACAATGGCCATGGCCAGCAGCATATAGGGTACTGCCAGCAGCACGTCCATGACACGCATGATAGCGTTATCGGTCTTGCCGCCGTAAAATGCAGCTATCATGCCAAAGGGCGCTCCCATGAGCACGGACAGCGCAATGGCCACCACGCCGATGGCAAACGAAAGCTTGGTTCCCCACAGGATGCGCAAAAGCAGGTCGCGGCCAAACTCATCGCATCCAAAGGGATGGGCCAGGCTGGGCTTTGCCAGACGCAGTGAAAGGTCCTGCTTTATGATATATTCGTTGTAAAAAGAATAGTTCGTAATCTGGTCAATGGCCAGTGTTGTAAGGATTGTAACTATGAACAGGACAATGATAACCAGACCCACCACGGCCAGCCGGTTGTGCCTGAACTGAATCACCGACTGCTTCCACAGGGAACGCACCTTTTCATCCTGTCCCAAATTGTTCTCTGTTTTCTTTAATGTGCTCATTTTTTCTTTGCCCTCTTCCATGATGATTGATATTCAGATTTAATCCTGGGGTCCAAAAATGCATACAGAAGGTCAACAATCAGGTTCACGATTGTAAACAGGATTGCCAGTGTCACCACGCTTCCCAGCACAGCAGGCGTATCCTTGTAGGAAATGGAATCCACCACAAAACGGCCTACTCCGGGCCAGGAGAATATGGATTCCGTCAGCACGGAACCTCCCAGCAGGGTTCCGAAGTTAAGTCCTACCACAGTGACAATGGGAATCAGGGCATTTTTTAACATGTGCTTCCAGATGACCGCGCTTTCCGTAAGGCCCTTTGCCCTGGCCATGTCAATGTAATCCTGGCGCACTACCTCCAGCACGGAGGAGCGGGTGGTGCGGGCAATCAGCGCGGCATAGCCGCACCCCAGCGTCAGGGTGGGCAGAATCAGGCTTATCAGATTATCCGGAAATCCGTGCTGCATGCCCGAAGACGGCAGCCAGCCCAGATTCAGCGAAAAAATAATGACAAGAATCAACGCAAACCAAAAGGTTGGCACTGCCATCAGGAACAGGGTGATAAACATGGTGATATTGTCCAGGGTGGAATACTGCTTGATGGCAGATATGATTCCCACCGGAATGCCGATGATGACAGAAAATATGATTCCTGAGGTTGCCAGCACCACGGTGTTGCCCAGACGTCCCATAATCAGGGAAAACACGGCCTGGCCGTTGCGGTAGGATGTGCCTAAATCCCCATGGAGAAGTCCAAGTATGAACCGCCCGTACCGCACCAGGAACGGGTCGTTCAGCCCCATGGAATCCCTCAGCGAGGCAAGAGCTGCCTCCGTGGCATTGCTGCCCAGAATGATACGCGCCGGGTCGCCAGGAGCAAGGTCCATAATGGTAAACACCAGGAAGGTTGCTCCGATTAACACCGGTATTGCAAATATAATACGTTTGATGATGTATCGTAACATGATACGCGTCCTTTCTCAGTGATTATTGTACCTGCCAGCGGTACATCTGCAATTCAATGGCCTCACAGACCTCATGAAGCTGTCCCGTCATCCTGTTTCTCTGGCGGATAAAATCCGTCTGGGACATCAGGTAGCGGTCCTCAGGCGTATTGTCCCTGTGCACCCCCAGCAGGGAAGAAAACACTGCGTAAGGTTCATGCTCCACTGCATAGTCATGTCCGTAGGGACTGGAATATGTATATTTTAAGCGCACCAGCTCTCCCGCTGTCCGGATGAGTATGGCGTCCGCATCCTGCTGCGGATATGCCCGGACCGCATCAGACAATTTCTTTACAGCTTCCTGTGTTCTGGCAATGGCAGCCTGCACCGGCGCCACGTCGAAATCCGGATCCAGTTCTCTGCCGAATGCATCAAAATAAGCCTGCATTTCATCCATAAAACCTTCCATGTCTATGGGAAGGGGCGTTTCCATGGCATAGCGGAGCACCAGCCTTGCCGCTATCTCACAGTCCCGCGCCAGCACATCATCCCCAATCTTGTCCAGGGTATCCTCCTTTGTGTGCCACCAGTAAAATGGGCCGCCCACCCCAAAGGCAGCCGGCATGGCAGCCGGCCTTAAGATATCGCCGGTCTTTCCAGGCTGCGGCGTGGTCCCGTCATCCATGTAGAACTGGGGCGCAATGGAAACCGGGGTCATGGCTCCCCAGAAGGTCTGGTCGCTGGAACGGTCCAGGGCCCTGTAGGGAAGAGGCTTGCGGCTGTTGTAAGGCGCAAGGAATTCATCATTAAACGCCTCTCCCTCCATTCCGGTCATATCAAAACGGACTGCATTGCTTCCCATACAGCCGCAGATGTCCATGTTGATGTGGGCCACACAGTGCTTCCTCAAATATTCATAGTGATGGTCGCAGAACCAGGTGGAGCCGGAGTAGCGTCCGTCCGAATGGCCGGACCACCAGGCAACCACCACGGTACGGTTCAGCTTTTCCTGGAACTTCTTAAGTGCCCTGGCTGTCTCCAGCATCAGAACATTGGCCGCGCCATTGTCCGTCATGCCCTCATACCAGGAATCGTAATGTCCGCTGAGAAGCACGAAGCTTTCACTCTTACCGGGAATCGTTGCCACCGGCATGCTGGACCTTACGATGCGGTTGTCCATGGCCACGTCCATCTGCACGGTCACAGCTGTATTTCCAGCCGTATTTTCATCTGTACTTCCAGCTGTATTTCCTGTCATCCCAATCAGCTTCAGGCCGTCCTGTCCCAATATCTGCACATAGGGAAGATAGGGATACAAATCCCTGTCGCGGCTTCCAGGCATTCCCCACACACCGCCCATGGTGTCGTGATGGTGGATGTCCTTGGGCCATATGGCGATGATGCCCAGGGCTCCTGCCCTTGCAGCTTCATAATAAAAGGGAAAGCTGATATCATAGGTCAGGACAATCT
The DNA here is from genome assembly GCF_015556325.1 of Clostridium sp. 1001283B150225_161107_B6. Taxonomy (NCBI): domain Bacteria; kingdom Bacillati; phylum Bacillota; class Clostridia; order Eubacteriales; family Clostridiaceae; genus Clostridium; species Clostridium sp. 1001283B150225_161107_B6. The sequence continues at coordinate 67,635 of NZ_JADNMD010000016.1, read as the reverse complement.
TTCCCTTAAACGCACTGAACCGTTTTTCCTGTTCCACGCCGGTCAGCGGGCCTTTGTCGCACATCCAATCCCAGACCAGCTCACCCTCAAGCCCATGGGCTTCGCCGCTGTACACAGCCGCAATGGCCTCCACGGTGAAATCAAGCTCTCCCGGTTTCTTTACACGAACAGAAGCCTGTACAGGCAGGCTTCTCATAAGCTCATAATAATGCCTTTCATACCCGATTCCCGCTGCTTTAAGCTCCTGAACCAGGTAATCCACGGCTGCTTCCCCGGCCTCTGAACCGGAGTATCTCTCCAATCTGCTGAAAACCTCAGCATCCTCCTTCATCCTGCCAAGATTCAGTTCCCGCAGGATTTCTTCTTCCATTTCTGCCCAGCTGTCCATATTCATTCCTTAACTTTCCATGATTATAAAATTTTTGTAAAAACCACATTTTTTAATTATAAATAGGCCCATTTACATAGTCAACCTATTTCGACAATTTTCCCCTGAATTTAGCGTTTTCTTTTATGCAATTTTACCCCCACCTGTATGGATATTACCAGGGAAACAGGGGAAACAAAAAAGCCTGATGCCATTGCTGGCAGCAAGCCCTGAAATCAGATTCATATTCCAGCCCTTTTCTATCTGACGGCAATGTACAGATAACAATGGGCCTTTCCATCTTTTGTATATTCTGCGGGAACCGCGCTCTCATAATCCGCGGTAAAGCACCGGTCTATGGTCCCCTCCTTTTGCTGGGCCCACACTGATTCCCACGCCCTCCTGGTACATCTGCCGATGTCGCCGTTTTCATCCGCCTCATCATATTTACGGTACTGTCCCATTTTCACCTTTTCTTCCATTTCCCATCTCCGCTGATATCCTTCTGCCGCGGTCTATATTTCTGTTATGTTACCACACCAAACACGACAACAGTATGTCATATAAACTTCACCTTAGCTTATAAATGAATGGCTCATAATATAAAATTCTTCCTGGCTCGGCAGGTGCTTTTTCTCCATTTTTTCCAGGGTGTCATCGTACTTGCGCGCTTCTTCCTCAGAGATTGCCATGACAGGACTGTCATGATACACCCAACGCCTGCCGTCCAGTACATCCGGCACCAGTTCCTTAACCATCATTGCCGCCGGATAGGTTCCGTTCTCCAGGCAGACATTAAACTTTTTACAGCTTTTGAACCCGCGGCTCACATAATTCATCGGACTTCCAAATATGACAATCACATCATACCCAAGGGATACCGCCTGTTTAAATGAATGTTCCATAAGCATCTTCCCGTACCCCATTCTCTGGTATTCAGGTGCAACAGAAACAGGTCCGAAGGTTAGAATCTCTTTTTCCTCCCCGGCCTCATCCACCAGCCTGGCCTTTGTATACATGATATTTCCAATTACCCGGTCATCCAGCTCAAGCACAAAATCCAGCTCCGGTATAAAATCCTCATGCCCGCGCATGATATGAACCAGATAATGTTCACTGCATCCGGGTACATACATATTGTAAAATGCTTTCCTGGTAATATCCTCAACCGCTTTATAGTCTGATTCCATTTCATTCCGTATCTTAATCATGATAAATTACCTCGTTCAATTTCCAGCCGGTCCTGTCCCTCTTCGACGGGGCCTTACCTGGCAACACTATATCCGTGACGCTCCAGAAGTTCCAGCGCCTGTTCAAAATCATCCGCCTTCGTCATAACATAATCTGTATTATAGGTGGATACCACAAAAATCCCAATCTTATGTTCAGCCAAAATAGAGGATATCCCGGCCAGGATACCAATCAGGGAAAAATCCAGTTCTCCCTGAATCCGGAAAACCCGCCATCCGTCTTCCCTTGAAACCGTGTCCCCGGGAATACTCTCAGTCCTGCATACCAGGGATATCTCCTCATCTGTCCTGCCCAGGAAATACAGGTCGTCCTCCATCCTGGCCTGTCCTATATTACTAAGCTTGCAGACTGAAAATGCTCCCTCTATCACCTTTATTTCCATGTTTCCGAATCTCCTTTTCCCTTTATATCCCTGTCAGGCATTTTTCCCGACCCTCTTTCGCACATATGGAAAATGGCTTAATATGAGCGGGAAGGGCCTGTTCATTTCTTTGTTCCATACTTTCCGGCCAGCCGCTCCAGGGGTCTGACCGCCAGATGATCCACCAGCATGGAACATGCCAGGGACAAGAAAAAGGTCACAGCCGTGGAGGCCAAGGTTCCCACTATATAATGGCGGGCCAGCATATTCTTTAACAATACCGGATTCACATAGTAGCTGAGGATAAGGAAATGAATCAGGTAAATGGAAAAACTGTATCTGCTGATGAAGCTTCCCAGCTTTCCTGCCCATGCAGGTATCTTCCCGCCATAAAATTCAAACAGCAGGAATACGCCGGAACAGATGAATACCATGGCCGGTGATTTGTGCGGACTCTGGGGAACCCACCACGAAAGACCCATATCCGCAGCCACATCCATAGCCAATCCAAAGACTGCCAGAACCGCGAATACCGGAAACTGTTCCTTCCTGCATAAACGCTTAAGTCCGTATCCCAAAAGGAAATAGTAGACCCACCCTGTATACAGCACAAACTGCGCCCATGGCTTCACATCCACCCCAAGAATTTCTCCTGCAACCTCCGCCGCGTGGATTCCCAGCATCAGAAACAGGAATATCTTCATTTCCCGGTCTGTCATGTTCTTAACCATCCTGGCCAGGAACGGTGCACATATATAAAAGGATACGATGGCATACATGAACCACATATGGCCTGCCCTGGGAATCCCGGCTGTCAGCACCTGTCCCAGATATCGCCCTGCATGTTTCCAAAGTGGCAGGACCACCCTGTCCGCATGAACATTGTAACAATAGTAAATCAGGCCATAGACCAGAAACGGAATTCCCACTGTAATAAGACGCTTTCTGTAAAATTCCCCTATCCGCCCGGTTCCCCGTTCCAGCAAAAACATGCCGCTGAGCATAAAATAAATTCCCACAAAGGATAGCAGGAAGGGAGTCATGACACTGTTAAACCACCATTGTCGGGGGCTGGCCGTCTCCACCGGCATGGCATGTACCATGATGATTGCCATGACTGAAACGGCCCGCAGGCAGTCATATCTTGGGTCCCTTGTTCTTAGGTCCCTTGTATTTGAATTGCAGCTCCCCGGATTCTCAGGAGCCTTTTCTGTCTGTCTCATATGTAAAACCTTCTCTTCTGCCTTTTTCGTTTTCCCTTTTCTGCTGTGATACCTATGATTCGGTACAAATCTGTCCGTCCAGGCAAAGCTCCATGCCTACCCCCACTTCCCCTATGTCCAAGGCATCCTTCATAGTCTCTATCATTCTTGCCTTTGCCTTCAGGGAAACACAGTGACAGGGGTAGATTCGTTTGACGCCGCAGCATTTCAGATAATCAATTGTGCGCTCCAGCCGCTCATCTGCATCAAAGAGGTGAAATCCTCCTATGATGCCGAGAATCCGCTGCCGGCCGCATACCTCCCTGGCATACCGGACTATGTTGCAGATACCGCTGTGGGAGCATCCTGTTATAATAAAAATGCCCTCCGTCCCTCTGTAAACCAGGGCGGAATCATCTCTCACATAGTCATCCTGCCATATCCCCTTTATCTTTGTACTTCCAATGGCCCGCCTCTTTTCAAAGTCCACTGTGTCCGGTATCTCCCCCAGGAACACAAGCCTGTCCGAGATGGCAAACGGTCTGTCACACGGCCTGTATCTGCAGATGGCAGCCATGTCTGCAGCAGAGTATGGCGCGCCGATGGATTCCCCGTCAAACACTTTTTCATCAAAACAGGCCGGGTGGGCAACGACCTCCATTCCCGACATATCCATCTGTTTGTTCAGGTACTTAAGCCCTCTTGTGTGGTCATTGTGGCCATGGGAAAACACCATATGGGTTACACGGCCAAGGTCAATTCCCAGGGCCTCTGCATTTTTAAGAAATACATCCGAATACCCGGCATCAAACAGCAGGCGGATGCCGTCACATTCAATATAATAACTGACTGCCGGCTCTCCCAGATAATACCGGTCTATGTATGTATTATTATCAGCCAATACCCTTAATCTCATTGCAGCACCATCCTTCCAAAGGTAGTCTGATACTCTATTCTACCATAATCCCGTCCTGCCGTCCATGTTTCCATTCACGTCCACGTTTCCGTTTGTGTCCGTATTTCCTTCTTACACTTCCTTTCCTTCTTCCCCCATCACTCCCCATTTACCTGATTCCTTCTGTAAATATCCTGCCTATCACACTCGGACAACAGCCTTTCGACCAAAAAGGAAATCGCAAATACCACTGTCAGGTTGAGAACAAACCGGCAGGACGCAAACCTGATTCCCAGGGCCGACATCTCAAAAAACAGCAGCGGAATCCGGATGCTCACGCTGGAGCACAGGAAAATCAATACATTGGAAATACGCCCTCCTTTTTTTAACAGAAGGCCGGCAATGGGAAGCAGTGCATAAACAGGTACTGCTGTCAGCATTCCCAGCAATAGCGATATTCCCATCCCGGAGGGACCTGATTTCTCACCCATGATTTTTATCATTCTATCCTTTTCAATCCAGACATCCATCAGTCCCACACACAGAAATACCGGAACCAGATTCCAGATAAATTGTCCAAGGCCGGCACCGGTATAGGCCATTATCTCCCCGGACCGTTCCGGTATCAGAATGAACACTGCCAGACAGACCGCTGCCATCACCTTCCAGGCTCCCTGTGTACCCGCTTTCTTCATCCGGTTCCTCATACTATCACCCCCAGCAGAAAAGATGTGGCAAATGCGAACAAAAAGAAGAACAGATTTCTCAGTATTGCTGCTTTGGCTCCCATATATTTCACCTCCAGCGGAATGGTGATTATTCCTACTGTTGTCAATGTGGAAATGAATACTGCCATCTGTGCTGTACCCGCCCCATTTTTAAGCAGCTCCGATACCACCGGAAAAACAGCCAGAACCGGCACAAGGGCCGCTGCACCTGCAGCTGAGGCCAGAAGCATTCCCCGGATTCCCGACTCCGCTCCCACAAGAGTCTGAACCGCATCAGGCGGCAGAACCAGAAACCCGGTGCCTGTAATCAGCAGAATAGCCAAAAAATAGGGAAGTACCCCCATCATCATGAGTAACGCCTTTCTGACCGCCTTTTTTGTTTTTCCCCGGTCCCTCCTGAGAGAAACAACCATCAAACCTGCGGAAAGGCCGTAAAAAAATATGGTAAAACCTGTGTTCATCCCTGATTCCTCCTTTATATGCCTTTTTGATTGCATGTATCTGTCGATTATAATACAATACAATCAGGAGGTAAGTTGCGCAGGCAACCAAATAACAATGGAACAATACATTCAAACAATCAAAACAGCCAAACTTTTTGACGGTCTTTCCCAAAAGGATACATACCGTCTTCTGGCCTGCCTGAAAGCACAGCCGGTTGAATATGCCAGGGATACAGTTGTTGTGGAGGAAGGCTGTCCCGTAAAAAAGTTCGGCATTCTGCTGAGAGGCAGGGGAAGGTCATACAAAACAGATTCCCAGGGACACACCCTCACAGTCACGCTTTTAAAAGAGGGAAGTGAAATCGGCGTCATCCTGGCCGCCAGCCCAGGCCGCAAAAGCCCGGTGTCTGTTACCGTGAAGCAGAACAGCCTGGTCCTGTTCATACCCTATGACCGTCTCATAAACAATTGCACCAGAAACTGTATCTGCCACAGACAGCTTCTTAAAAACTTCATGGGAATTGTGGCTGAAAAAGGACTGGTGCTTCATGAACGGCTGGACTGCCTGCTCCGCCCCACTGCCCGGGATAAGATTCTGACCTATCTTAAGAAATTCTCTGATTCACAGACCGGTGTTCCGTTTACCATTCCTCTGGACCGAAACGCCATGGCTGAATATCTGAACATGGACCGCAGCGCCCTTTCCAGGGAGCTGTCCTGTATGAAAACAGACGGAATCATTGATTTTTACAAATCCACGTTCCGTCTGCTTAACCGATGCTAATTTAACTGACACACATCCGGATAATTGGCAGCAACCTGCACTGCCGCAATAAGGCCGGTATCATGACTACATATCCATGCCTGTCATGTACAGGGGAATCACATTGATAACCGGCTCTTCGTACGGATGGATGTTCTTTATGGCAGCCAGGGTTTCCTTTAGCCGCTCAGCCCTGCAGGTCACCTCTGCTTTCAGCTCCGGCTCCGTACTGATGCTGCCGCAGTTTCCAATATACGGTCTGCTTCCCTCTAACGGCCTCCAGCAGCCTGTCACCGGACTGTATGACATGCAGCTGTCATAATTTCCTATGTGGCCGGCATCCACATCCTGAAGCGCCTTTTGCAGTGCCCCCAGATGTGTCTCCGGTATGAATATTTCCAATTTACAACAGGTAAATGACTCCATGACATCCCGCCTTTCTCTGTCCTGATTTCCAGTTTGTTCTCATTGGCATTCTGTGAGCTGACTGGATATGGGGGTGGTTTGAATGTAAGTATTTATCCATCCTAAATCCGGCATGAAAGGCCCATGGCCCGTTCAGCCCATTGAGAATCACGCAGAATGGCCCGTCCAACGCCAATCAAATCTGCCGCCCCTTCTTCCAATAACCGCTCCGCCGCCGCAATATCCGTAATACCTCCTGTTAATATAACCGGAACAGACACCGCATCTTTTATTGCCTTTGTAACCTCCCTAAAATAGCCCTGCTCGTTTTCACGTCCTTTTACCGAATATCCAGTTAATCCCCCTGAAATGTCCAGAATATCCACACCGGATTTCTCAAAGACCTTTGCTGCCTCAAGTGCATCAGCCAATACACTGCCGCCCTCCGCATAGTCCAAAGCCCCAAAGCGAAGTAAAATCGGAAAGTCCTCCCCAACTGCCGCGCGGACAGCGTAAATGACCTCCTTGTGAAACCTGATTCTTCCCTGCAATCCGTTCCCATATGCATCTGTCCTGTGATTTGATAATGTAGAATAAAACTCATTCAGAAGATATCCATGGGCTGAATGGATTTCCACTGCATCACATCCTGCTTTTTTGGCTCTCACAGCCGATGCCGCAAACTCTCCTGCAATGGTCTTTATTTCTTCCGCCCCAAGTTCATGTCCGGCTATAAACTTTTTTCCCGGCCTTATGCGTCCCTCATCATACATTACAGATGGACCTGCATTTTTCTCCCCCAACACCCCCAGGGCCCCTGCGTGATTTATTTGTGCAGTCACCTTAGTCCCGTTTTTATGTATTGTCTTAACCAGAGCCGCCACACTTTCAACGGTCTCATCCGTTGCCAAAGACAGTTGATGATTCACTGCCCTCCCACGCGGGGATATGAAACAATGTTCTAACACAGCCATTGATATATAGCCGCCCCGTGTCTTTTCCCCGTAATACTTTAACAGCTTTTCTGTAGCCATGCCGTTTTCATCTGCTGCATTTGTAGCTATTGGCGGAAAAATCAACCGGTTTTTAAATATCAGTTTTTTTGTTTTTAAGCTTGACTGTATAATTGACATTCATTCCTCCCTGTTCACCATTAACAATTGTTTCAAAAGCCTATCACTCATATGACTGATAGGCCCATAATTAATCCTTATCCTAAACTGATATGATAGTATCCCTTCAGAATTCTTATCACAGATTCCACATCCGGACCAGCTGTCGGTGACTCCGGCAGATATGATGAGGTGACCTTTGTATCCTTCACGCCACTTGCTGTAATCAAAAGCACCACCTTCTCTCCCTGCTTAATCTTACCTTCAGATAAAAGTATTTTTAGTCCTGCAAATGCAGCAGCTGATGCTGATTCACAGTAAACGCCTTCCTTTTCAGCCAGTTCCTGCTGTGCTGCATTTAACTCATGGTTGTCTGAAAGCGTTGCGGCAATGCCATTTGAATGTCTCAGAGCATATAATGCATGGTATGTTCCCCAAACCGTTGACATGGATGAAGCAACACTTCCCCAGCCTTCCACCGGTTTGATTAAATCACTTCCGGAATTATATGCCTTTGCCACTGGTCCATAATCCTCTACAGAAACCATTTGAGGAATCTTATCAATAAATCCCATCTCTTTTAACTCAGAGAATCCTTTCATGATTCCAAATAATGCATCGCCATAACAGATTGGCACCACGATTTTATCCGGAAGAACATCCATCTGTTTAAAAAGCTCATACGCAATCAGTTTATATCCTTCCATGCCCCAGGCATTACTCCCTACAATCGGAACCGTATAATTGGTAGCCGGATACCACCCATATTCATCCACCATGTATTTTAAGACTTTCCATCTTTCCTCTCCGGTTTCCACCCCAACCACACTGGCTCCATAAATCTGCATGAAGGTTTCCAGCGTTTTATTTACCCCCTTCACGGTCATTATGACACATGGAAGCCCTGCCTTTGCTGCAAATGCAGCTCCGGATGCCCCATTATTTCCAGTGGAAGCATAGATAACACCGGGTGCATTCACCTCAATGGCCTTATTTACCAACACTGCGTTCAAACGGTCTTTATGACCCCATGTTGGATTGCGGGTTTCATCTTTGATGTACAGCTCAACCCCTAATTCGCAGCTCAAATGCTCCATTTTTGTCAAAGCTGTGTTGCCTACTCCAAGGTCCACCAATTTCTGCTTCCCTTTGAACGGAAGCAGCTCACGGTATGTCTCCATATTGTCCTTTGGGAACATCTCCATAAAGGTATCCTTCCGTCCATTGGTTTTTGGCAAGTCATACATGGGAGTCACATTTGAGACAAACTCACTTGTCCTGCAATCCGGACACCCCTCAAAAAGGTCCTCCCGTTCAAATACATGACCGCATTTTAGACATCTAACTTTTCCAGTATACATAAGCACACTCCTCAGGCATCATGTGTTACACACATGCGATTGCTTCAATCTCAATACCAGCTCCCTTTGGAAGGGCTGAGACCTGTACACAGGAACGTGAAGGAGGATTATCACCAAAGAACTCACTATATGCCTGATTCACCTCACTAAACAACGCCAAATCCGTAACATAAATGGTCGTCTTCACGATTTTCTCAAACGAACTTCCTGCCGCTGACAGAATCGCGCCGATATTTTGCATTGACTGTATGGTCATTTCTTTTGCACTTCCTGCCTCCATAGCTCCTGTCTCAGGGTTAACAGGAAGCTGGCCTGAAACAAAGATGAAGCCATTCATTGATATTCCCTGAGAATAAGGACCAACTGCTGCCGGTGCTTTTTCTGTTGATATAATACTCATAATAATCTCCTTTTTGTGATGTAATGTAGTTCAAACAGACAGAACATGCTGTCTAAAACTGAATTTCAATCAAATTTCCTGATGTTTTAGTCAACCGGTATGTACCATTCCCGGTAACCTGCAGGGTATCTTCCACCTGGACGCCTCCCCAGCCAAGAATGTAGTATGGTGTTTCAATACACAGCACCATGTTCTCCTCCAACTCATCCTTTGCATCCGGCGCAACAGACGGCGAATCATAAATTTCAAGTCCAATTCCGTGACCACAGTGACTCCTGCGGTAATTCGGTATTCCCCTTCTCACTGTTCTGACAGCGGTATCGAAAACCTCTTTGCAGGCTATGCCGGGACGCATAGACTTAATAGCCTCAATCTCCCCCTCCCGTATCCAACTGTACATATCTTTAATCCTGGCAGCAGCCCCTCCAATCGCAACTGTACGTGAAATATCAGATTTATATCCCATATAGTCACATCCCAAATCAAACCTTACATGGGAATCAGCTGTAAGCCCTAAATCCGTATTGACAGTATCCACATTTGCAGTCCGGATGTCTATGGTTGCCACACAAAAGAACGGACTGCCGCCCAACGCATACACTTCCTGGTTAAATCTTGCTTCCATTTGTTTTTCTGTCATTCCCACATGCATATCCCTGACCACAGCATCAATTGACTTTTCTGCAATTTCCGCAGCACATTCCAGACATAAAATCTCTTCCGGATGTTTAATTTTTCTCGCCTCACTAAAAATGAATGCAGCGGGTATGAATTCATACTGTGGGAATTCCTGCCGCAGATAATTCCACAGCTGAATGGTGGCAATACTTTCATCCAGACCGATTCGTCCTCCTGACAGGCCGCAGTCCCGGATGGCCTGAACCAGCGCCGCCCCCGCATCTTCAAAGCACGCCTGTTCCAAATCCCGCACAGCCTCTGCCAATCCCTCCGGATTATTAACACAATCATAGCGAAATGGCCCATAGCAGTAGTAACGATAATCCCCCAGCCTCTCATAAGCTGCCACTGCCTCCCCATAACCAATTATAAGAGACGCGTTTTCATTTCTCATATCCATCACAGAATAAGTCTGCGTACGATGAAGCATGGTTCCGCCCACGCATGTAAAATCCGTCATATATGTAATGTTCTCATGCAGACTCGCAATTAAAATATCCACACCATACTGTTCAGCATAACGCTTAAGACGCGCCAATTTATAACCTTTTAATGTAACCGTCGACATTATATGCTCCTCCTATCCGGCATTTAAAATGTATGCTTTAAGAAAATAAAACTATCAGACTGTCCACAAAAGTTGATATGTTTCGCACTGCAATTGCCAATGTGATACATATAATTATTGCACCAAATACATTAAACGCTTTCTTGTTTGTAAACCCACCCATAAACGTTTTATTATTACAGATACTAACAAGCAAAATTGCATTTAATGGAATTACAAATGCATTAGCCACCTGTGCAAAAAGTATGATTTCTGTAGGTGACGCCCCCATAAAGCATCCTGCAAAAACACCAAAACCAAGAACAATTGCCATGATGATGCGGAACTTCGTTCCTTTAACATTTTCCCCCCAACCAAGAATTCCGCAAATTGGAAATGCTGCAGATAGCGGTGCAGTTAGGGCGGAACTGAACCCGGCTGCCCATAATCCAAGTCCAAATACAACAGTAGCCCAATTCCCCAAAATGGGAGTCAATGATTCTGCCATGACTTTACCATTTGTAATTTCTATTCCCGTACCATAAAAAGCCGCGGCTGCACAAATCACAATGGACGATGATATGATGAAAACCATCCCCAGCGATATAATAGAGTCCACCCAGGAAGTGGCAATCGCATCCTGTTTGTCTTCTCTGTCCCCCCACTTTTTCGCTGCCGAAGATGACTGCAGAAATACCGTAAAAGGGCTGATTGTCGTTCCGATAAGTCCTGTCAATACATACCATGCCCTATCCACTTTAGGAATTCTCGGTATAAACAGGCTCTTTATCACTTCCCCCCAGTCCGGGCGGATTGCAACAGCTGTTATAAAGAATAATACTCCCATCAATCCAACCAAGGCAGTTAAAAACTTTTCAACATAGGAAAAATTGCCAATAAACAGAAGAATTGCCCCACCAATGCCTAATATGAGAATCCAAACATTTCTGCCCACGTTGGGAAAGATTGCCTCCATCCCTAATGTAGCGCCCGTCAGATTACTTGTTTCAAAGGCTGTATTGCCTACAATTGCGGCTGTCACAAAGATAAATGCCAAAAAAATATGTACTTTCTTATCCTTATAAATACTGCGTTCTGCTTCCCCCAGACCTTTCTTGCTTACTATCCCCACACGCGTCGCCATATTCTGCAAAACCAAAACAGAAAGGGTTGAAAACAGCATAGTCCAAAGTAATGTATAGCCGTAACTTGCTCCTGTGATTGTACATGTTGTTACAGTACCCGGACCAACAATTGAGGCTGCAACCATGGCACCAGGTCCCACTTCCTTAACGCGCCTAAAAAAATCCTTCATTGTCTTCCTCCTTTGTGTTAATCTCTGTCACGAAACAGCCTTTCTTCAATCTCATTATTCAAAATATCTGAGACAAACATATGACAAGCCTTATGTGAAATAGCGATAGGAAGTTTTGCCTCCTGTACAATAATTTGAGGGGTTATTCCACATCCCCAGAATACAGGCACTTCATCGGCTGCTACTGGATTGGGGTCGCCATATTCCGGATGGTTAAAATCCTTGATTCCAATTGCCTTCGGATTGCCATGATGTACCGGCCCTCCATGGACATGCGGAAACTTTCTTGTTACCTCATACGCCTTCTCAACCATTTCATTTTTCACTGCCCTCATACTCACTACCATAGGACCGGAAAAAACTCCTGCTGGTTCACACATAATATTGGTTACATAACAGCTATTTCTATTTCCTGTCTCCCAGTATGTGATTGGAATTCCATTCTCCACCAGAGCCTGTTCAAAGGAGTAACTGCACCCAATAAGGAAACCTACCATGTCCTCGCTCCAATAGGGTGTAGCGTCTGTACATTCTTCAACCATAACTCCATTCTTAAAAATATTATATTTAGGTATATCTGTGTAAATATTAGCATGGTCAGCAAGCCGGTTTACAAATTTATCTCCTGGCTTGGTGTAATCGAGAATTGGGCAGGGCGCCGGATTTTTTCGTGCAAACTCCTTGAAATCCGCCGCATACTCCTGAGGCATTATAATCAAATTTGCCTGAACATAACCCGGACATAATCCGACTGTACTGCCGGTCACCTTACCTTCTCTTATAAGCTGACGAAGCTGTGCTGGTGTAACACCATTTAATTCCCCCATAAGACTCCCTTCTGCTACTTGCTTAAAATATTGTTCCTTATTTACTTTAAATCATGTTGAATTCAACTTAACTACATTATATCCCCGGATTTTAAATTTGTACAACGGATATTTCTGTTCATTTTAATTCGTTTTTCGAATAGTAAGACAAAAAAACATTTCACCAGTATTCTCATGGACTGGTGAAATGCTGCTTAATTATTTTATATTTATATAATTAAATCGGTTTGAAATCCGGGAAAATGTGAAACCAACATTTTAATGCCGCTGAGTCCAGCCTATATTTATTATATACCATATAAACTTGAAAATGTTTTATCTGCAAATCCTCTATCGGTATTTGTATCAGCAAACCTGATTCTATCTCCTTCCTGACAGCTATCTCCGGAAAAAAGCAGCAGCCTATCCCTTCTATACAAAATTCCTTTGCCACATCCAGCATATTGCAGTGTACCTTGAAAATTTTTTTATCGGATAATATATTTTCGGATATCTCAGATAAATAATTTTCCCAAATATCGGAATAAATAAGAGGTAAATCCACCAATCCTCTTTTTTTAATTCCCTTATGTAAATGTCCGTAGTATTCAGCTGCACCAACGAATATAATATCTGAAACCAAAAAAGGGCAATTCACCAGATTTGCAGCTTTCACCTTATAGCCCATAACGGCAACATCATAGATTTGGTCCTGCAGCAGCAGAATAATCTCCTCACTATGAGCAATCGTAATATTGATTGCAATTTTATCATATGTCTTACTGAAAATCTTTATATAATCTCCCGCACAATAGTCAAATATCCATTGTGCACATCCTACATTTAGCCGGTCATTATAATTTTTCAGCATATGTATCTCATGGAGGGCTGAATTATCCAGTTCTTTTATCCTTTTGGCATATTCCAGAAACACACTTCCCTCTGTCGTCAAAACAATACCAGCCTTATCTCGAATCACTAATTGTGCACCTGTATATTCTTCCAGTGAATGGATTCGGTTTGACACGGTAGACTGGACAATATGCTGTATCTCGGCTGTCTTTGTAAAACTTTTGCATTCGGCCAGCACTATAAATGTCCGAAGTTCTTCTAAATCCATAAAAGGTCCTCCATTCAATTTCCATATAATATAAGAATACAATCTAGCATAAAGAAAATCAAATCTTTTCTACTATTCATTTTTTACCTGCACTCCGTTTATATACAGCTGCCCTCCTATTACTTCTCCAGCAATACCGCAATCGTATCCCCCGTCCCATCATAAATCCTTCCCGCAGCATCCCCGTAAATTCCGCTCACACGAAATCCGCACAGAGCCGCCTCTCTCACCAATGACTCAACTGTAAAGTATTGATTCCAGATATAATAGACCGCCGCGTCATGTTCTGAAATCACTGCAGACTGTTCTAAGGTAACGTTCTCCGTAAATTTGCAAAATCTGTTTAACACCATATACCCCTGTTCCCGCCAGAAGCCTCCGCCAGGATTCATCTCCCAGGTATCACCTTCCTGAAATGCCCTGTACTTTTCCATGGAGAAAACATCCAGCAGCACCTTGCCTCCCGGCTTCAGATGCCGATACATGGTCTGCATGACAGTATGCCGGTTGCGTTCCGATAAAGCTCCATAATCACAATAAATCATGGTAATAAAATCAAAACAGCAATTCAACTCCAAACTCAGGTAATCATGATATAAATAACAGATATCAAGCCCCTTTCTCTTTGCCGAATCCCTTGCATAAACAATGGAACGTTCTGAAAAATCCACTCCAGTCACCTGAAATCCGGCCCGGGCAAACCGTTCCCCGTACAATCCCGGACCGCATCCAAGGTCTAACAGTGCAGGATAGTCCGCAGGCGGTACTGCCTCTGTTATCCAGGCCGCAGATGATTCAATAAAATGAAGTTTTCTGCTGGCCCCGTTAAAATCAGGGTCCAAATGAGCCTCAAGCATTTGTTTTGAAATGTATTCGTCATTCCAAAAGGGAACCTTTGTCTCATAGAAAAGCGAAGGACATTCTAACATTTTTCTGATACGTTTATACATTCTCATTTCCTCCTTTAATTCTGAAAAAGCCAAAAACAAGAGCCGCAGATTTTACTCCGCGGCTCAGCCTTGTGGGATGAAAAGCCTCAGGAGTAAAATAAAATCAAAAATCAGGTACACAAACCAAGCCGATGTCTCGGCCATTTGCCACTTGATACAATTGATTTTATCTACTCCTTTCCAGTCATATCCATGCCACTGATTATGTGGCATCTGATATGCCGGACTATCATCACCTTTTTCGTTTTATATTTTATGGTATCATCTTATAATAAGTCATAATGTTTGTCAATATTGCATTTACATTCCAAAAGCAGCTGCGGTGAAATGAATTCCGTCCTTTTCCCGCTGTACGTAAGGGTCAGCCTGTGCATGGCCCGCGTACAGGCAATATAGAGCAGACTGCGGTCAAAATCAGAGGCATACGTGCTGCAATCCGCTTGTGGAATCAGGACCTCATCAAACTCCAGCCCCTTGGACATGCGGATTGATGTGATAGAAATTCCATTTTGAAAGCTGGCGCTCTCCTGCGTAATCAGGTTCATATCATATTGGGACCCTCTGCCTTCTCCTGCTTCATCTCCCCCTGCTTCGTCTCCTCCCCACTGACTCCCACCGCAGCATCCTGCCAGCGCTTCATACATCCCTTTAGCCGCCTCATCTGTTTTTAAGATAATTCCCAGCGAAACATTTTCCCCTTCCCTGAAACCTTGGATTACTTCCATTATTCTCCTTATTTCATCTGCTGTGTCCAGGCATGGAATCAGCACCGGAGGATTCCCATGGCGTTTTACGGGCTCCAGGGCGGATACATAACGGATATTTTTTGCAAATGACATGATTTCATAAGTGGAACGGTAGCTCTTATTCAGTTCCACAAACCAGGCATTCGCATAGATGGAACGCAAATCCTCCAGGCTGTGCATGTGGTTGGGGTTGACGAGCTGTCCGTAATCCCCCAGAATCGTTTTCTGGCATGGAAACATTCGGTTTAAGGCAGTAAACTGGATGGGCGTATAATCCTGCATCTCGTCAATCACCAGATGCCTGGTGATATGGCTTTCCTTTAAGCCCTGGAATGCAGCATGAAGATATAAAAAGGGATACACATCCGCCCACTCCAACGTCTTCTTAGCAGCCATGACAAAAAGCTCCGGAATTCCCATCCGTTTATAGAAATCCTTGTAGACAGCCAGCGTGTCCTTCATGACAAGCATGGAGTTCAGCTGTTTCAGAATCATCCCCGGGCGAGGCACCTCCTGTTCCATGATATTATCTGTCTCAAAGCGGTCATGGATATCATCTGCAACCATAATCAGCCGTTTCTTGACCGGATAAGTTCCGTAGGCCCGAAACCGCGCCCTAATCCACTCTCCCTTTGCCGTAAAACTGCCGTATGTATAATCCGCAGGCACAAAAACAAACTCCGGCATCTGTTCTATGTACCGGTCCATTAAGGCAACAAAATCCAGGGTTGACTTAAACCGCACCCTCTCATTCCAGGCCTTATCCCGGGGCTGAAGCGGGTCCCTGTCCGGCTCAAAACCAATGACTCCCTGCAGCTGGATTTCAGCAAGGTCCCCAAAGCTCATCTCATAGATAGGTTCCTCTCCCAGTTCAGGAATTACGCCTGAGATATAGTCCCCGAATACCTTATTGGGCGAGAGAATCGTAACATTCCTGGCTTTCAGCCTGTCTTTAAACCGGTACAGCAAAAATGCAATCCGGTGAAGGGCAATGGAAGTCTTACCGGACCCGGCCACTCCCTGGATAATCAATGTCCCTTCCTTCTCATTTCTGATAATCCGGTTCTGCTCCTTCTGGATTGTGGAAATAATGGATTTCATCCTTTCATCGGAAGTATGGCTCAGTTCCCTTTGCAGGACATCGTCCTGCACATTGGATGAGCTTTCAAGTGCATATTCCATGACCCCGTTCCTGATTTTAAACTGGCGTTTTCTGGTAAGCTCTCCCGCTGTCCAGCCTGACGGCGCCAAAAATCCGGCCTCTCCAACCTCGCAGTCATAAAACATACTGGATATGGGGGCGCGCCAGTCAAAAATCATCGGTTCATTTTCGTATTGGAATGCAAACCTGCCGATATAATAGGACTCCCCTTCCTCCTCCTGCTCCTCCCGAAAATCAATTCTGGCAAAATACGGGGATTCCTTTAATTTTGCAATCCTGTCCCGCATCTCCACGGCAAATGCGCCTGTCCTGTCTGTCTGTTTTAACAGAAGTTCATTCTGAAACATCTCATGGGGGTCGATTTCTCCCCTGTGGTCCGCCATGTATTTCTTGGTATCCGTGTATTCCCTGTCCGCCTTTCTGACAGATTCCTCTGCCTGCTGCAGGGCTTTCAAAAGCTTTGCATTCACCTGTTCCAGATGTACTATTTCATCAGGGAATGGGATGGCCGGATAATCACTCATGTTCCCTCTCCTCCTGCTGTAAAATAAAACGCTGGGTGGGATAGCCGTATTCCACCAGCAGTTCTGCCTCTGCAAATCCCAGCCCTTTTATTTCATTCCGGTGCCCGGTGTCCGCCTTATCGCCCTCCCTGTAGGTTGTAATGCTGATTTCCTTACCCTTAAGCAGTTCCTTCATTACCTTATCCAGCATGGCCTTGGGAACTCCCTTTTTCCTGTAAAGCGGATGGCTTCCCATAAAATCAATGCTGCCGTTTTCATAAGAAAACAGCATGATGCCGATGGCTGTTCCCCTGTCCTTCAGGATAAGGGCCTGTGCTGTGCTGATTTTCTGTCTTAATACCTGGACATATTCCTCCTCATGCAGATGAGGAAAGCCGTCAATCACAAGCCTCACCAGTTCCATCCATCCAGGAATATCCTCTTCCGATGCAAAAGAAATCTCCCATGACGCCTTTTCATTTCTGTCAAGCATTTCATAACTCCCTTCAAAATTAAATCTGAGCTGTAAGGGATAAAACCTTTCATTCTCCCTGTACATGTTGGGAGGTATTTTATACATGGCTGTAAAAGCATTGGTAAATGCCTGCTGGCTCTGATAACCGGATAAAAATGCAATCTGGACAATGGGTTTACCGGAAAAAACCAGCAGCTTTGCGGCCTCGGTCAGCTGCCTGCGCTGGATGTAATCATGAATGGTAAGGCCCACTGTATCGGAAAACACACGGTGAAGATGATATTTGGAATAATGGACTGCTCCGGAAATCATGGCCAAATCCAATTTTTTCGTCAGATTGGCTTCAATAAAATCAATTGCCAGGATTACCTCTTCCATACTGCTCATCATAAAAATTGCCTCCTTGCTGCCGGCCGCTATGGGAACCTTGTTACGTTTTCCCAGGCAACCTGTATTCCAGAATAGTATAATCAAAACCAAACCGGTTGTCTTAAGAAATCTTGCGCATTTTCCGGTGAATCATATAGCGTTTAAAGGACAGTCAAGTCCGTTTCGGTCTATCTATCATATTCAATAAGGTGAAAGTATGAAATACGAACGTATCAGAGATTTAAAGGAAGATAATGATGCAAAAAACAAACCAGTGTCTGGTATATAAAAAAACTAAGGGCCGGGAATCAAAAATACAAACATCCCCAGCCCTACCGGTATTGAACCAAAATGTGAAATCCGCATACCAAAGGAATTACAACTGAATTTCGGCCGCAAAAACAATCACAGCCTGTCCCATAATCTGCACACGCACCGGCAATCCCTTCTCAATCTTAACCTTCACCTGCATGCCACCGTCACGCTTAATGGCCTCACCCTGCAAGATAGAAAAAGAGAGTTCATCGTCAGTTTCCAATGACCTGCAAATGCCGTAATGGACCAGATAAATGCCCAACGGCCCATTGGCATTTCCTGTTACCGGGTCTTCCGGAATGCCGATTGCCGGTGCAAACATGCGGCCATGTACCAGTACATCATCTTTTGGATTTAATGTAAATACATAATATCCGTTACAGCCCACTTTTGCACTGATTGCAGCAAGGGCATCCATATTGGGAGCAAGTCCGTGAAGCAGTGTATTTGATTTGATTCCCACCATTATTTTGGAATGACCGGCAGAGGCAGTGCAAACAGGACAATCCCTGCGAATGTCTGTTTCACATATACCTAAGGCTCCTGCAATCTCCGCTACAATGTCAGGCGAAAATGGTTCTCCAATTTCCGGGTTTCCCTGTGTCATAATAATGGAAAAATCGTCATCCTCTTTTACAATATCCACAGGCAGAATCCCGGCCTTTGTCTTTTGTAAAACCCGTCCTGAAACAGCTGTGCCTTCTATGGCTCTTACATAATGGGCTGCAATCGTCGCATGCCCGCACAGAGGCACCTCGGTTGTCGGTGTGAAAAATCTGACCACCGCATCATGCTCTGCGGATTGGGGTGAAAAGATAAACGCTGTCTCGGAATTGTTTAATTCTCTGGCTATTCTCTGCATCTGCTCATCGGTCAGCCCGTCTGCATCCGGCACAACACCGGCAGGATTGCCATGAAACCGGCTGCGTGTGAATGCATCCACCTGATATATCCTGTATTTTTTCAAAGTAATTTCCTCCCTGTGAGCAATGAAATACTCAGCTGCCGGCTGTACCTACTCCTCCACATCCAGCAGATAAGGCGTAACCTGATACACGTAGTAATTCAGCCAGTTGGTATACAGCGTATTGGAAGTATTCCGCCAGGTCAGAGGCGGCGCTGAAAACGGGTCATTATCCTCGTAATAGTTATAGGGAACCTCGGGATTCAAGCCTTTATTCAAATCCCTGTGGTACTCATTATTCAGCGTCATCCTGTCATACTCAGGATGTCCCTGGACAAATACCTGCCGCCCGTCCCTGCTCATGACCAGGAACACGCCAGCCTCATCGGATTCAGCCAGAATGGCCAGCTCCGGATGCTTCCGGATATCTGCCTTCCTCACCTCGGTATAGCGTGAGTGGGGGGCCAGGAAATAGTCATTGAGGCTTCTCACCAGGGGAACCTTCCGGTCCAGAACCCTGTGATTATAGATACCTGACAGTTTCCTCTTCATAGGGTATTTGGGGACGCCGTAGTGATAATAAAGCCCTGCCTGGGCTCCCCAGCATATATGTATGGTGGATGTCACATGGGTTTTGCTCCACTCCATCATCATGGACAGCTCCGGCCAGTAATTCACCTCTTCAAACTCCAGATTTTCCACCGGCGCTCCGGTTATAATCATGCCGTCAAACTTTTTCTTCTTAATCTCTTCAAAGGTGACATAGAATTTGTTGAGATGGCTGGCCGACGTGTTCTTTGACACATGGGTGGACAGCATCAGGAAGGTACAGTCCACCTGAAGGGGCGTATTGGACAGGGCCCGCAAAAGCTGGGTCTCTGTTTCTTCCTTCAGGGGCATCAGATTCAGAATCAGGATTTCCAGCGGACGGATATCCTGGCTCATAGCCCTGTCCTCATCCATTATAAATATATTTTCTTCCTCCAGAATCACTTTTGCCGGAAGGTCTCTCTGTACTTTTATAGGCATGTTTGCTCTCTCCTTTCAAATGTCGGCCGCATCCCGCACATGAATCCTGTTCACACACATTGGCAGCATTTCACACGGAAACCGCACAGCGTCTGCCGGGACTGCAGTATGCATCCCCCGGCAGATACTGTGCTACAACATTCGCAGGAACTCCTCTTCTGAGATAATGGGAACTCCCAGTTCCTTCGCCTTTTTATTCTTTGACGAGTTAGAGGCCGTGTCATTGTTAATCAGATACGCTGTTTTGGCAGTAACGGAACCAGTTACTTTGCCGCCCTTGCTCTCAATCAGCTCCTGGAGTTCCTTCCTGTTTGCAAAATGCTCCACAGACCCGGTCACCACGAAATTCATACCTGCAAAGACTGCCTCCCCTGTCTCCTCCGGCTGTTCCTTTTCAATATCCAGCTCTGCCAGCAGATGGTCCACCACCAGATTATTCCTCTCAGAAGCAAAGTAGTCCATCCAGGCCTGGGCCAGGACGCCGCCGATACCATCCACTGCCACCAGCTCCTCTTCACCGGCATGGCGCATATTCTCAAAATCAAACTTAAACTCACGGCACAGCATCTTTGCGTTCGCCAGTCCGATACCGGCGATTCCCAGTCCGTACACCATTCTCGGAAGGGTTGTTTTGGATGCTGTCTTTATGGATGCAATGAGGTTGTCATAAGACTTCTGTCCCAGACCCTCCATTTCCACGATAGCTTCCCTGTGTTCTTCCAGATGGAATATATCCGCGTATTCATGAATAAACCCTGCCTGGATAAACTTCTCCAGGGTAGCCTCAGATAACCCGTCAATGTTAAGCGCATCGCGGCTGACAAACAGGGTAAAGCTCTTTATCTTTTTTGCCTGGCAGTCAGGATTGGTGCAGTACAGGCTCTTTACGTCATTTACCTTTCGGATTTCCGTCTTTCCCCCGCATACAGGACACTCTTCCGGTATGTCCTTCACCCCGCTCCTGGTCAGGTTTTCCTCTATCTGCGGGATTATCATATTGGCCTTATACACGGTTATGGTGTCGCCCTCTCCCAGCTCCAGTGCCTCCATGATGCTCAGATTGTGGACGCTGGCCCTGCTGACCGTGGTTCCCTCCAGCTCCACCGGCTCGAACACAGCCACCGGGTTGATTAACCCTGTCCTGGAGGCGCTCCATTCAATGTAGGAAAGGGTTGTTTCCCTGATTTCATCCTTCCATTTAAAAGCAATGGAATTGCGCGGGAACTTAGCCGTACGTCCAAGGGATTCTCCATATGCAATGTCATCATAGGTAAGAACCAGACCGTCAGAGGGAATGTCATTTCCTTCCACTGCCTTTGCAAACATTTCCACTGCCCCGGGCAGGCTGGCTGCATCCACCTCCTCATAGCGGACCACCTCAAACCCCTGGCCCTTTAGCCACTCAAACTGGGCTTTTCTGGAATTATGAAAATCCACCCCATCTGCCTTCACCAGGGCAAATGCCTCAAAATGCACATTCCGTTCCGCTGTAATCTGACTGTTCAGCTGGCGTACGGAACCGCTGCAAAGGTTCCTGGGATTCTTATATTTGGCGTCCACATCCTCGATTCCGCTGTTAATCCGCTCAAAATCCGAATAGGTAATAACTGCTTCTCCCCTGAGAATCAGCTGTCCCTGGTAGGAAATATTAAGAGGGATATTGGCAAATACCCTGGCATTGGGCGTAATAACCTCGCCAATTTCCCCGTTTCCCCTGGTAACTGCCTTGGCAAGGGTTCCGCCCTCATAGGTCAGCACAATGGTAAGTCCGTCCATCTTCCAGGACAGCAGCCCCTTCTGGTCCCCCAGCCATTCCTGCAAATCCTCCACGCTCTTTGTCTTATCCAAAGAGAGCATGGGTGAACCATGATTTTCCTTTGGCAGCTCGCTTAATATCTCATACCCTACCTGCTGTGTCGGACTGCCCGACAAGGTGACTCCAGTCTCCTTTTCCAGGGAAACCAGCTCGTCATACAGCTTATCATATTCAAAATTGCTCATGATTTCCCGGCTTTCCTGATAATAAGCCTTTCCTGCTTCCCGCAGGACGGAAACCAGTTCCTTCATTCTCTGAATCCTGTCTTCCATTCCGCTCTCCTGATTATCGATTCTTTCTCTCCTTTACGGACAGACTGGAGGAGTCCTTAAGAAGCCCTGTCAGCTCCCCGTACTCCTCCTTCGTTATCTGGCGGTATGCGCCAGTCTTTAAATTGCCCAGGCGTATGTTCATGATGCGCACCCGCACCAGACGCTTTACCTGGCAGCCGCAGGCTTCACACATCCGCCGTATCTGCCGGTTCAGGCCCTGGGTAAGGATGATGGAAAATGTATTCCGCTCCACCTTCTTCACCTGACAGGGCCTGGTCACCTGGTCCAGCTCAGGCAGTCTGACGCCTTCTGCCATCTGTTCCAGAAAGCGTTCCGTCACCGGCTTATCTATGGTAACAATATACTCTTTCTCATGAGCATTTCCGCTTCTCATGATTTTATTCACCAGGTCGCCCTGATTCGTCATGAGCAGGAGTCCCTCTGAATCCTTATCCAGCCTCCCCACAGGGTAAATACGCTCCGGATACTTCAAAAAGTCCACGATGTTCTCCGCCCTGTCCTTGTCGGTCGTGGTGCACACAATGCCCTTTGGCTTATTCACTGCCAGAAGTACTGGTTTGGGCCTGTGGTTCCGGTCGCCCCGGACCACCTTTCCATTGCAGACCACCTTCTGGCCCGGTGTCACTTTCTGCCCCATGGAGGCGGGACGGTTGTCCACCAGCACCTTGCCGGCCTCAATCAGACGGTCCGCCTCCCGTCTGGAACAGACTCCCATCTGACTCAGCCATTTATTTAAACGTTCTTCCATATTTTCCCGCTTTCTTCTGATAATCCTGCAATCCCTGTGCTGTCCTTACTGCTACTTAGCAGCCGGATGGGCTGCAATGAACATGGCATCGCCAAAGGAGAAGAAACGGTAACGCTCCTTCACAGCCTCCCTGTAGGCATCCAGTATATGCTCCCGGCCAGCCAGCGCACTGACCAGCATCACCAGGGTGGACTGAGGCAGGTGAAAATTAGTAATCAGGCCATCCAGTACCTTAAAGCGGTATCCCGGGTAAATGAATATCTCCGTCCAGCCTGTTCCTGCCTTAAGCACCCCATCCTCTGTGGAGGCAGATTCAACGGTTCTGCAGCTGGTAGTCCCCACACAGATAATCCTGCCTCCGGCAGCCTTTGTGTCGTTCACCTTTTTTGCCTCAGACTCCTCCACAACATAAAATTCAGAATGCATATGGTGGTCCTGGACATTCTCCACCTTGACAGGGCGGAATGTCCCCAATCCCACATGGAGCGTCACATGGGCAATCTTTACTCCCATACCTTCAATCTCAGCCAGAAGCTCCTGGGTAAAATGCAGACCTGCCGTGGGCGCTGCCGCAGACCCTTCGTGCCTGGCATACACGGTCTGGTAACGGTTCTTATCCTTCAGCTGGTGCGTAATATACGGCGGCAAAGGCATCTGGCCCAGCTGGTCCAGTATTTCCTCAAAAATGCCCTTGTAATGGAACTGAATCAGACGATTCCCGTCATCCACGGTATCCACCACGGTTCCCGTCAGCAGACCCTCTCCAAATTCAATGACAGTCCCGGGTTTGGCCTTCTTGCCCGGACGCACCAGTGTCTCCCATATATCATTCTCCCTGCGTTTCAGCAGAAGTATCTCTATCTTGGCCCCTGTGTCCTTCTTCACTCCGAACAGCCGTGCCGGTATAACCTTTGTATCGTTAATCACCAGGCAGTCTCCCGGCCGTAAGTATTCCGTGATATCCTTAAATATCCTGTGCTGTATCTCCCCGGTTTCCCGGTCCAGCACCATCAGCCTTGAAGCGGAACGGTCCTCCAGCGGGTCCTGGGCTATCAGCTCCTCCGGCAGTTCATAATCAAAATCCTTTACATCCATGGTCAATCTTATCCTCCAAGACTATTCTATCTTTACACTGGAACCGCCTGACGTACCGGGCTCAGTTCCCTGGCTTCCCTGGGTCTCTGTTCCTTCCTGTCCGGCCGGGACATTCTGTATTCCTTCTCCCTGGGAATTCTGGTCCGGGTCAGCGGCCGGCTCCTGGGAATTCTGGCCCGGGTCAGCGGCCGGCTCCTGGGATGGCTGTCCCCCCTCAGGGCTCTGTCCCCCTGCGCCTTCTTCCTCCAGAATGACCGTACTGTCCCCTGTCTCTTCCTCGGATGAATGGACCACTGCTCCGTTTCTCAAATCCTTATAAATTCCGGCAAGGACCGTGTCGCCCTCTATGGCCTGTCTCAGCCTCTCATTCACCTGGTTGGACAGCAGCTTCACATCCTCAGACTGGTTCTGCTTTGCCACATAATCCGCCTCATCACCCACTACATTTTCACGGATAATGTAGTTTCCATTATCTTCCTTGACCACATAGCACCACATGAGCCCGGGCGCCAATGTCTCCACACGTCTGAACTTCACTTCGTAGGTGACATAGGCCACATAGGAATCCTCTGTAAGCCCTGGCTTGGTATAGCAGACAATATCCACATAATCCTCAATGTATACCGCCTCATTCTTCAGTTCTTCCTTCCGTTCATCCAGCCCGGTATCACTGCTCTTGCCGAATATCCGGTACAGCGTCTCAGCATCCTGGTCCACCTTTGCCTGAAAATACTCACTAATCAGCTGGTTTACCTGGGGAATCTCGTCCTTTTTCAGCTCATACTGGGAAAAATCCGTAGTATACTGGTTATTGTCCGGCTCCACTCCCCCATCGTCCGGTGCAGCGGTGCTGTCGCTGTTTATATTGATATCCTCATCCGAGGAAAGCGACACGCCGGTTGACGCGGATGCCTCCTTATCCGACGGTTTCCTGTCCATCACCAGTATGATTGCCACCAGCACCAGCACAATAACCAGCGGAATGGCCGCCATGCGCATATATTTTATCTTATCGTCCGCAGAACGTCTGCTGCCTGTCCTTCTTCTGTTTTGTCTCATGATTCAGTCCTCCTGTCCCGACTGCGAAGCCCGGAGTATGTTAGTATACAAGTATCTCCGCTCTATTCTAGCAAAAAGCGGTTCAAATTGCAATCTGTACCAAAAAAATACCGCAGATAATCCAAAGCTGAAACAGATTATCTGCGATATCCTTACAAGGGCATCCCGCCCCATCTTTTGACCCATCCAGGAGAAACCGAGGAAAATAACCGCTGTATGCGCATCGTCAAACGTATAAGCCTCTCTTCAGTCTTTACGCAGTCATCGGCGAACGTCCTTTCATTCTCAAGCATATGTACCATATTTTATTTGTCGCGGTTCTTAAGAATCCCTGTAACCACCCCCGTCAATGCGAACAGTGCAATGGCATTGGGAATAACCATCAGCTGGTTGAACATATCAGATAATGACCATACCAAATCACTTTCCCCAATTGTTCCAAGGAAGATAAATACCAAAGCAACAAGCATGAATGGTTTCTGCGCTTTTTTTCCAAATAAGTAGGTTACATTAATCTTTGCAAATAAATTCCAGCCGAGAATGGTGGAAAATGCGAAGAAGAACAAACAAATCGCCACAAAAACAGCGCCGGCCTTATTACCGTATACAACGCCGAAAGCCACCTGGGCAAGGTTTGTATTTTTTAATGTCTCCGCGGCTTCTCCTGCATAACCATTTGCCAGAGGACCATTTCCTGCGTAAAGTGTAGAAATAATAACCAATGCATTCAGTGTGAGAACGATAAAGGTGTCAATGAAAACACCGACCATTGCGACGCAGCCTTGTTCATGCGGATTTTTCACCAGCGCAAGGGCATGGGCGTGGGGGGTGGAGCCCATACCGGCTTCATTTGAAAACAGGCCTCTCTTTGCGCCCTGGCTGACAGCCGTCTTAATTGCTATACCGAATCCGCCGCCGATAATTGCCTGGGGCTGGAATGCATATTTGAAAATCAGGCCAAATGTTTCCGGAATATACTGTAACCGCATAGCGAGTACTCCCAAGCCGCCTAGCAGGAAAAATGCTGCCATAACCGGAACTAATTTTTCAGTAACGGAAGCAAGACGGTCCACGCCTCCCATGAAGATAAATCCGCAAATAACAACGAGGAAGATACCTACAACCCAGGACGGAATCCCGAATGCCAGCTGGATTGTCGAGCCGATTGAGTTGGACTGCACCATGCATCCAAAGAATCCAAGAGCAAGAATAATTGCGATTGAAAAAAAGCCTGCCAGGAATTTTCCAAAGCTGCCATGAAAGGCTGTCTGGATATAGTACACCGGTCCGCCCTGGATATTGCCTTCCGCATCTGTAATACGTGTCTTCTGCGCTAATGTTGCTTCTGCATAAATGGTTGCCATGCCCAGAAATGCAATAATCCACATCCAGAAAATGGCTCCGGGTCCGCCCACAAGAATCGCACCGGCTGAACCAACAATATTTCCGGTGCCAACCTGTGCAGCGATTGCTGTTGCAACCGCCTGAAATGAGCTCATTCCGCCTCCCTGAGAACCGCCGTGCAGTGAAAAACCGCCAAACAGCTGTTTCAGTCCTTTCCAGAGATACCTCTGGACACATTTGGTTTTGATGGTATACCAAAGGCCCACAGCAACTAAAAGAAATACAAGAATGTAATCAGAAAGGTATGAATTAATTGTATCAACTATCCGTAGCATATAATGTTTCCTCCTTAATATATAAGTGTAGGGTTTTGGTCCCCGTCAGCCTATTATTTACAGCCCTTCGCTTTATATAGGTTGAACGTTCTTGCCGTACGTTTGCTTGATACCTCGTTGGATTAAGCGGCCGCGGGGAATGCTGGAATTGAAAGCTTATGCCACCTTTTCTGGTTTCCCATCCTCCTTCTGCTGAGACGTCATATAATTGATGGCTCTGTATAACCACTTTCTGTTATACCAGGATACTATATATTCAAAGACTTCTCTTCGGGCTTTCTTGAAGTTCTGGTACTCATACAGTTAGATACACTCTTTTTTCAGGAAACAATCCGAAGCCCCATCTTATTACTTTTTATTAACCGACTTTCGTATATATGCTATCCGAGTTAAATATACAATTTTAAAAAACTTACCTTGTATTTCGCTTTAGTAACAGTATACTCCTTAAAATTTCCAAAATCAATTCCAAATCCCCGATTTGGCGTTAAGATTGTGTGAAAATTTTAAAAAATAAACGTTTTTTTAACACTCTTTTCAGGACATCCATCTGCATTTTCATTGCTTGCCGTATCAAGGTTTACGACCGGCTCAGGAAAAACGGACATAACGGACCGGTTTGTTCCGGCGGATAAACAGGAAATGCCGCAGAATCAAGCTTGGACCTGACTCTGCGGCATCCGCAAAAATAAAAAATATGCAATTTAAAATGCGTCTGATAGGAATCGAACCTACGCACGCGGCTCCGGAGGCCACTGCTCTATCCACTGAGCTACAGACGCATCCCCATTATGATACACTATTTTCATTAAAACTTCAAGTCCTAATTTTACACTTTTATCCTTTTCTTCTTTCCCACCAGTTTAAACACGGAATCCATCAGGAACACCGCCAGGGCAATGGAGCCAGCAATCTGAAGGGTTTCCACAAGATAATACATGGATTCCTCCCTGCTGTTGCGGATAACATAGTACACGCTGTTATAGATGGATGTACCGGGGACCAGGGGAAGGATTCCCGGCACCAGAAACACACTGACCGGAGCCCTGAAAATCCTGGCAAACAGATGTCCCATAAGGGCCACGGACAGACTGGAGAGAAATGCTCCCAGAATCATGGAGCCGGTTCCTGCCTTTACCAGCAGATACACCAGCCAGCACACTCCGCCGGTCAGCCCTGACCAGCCCAGGTATTTCCTGGGCATCTCCAGCACCAGCCCGAAGCTGAGCACCGCCATAAACGAACCTGCCACCTGAATCGCAGCTACCATATTCCGCCTCCCCCTGTGAGCTGATGGAACAGTGCCATGCCTGCACCCACTCCGGCCGCCACTGCAAGAGCAGTCACCACTGCCTCCAGCATCCTGGCTGCCCCTGAGGAATAATCCCCGTTCAGCGTATCCCTTACCGCTGTGGTAAAGATAACACCTGGCAGCAAGGGCATGATGGCGCTGATGATAACCACGTCATTACTGGCCCCGGTCAGAATCCACCGGTTCATGGCCAGGGCAGCAATCCCGATGGTAAATGCCCCCAGACCGTTAACGCAGAAATCATTGAATCCCAAGCCTGATATGGCATATACCACCAGTCCCAGAATCCCGCCGATTGCAGCAGCCCCCAGACAATCCGCAGGACTCCCGCCAAGGACCACGCCGAAGAATACGGCGATAAACGCATAACTAAGGGCCTTCAACTCCCTTTTATACTGGCAGCTATCCTTTATTTCCTCCAGCTCCCGGTATGCCTCCTTAGGACTCATGAGGCCGCCGCACAGCTTCCTGGACACCTCATTCACACGGTATATCCGGTTCAGGTTGGTAGAACGCGCCTCCACCCTTCGCACCAGGGTCAGCGCCTCCCTGTCAGGGCTGTCCAGGCTCACAAATATGCCTGTGCTGAATACCATGGTCTGTGCATTCCTGCCATGGCAGCACCCCAGTATATAATGTATGGTTCCCTCTATCCTGGCAATCTCGGCTCCGCTTATCAGCATGATTTCCCCGGCCAGGACAGCGGTACTGGCTATCAGATGGTCCTCACTCCAATGATGTTCGTCCACTCGTCCCCATTCCTTTCTGAAACTATAATCGAGTATATCAGTCCCATGACCATCCGTCAATTTCATTTCTTGCCATTTTCCCGTCATTTCCCCACCATTCCCTCCCCCTGTAGTCAATAAAACGACAATACCTACTTAAAAACCCCGATAACATATAGTATTTTCCGCCTTGAACCGCTTTCCGGCAGCTTGGCAGCCCAAAAATCCCATTTTCATCTATTGACAAACATGTCCTTATGGATTAAGCTGGTATCAATTCATTTTATTTCTGATATTCACTTATATTTTTATATTCAGTTTATCCATCTTGTCATTATCCAAGGCGATTTCACCGGAAGTTTACCTTATTATCCAGTTCAGTAAGATATGGAACTGTTATTCAGTTTACATAAATAACATCAAAGGAGGTATACATTTGGTATACGAACAATTTTTAACTGCTGTAAAAGAACGCATGGAAGCAGCCCTGGGAGACAGCTATAAGCTGGAGCTGCGCAAGGTCCCCAAAAACAATGGGCTCATTCTGGATGGACTGTGCATCACCAGGGGAAATACCCATATCGCTCCTGCCATATACCTGAATCCCTGCTATGAACAGTACCGTGAGGGAAGGCCTTTAGACCATATTGCAGCAGAGCTTCTG
Source organism: Clostridium sp. 1001283B150225_161107_B6 (assembly GCF_015556325.1). Classification (NCBI taxonomy): domain Bacteria; kingdom Bacillati; phylum Bacillota; class Clostridia; order Eubacteriales; family Clostridiaceae; genus Clostridium; species Clostridium sp. 1001283B150225_161107_B6. Next base: position 38,034 of record NZ_JADNMD010000016.1, on the reverse strand, counting down.
GCTCTGTACCGTCAGAACGATACACCGCCTCCCCTGGATTATCAGATGCTGTCCGATTATGAGGGCATACGCTCTGATATTGCCTGCAAACTAATACATGCTGCCTCCAACGAATCCATTCTGGCGGACGTCCCCCATATACTCTGGATGGACCTGGCGATTGTATTCTACCTCTGCATCCATGAGGATGACACCGGCCTCATGACCGCCATGATTCACAACAGTCATCTGCGTATCTGGAACATTTCCCTGGAAGATTTAAAAAACTCAGCCCTTGCCAATTCTCCCAGGCTGTTTCCTCCTGTCATCTCCAGCATGTCATGTATCATCGAGGAGCTGAACCGCGAACTGAATCCCCATGTTCAGGAAACCGGGCCAAGGCCGGAAACTCCTGCCCCGTTTTACATACTCAGCAACCGTTCCGGCATCAACGGCGCTGCCTGCATCCTGTATAAGGATGTATTAAAAAACTTCGCAGATGGGGTGGAAAAGGATTTAATTATCCTTCCATCCAGCATCCACGAAGTTCTGCTGCTGCCTGACGACGGCGATATTTCCTATGGGGAGATGAGCCGGCTGGTGACCCACATCAACCGGTCCGAGGTCCCCAGGGAAGACCGCCTGTCCAATCAGGTATATCTCTATTCAAGGGAAACCGGAGCCATTACCCTTGCATCCTCCGGCCCTGTTTCCATCTGCTGAGTTCCAATCCTGTCCCCTCCGCTACATCTGCCATTCTTCTGCATGTTCCAGTATTGATTATCCGAATATCAGACTTCCCAACTGGAATACCAGCATAGCTCCCGCCCAGGCCACAGCCAGCTGGAACAGCACCATTCCTATGGTCCATCTCCAGGAGCCGGTCTCACGCTTAATCGTTGCCACTGCCGCGATACAGGGTGAATACAGCAGGCAGAATATCATCAGGGCATAGGCGTTTACGCCGCCAAATCCGGCCATGGCCAGCTGAGTGGATAACTCTGTCATACCGGCAGCGGAGTTCACATTATTGATTCCGTAGAGGACACTGAAACTGGATACAACCACTTCCTTTGCCGAGAGGCCGGAAATAAGGGCCACAGCCACCTGCCACTGTCCCAGGCCCGCGGGTCTTAATACCGGTACCAGGACATGACCGATGATTGCGGCAAAGCTGTCGGACACCTCCGACACAAATCCGTCCGGTCCCAGGTTTAATACAAACCAGAGCACAATGGACGCAATGAAAATCGTGGTTCCCGCCTTGCTGAGATAGTCCTTTACTTTATCCCACACATAGATGGCTACCGTGCGGCCGTTGGGCGTCTTGTACTCAGGCAGTTCTATCAGCAGCGCGTTCTGGGAGCTGTCATTTTTTCCATGGATATGTACAATAAAGGCCACCAGGATTGCCATGCAAAGACCGATGATATAGAGGGAGTATGCCACAATCAGAGCCCTGTCCGGAAAAAACATCTCAGCGAAAAGCACATAAATCGGCAGCCTGGCGGAGCAGGACATAAATGGCGTGATTAAAATAGTCCTCCGCCTGTCCTTCACGCTTTCCAGGGCTCTGGTTGCCATAACCGCGGGTACCGTACAGCCAAAACCCAAAAGCATGGGCAGGAACGCCTTTCCTGACAAACCCACCATGCCCATGGTCTCATTCATCACATAAGCCACCCTTGCCATGTATCCGCTGTCTTCCAGAAAAGCCAGGGCAAGGAACAGGATAAAAATGTTGGGCAGGAATGTAAGAATACCGCCCACCCCCGCAATGATACCATCCACAATCAGCGAGGTGAGCCACTGGGCTGCGTGGACACTGGTGAGAAACGACAGGACGGCACCGGAAAACATATCCAGACCCATCTGGAAATACTCCTTTAAAAAATCACCCACTGTAAATGTAAGGAAAAACACCAAGGCCATAATGCCCAGGAACACGGGAATTCCCCACACCGGATGGGTCATGAGCCGGTCCACCTTGTCCGTGGTGGCGGCCTTCTCATCCTTATTAAACAGGCATTCCTTTATGACCTCTTCAATATAGTCATATTTCTCATTGATGATTTGTTTTTCATAATTACGCGGAAGAATCTGCCCCGCATTATCCAGGGGATGGTCATCAATCACCACCTGGTCAAACTCCAGGAACTTAATGGCATGCCAGCGCATGTTGTCCATCTCGCCGTATTTTTTATACAGTGCCTCCTCAATCAGCCGGATTTTCTCCTCCACCTCCTGGCTGTAGCGGATAACCACGCCCTGGGGGCCCTCCTCATAATGGTGGACCACTGCATGCATCAGCACATCCAGCCCGGTCCGTTTTCTGGCCGATACCGGGACAACGGGAATCTCCCCCAGCATCTCCGGAAGGCGGTGCATATCGATTTCCATGCCACGTTCTTCCACAATATCCATCATATTCAGGGCCAGGATAACCGGTTTTTTCAGCTCAATGAGCTGCATGGTCAGGTACAGGTTCCTTTCCAGGGAAGAAGCGTCCACCACATTGATGATGACATCCACGCCGCCGTCCTCAATGCATTTACGGGTGACCTTTTCCTCTATGGTATAGGAAGTAAGGCTGTAGATGCCCGGAAGGTCTATAACCTTGATAGGGCGCCCTTTATAGCTGGTCTCTCCCTCCACGCGCTCCACCGTAACTCCGGGCCAGTTGGCAACCTTAAGTTTAGCACCGGTGAAGGCGTTGAATAATGTGGTCTTGCCGCAGTTGGGATTGCCCACAAATCCGACTGTGATGGGCGCCGTATCATCCCCATGCTGTTTTGGAGAATCCATCTTCTTTTCCCTGCTGTCTCCCAGTATCACACTGCCGTACGTATCTGTCCCATTTGCCCTTGCATGTCCGCTCATGATGCATGTTCCTCCCTGACCGTGATACCTTCGGACAGACGCTTTCCCAGCGCCAGACGCGTACCGCGCACTTTGATGATAACGCTGCCGCTGCCCTTCTTATTTAGTATATTCACAGGCGTCCCCTCGTTGACCCCCAGGGCCTCCAGACGTCTGGTAATGCTCTCATCCACCTGCACGCCCGATACAACGTATTGGCCGCCGATTTCACACTCATTCAGCTTTTTCTGCATTGCTGCCTGTCTCCTTTTGTAGTTGCATTTAAATCATATTCATTGTATGCTTATTGCGAAAAAATGTCAACAAAAAGAGTTTGTTATGACAAACTCAGATTCAAAAAAGATGCAGCGAATCTCTCCGCTGCATCTCTCCTGCATATTTAACTTATATTTTACTGCACCCAGGCTCCGGAACCATCCACATATTTTCCATCCGGTGTCCACGTATTGTAATACATGGCGCCGTTGGTACCCAGATAATAGTACTTGCCGTTGATGGCCTGCCAGCCGGTAAGCATGGCGCCGCTTGCATCTAAGTAATACCACTGGCCTCCCAGCCTCTGCCAGCCAATCTGCATGGCGCCGCTGCTGTCCAGATAATACCACCTGCCGTTAATGGCCTGCCAGCCGGTCTGCATCTCACCGCTGCCGTTCATGTAATACCACTTGCCGTTAATGGCCTGCCAGCCGGTCATCATGGTGCCGTTCGACGGATTCAGGTAATACCAGGTTCCGTCCAGCTTCTGCCATCCTGTGACAATATAGCCCTTGTTGTTGAAATAGTACCATGCCCCGTTAATCTGCTTCCAGCAGGATGCCGGATAACCGCCGGTATCATAGGCATACCACACGCCTGTGCCGTCCTGTTCCCAGTGCCCGCTGCCGCCATAGCGGCCAATCTCATCCTCGTCAATAGACAGGGAACCGGAATCCTCGGACCATTCGCCAGTCTTATTATTGTAGCGGGAAATCGCCCTTACACGGAAGGTATAGTCTCCTTCCCGGTTAAAATAGCCTGCAAAGTTATAGGAGGTTCCTGTGGTGCTCACTGTGGTGACTGTCTTGTCGTTGCGGAGCAGTTTTACATCATAGCTCTTGGCGCCCTCAATCTCCTCCCATTCAGCCGTGGTATCGTTCCACTCCAGGTCCGAAGCACCCTGAAGCTTACCGCCGATGCGTTTCAGCTCAGCGTACACCTCAATGTACTGGCCGTCATCGTAAATCTTTGCCTTCTTAAAATCCGCATTACATCCTGAAAGAGAGAAATGGCTCTTGGATGTGTAAGAGAACTTGTATCCGTCCTTGGCAGACAGCTCCACCTTTACCTCAGGTATGTCGCCTACGGTCCAGGTATCCTGGTCCTCAATATTGGTATACTCGGCAGAATCCACTTCAAATCCGCTGCTGCCCGCCTTAACTGTAATGTCTCCTATCTCATCTCCGCTCTCAGGCGCCTTTGAATAGGAAAAACTCAGCTTGACCGTGTCAATTTTCTTATCTGCCGCCAATGCCGGGAAACTGCCGCCCAATGCCATGGATGCTGCAAGCAGCAGACAGAGATAACTTTTTCTCCTCATAAAACATAACCTCCTCATCTATATTCGCAATTATTTGCTATTATTGCCTATCTTTATTATAAAGTAGAGGTTTCTTTTGTACAATTTAATAATCCTTAAAAGAATATTACATTTTTAGGTATATTGTTCCATGAGTTACAGAAAATTACAAGTCCTGCAGCATTTTCTTGATTTCTATCATTCTGTCACGCAGCCTTGCCGCTTCCTCGAAATTCAGTTCTGCTGCAGCCTGATGCATTTTCTTCTCCAGCTCCTTTGACAGCTTCTTTAACTCCTTCTCGTCCATGGACTCCGGGTCCTTCTTAAAGTGCTTATCATCTGCATCCACTGCCTTGGATATAGCGATTAAATCCCTGACAGCCTTCTTTATGGTGGTAGGAGTGATTCCGTGTTCCTCGTTGTATTTCTGCTGTATCTGGCGCCTTCGGTTCGTTTCCTCGATTGCCACGCGCATGGAATCCGTCACCTTGTCCGCATACATGATTACGTGGCCTTCGCTGTTGCGCGCCGCGCGGCCAACGGTCTGAATCAGTGATGTCTCCGAACGCAGGAATCCCTCCTTATCAGCATCCAGAATAGCCACCAGGGTTATTTCTGGTATATCCAGTCCTTCCCGCAGCAGGTTGATTCCCACCAGGACATCGAACACATCCATTCGCATGTCCCGGATAATTTCAGCCCGCTCCAGGGTATCAATATCCGAGTGGAGATATTTCACCCGGATGCCCACCTCCCTCATATAGTCGGTCAGGTCCTCTGCCATCCGCTTGGTCAGAGTGGTGATAAGCACCTTGTGGCGTGCTTCCACTTCCCTGTTTACCTCAGAAACCAGGTCATCAATCTGGCCCTCCACAGGCCGCACCGAAATTTCCGGGTCTAAAAGCCCTGTGGGACGTATGATTTGTTCCACCCTCATTAACTCATGCTCCGCCTCATAGACAGACGGCGTGGCGGAAACAAACATCATCTGGTTAATTTTAGACTCAAACTCAGAAAACGCCAACGGTCTGTTATCCAGAGCCGACGGTAGCCGGAAGCCGTAATCCACCAGCGTGGTTTTCCTGGACCGGTCCCCTGCATACATTCCCCGTACCTGGGGCAGTGTTATATGTGACTCGTCCACAATAATCAGGAAATCTTCCGGGAAATAATCTATCAGAGTACAGGGCGGTTCCCCTGGCAGGCCGCCGGTCAGATGTCTGGAATAGTTCTCAATGCCTGAACAGAATCCTGTCTCCCGCATCATCTCCACATCAAAGTTGGTCCGTTCCGATATACGCTGGGCCTCCAAAAGCTTATCCTCGCTTTTAAAGAATGCGACCCGTTCCTCCAGCTCCGCCAGAATGTTCTCTGTGGCTTCCATCATCTTCTCCTTTGGCACCACATAATGGGATGCCGGGAAAATAGCCACATGGCCCAGCTGCGCCCTGGTCTCATCGGTCAGCGTATCAATCTCCGATATACGGTCCACCTCGTCCCCAAAGAATTCCACCCGGTAGGCCACACCATCTGAGTACGCAGGATAAATGTCCAGCACATCGCCCCTTACCCGGAACGTTCCCCGCTTAAAGTCCATGTCATTGCGGTCATACTGGATGTCAATGAGCTTGTGGATGACCTCGTCCCTGTCCTTAATCATGCCTGGCCTCAGGGAAATAACCATCTCCTTGTAATCAATGGGGCTGCCCAGACCGTAGATACAGGATACGGAAGCCACGATAATCACATCCTCCCGCTCGGACAGGGCAGCGGTGGCGGAATGGCGCAGCTTGTCTATCTCATCATTAATAGAAGAATCCTTTTCAATGTAGGTGTCCGAGGATGGGACGTAGGCTTCGGGTTGGTAGTAGTCGTAGTAAGACACAAAATACTCCACCGCATTGTTGGGGAAATATTCCTTGAACTCGCTGTAGAGCTGGGCTGCCAATGTTTTGTTGTGGGCAATAATCAGGGTAGGCTTGTTTAGGGCCTGGATGACATTGGCCATCGTGAAAGTCTTGCCGGAACCAGTGACACCAAGCAGGGTCTGGAATTGGTTGCCTTCTTTAAAGCCTTCTACAAGGGCTTCAATTGCCTGCGGCTGGTCGCCGGTGGGCTGGTATTCGGATACTAGTTCAAAATGGTCCATATGGGATTCCTTTCTCACTTTTATTTTGAAAAACATTTCATCTTTTATCGTTACCGAAATGTTTTATATATGTTTCACATGTTAGATACCTCTGTCTATGACACTGTCTTTTGCCATTATACCAAAGTATAAAATAAAAGTACAGAGCAAAACCGAATGTTTGTTCTGTACCCTTATATTACCATCTGAAACCCTGCCTTTTCTCCTGCCTGCCCCCATAGGTTACATCATACTCAGGTCATATCATCCCTAAGCGCATCCATAATATTCTCCTTCCTAATCTTTCCCGCAGCATACACAATCGTAATGAAAACAACAAGAAATACCCCCAGTACGCTGACTGCCATGGTACCCCATGGAAATGCAAAGGCAAAATCATCCAGCCGTTCCACGGTTGTCATTCCCTTGTAAATCAGCCATGAAATCAGTCCCGATATGGGAATCCCCCACATAAGCGTCCTCATACCGTAAAAAGCACATTCAAAATACATCATTTTGTTGAAATCACGGTCAGACATTCCCACGGAGCGAAGCATGGCAAGCTCACGCCGCCGGAGCCGGATATTGGTTGATATAGTATTGAACACATTGGCAACTGCAATCAGGGATATCATAGTAACAAAAACATAGGTAAATACATCCACCACAAAGGTGGCGCTGCGAAACAGGTCAACAGCGGAGGACAGATTGAGAAGCACATAGCCGGAGGAAATTCCCTGCTCATCAATCATTGACTGCATCTGCTCCATGGACTGTGACGGTCTTTCCGACCAAAAGGTCATACCATACGTCTGCGGCTGACCCGGCAGTTCAAACTGCGGTTTCATCTGCCACGGTATCACCGCCATAAAATGATAAGCAGGCATTGGCGCAGATGAATCCCTGGGCAGCGGGTCCAGCGGGTAGGAATCCACAAAGGTGGCCTCCATCATTTTCTCCTGTTCCCCTGAATCAGAGATAAGAGTGAAGTTCATGGTACTGTTTGTAAAACAGGTGGTATGGTCGGTTGTGTCTGCCCCCACTATCAGAACCTTGGCCTCCAATCCGCTGTACTGTGACTCATCCAGTCCAAGGCTTTTAATAAAATCATAATATACAGAATCCTCAATAAACTGTATATCCAGAGGGAATTCCAGCCGTTCCCCCAAGCTCTGCTCTCCTGAAGTCCCTTCCCCCATAGCTCTCCGGTAATCCTCCGAAAAATCCTCCGGAAAATCCCCGGTCGCGCAGCGGCAGGCCTGATTGGACTGATAGGTACTCCTGTAAACACGGCCGGCGTTTTTCAGTCTTCCGTACAGTGAGAACATTTCCTCTTCCCCCATTTCATGTGTATAAAAGGAAATATCGCCGTCCATTTCAACTGTGTATTCTTTTGCAAGACGTTTCAAAGTGGTTCCAAAAGCACTGCCCGATACAAGCAGCACAACACTCAGTGTAAGGGACAGGACAACACTGCGGTAGCGCCTTTTATTTCTCTTAAAATTCCTCAGGGCCAGGGTCCCCTCCACTCCCCAGATTCGCTGTACCAGCCCTGAGGTGTTCACTGCCCCGGATTGTATTTTTATCTCGCCTGTCTGTCGGATGCAGTCCATCACCGGAGTTGCGGCAGCCTTCCTGGCCGGAATATAAGCTGAAATCAGCACTGTAACCAGACTGACAGCCGCTGCTGCAATAAGTGCAGGAACAGACACCGCCAGGGACAGCGGTACCGTACTGTTGATAATCGTACTGAAATTGTCTGCAACAACAGGGAGTATCAGCCCGATACTGCCTATGCCTGCCAAAATACCAGCGGGTACGCCTGCCATACCCACACATAATCCCTCAAACAGCACCGAATTCCTCAGCTGCCTGGCCGTGGCACCCACCGACATGAGAATGCCAAACTGGTGTGTACGTTCATTGAGGGAAATGTTAAAAGAATTATAAATCAGGAAAATAGAACCCAGCATAACAATAGCAGTCAGAATACTGCTGACAGTGTACAAAAGCGTATTAAACAGCTTATTATCCGAAGCCCCCATAAAGCGCAGCACATCATCATTGAGGGCATATTCCTTTGTTTTGTCCATACCTGACGTGTAATTCCTGACATTTCGGGGATTCTTAAGGGTAACAAAAAGGCTGAAGCTGTCCTCCCGTCCCTCTGTATCTGACTTTGTAATCAGGGTATATCCCGGCGCAGCGTGTTCCTCAAATCCCGGCCGTTCACAGATACCCACAACCGTGTATGTTTCCTCAGCCGTGTTTACCAGATGTTCTCTCCCGGCTTGATAGACATCATGCTGACTGAGTATTTCCCCCTGCGACATCCGCTCTCCCACTTCCAGGGTAAGGACATCGCCAGTTGATATGCCGACTCCGGCCTTGACAGCAATGTGGGATGGAACAAGAACTTCACCGCTGTTTTCCGGCAGTCTGCCGGATATCAGGGTGACTGGCAGGGTTTCAAAGGTTTTATCATTGAATCCGGAAATGAACAGATACGGTTTTTCAGGGCTTTTCCCACCCTCCAGCATGGCATAGCCAAGGTTTGCAGACACAGCTGTGTCTTTTACTTCTCTGTCGCTTGTCCGCGCCTTCACAAAGGAGGAATCTGCATTTGCAAATTCCACATGCCAGCCGCCGTATTTCGCAATGGAAGCATTTGTCATATAGCTTAACAGGGAAGTGCCAAAGGTGGCGACGGCCGTAATCATGGCGGATGACAGAATCACTCCCGCAATTGTAACAAGGGTCCGTGTGCGGTTCTTTTTCATTCCCTCCAGGGCAGCTTTATTGAAGATGTTCATGCCTTGCCACCTGCCTCTCGTCCCGTACCACCCTTCCATCGGCAATGGTAATGATACGGTCAGCCTGTAAAGCAATGTTTTCATCGTGTGTGACAAGAATCAGAGTCTGACCGTACTTTTTATTGCTCTCTCTCAGCAGTCTGATGATTTCCTGTCCATTGCGGCTGTCCAGGCTGCCTGTGGGCTCATCTGCCAGCATGACCTGCGGGGCGTTCATAAGGGCGCGGCCAATGGCCACACGCTGCTGCTGTCCGCCTGAGAGCTGGTTCGGCAGATGGTCCCTCCGCTCCTTAAGCCCCAGCAATTCCAGCAAATCATTTAACCGTTCTTCATTGACCTTCCGTCTGTCCATTAAAATGGGAAGTGTAATGTTTTCCACCACATTCAGGGTGGGGATGAGATTGTGAAACTGGTAAATCAGCCCCACCTGCCGTCTGCGGAATATGGCTAATGTCTCACTGTTTCCCGCATATACATCCTGACCGTCCAGATACACCTTTCCCTCTGTGGGCACGTCCACTCCCCCAATGGCGTGGAGCAGGGTGGATTTCCCTGAACCGGAGGAGCCGATGATTGCAGTAAAATCACCCTTCTCAATGGTAAGGGAAACATGGTCCAGCGCAGTTACCTGGTTTTCTCCCCTGCCATAGACCTTGCATAAATTTTCAACCTTCAAGAACTCCATTATGTGAGCCTCCTTTTCCTGTGGTCTACCCATATAATAGAACATTCCCCTTACATTCCAGTGACTTTTCAGTGACGGATTCGTCACTTTCCAATGAGAGACTTGTCATTTCTAATGAAAAATCACTTAGGAAAACGAATGGAAAACACAGCACCTCCCAGCGGATGGTTTCCCGCGGCAACGGTTCCCCCCTGCCCGGTTATAATCATCTTACAAAGAGCCAGTCCAATCCCATACCCGGACCCGCTGTCCTTTTTCCCGCGGTAAAACCGTTCAAACAACCGGGATAAATCTTCCTTCTGAAAGCCCGGGCCGCTGTCATGAATGGTGATTTCCGTATACAAAAGCGTGTCCTTGCATTCAATTTCAATTATCCCGTTGTCCCCCACGCTCTCCATGCAGTTTTTAAGTATATTCCGGATTGCCTCTGAGAGCCAGCCCTGGTCCCCTCTCATCACGGCGCCTTCCGGCACATTGATTTGTACCCGGACATTGTGCAGCTCCATTGGTATCAGAAACGGGTGAAGGGCAGATGCAATGAGGCGGTCCACCTTTACCTGTTCTCTATGGAAAACCACAATTCCTGCGTCCAAACGTGATATTTTTAATAACGAAGCAACCAGCCATTCCATCTGTATAAACAGTTCCTCTGTTTCCCGCAGCAGCGTTTTCCGCTCTTTTTCATCGGTACAGTCCTTTAGCAGCGTGAGAATCAGGTTTGCTGAAGTGAGAGGCGTCCGAAGCTGGTGGGCAATGTCGGCCATGGAATCTGCAAGGCGGCTTTTCTCCTTTTTCAGCGACTCATTTTGCTCCCGGATGCGGAGCGTCATCTTGGTAATCTCGCTATGCAGGATGGAAAGCTCACCTTCCTCTGCTTCCCCTGTAAACAGACGCTCTTCATTGTGAAGCACAAGGTCGATTTGGTCAGCCAGTTGTGCTAGTCTCCTGTAACGGTTCCGGGTAAATACAAAAAACACCGTTCCCAAGGCAGCTGCAAAAATAAGAATCACGGTTCCCGCCGCAGGATGAATGGCAAATCCCGCCGCTGCTCCTGCAGCGGTTGCCAGTGCAAACAGAACAGCAAACAGCCGAACCTCTCTATTCCGGAACATAGCCGCCTCCCAGCCGGTACCCGGTTCCGTGTACCGTCAGTATGATTTGCGGATTTCCGGGATTGCTCTCGATTTTTTCCCGCAGCCGTTTGATATAGACGGTCAGGGTATTGTCATTGACATATTCGCCGGCAGCGCTCCACAGCTCGTCCAACAGCCGGTTCCTGGTGAGAATGGCTCTGGGATTGTTGATAAACACCAACAGCAGGCGGTATTCCAATGCCGACAGAAACACCTCCCCGCCGTCTTTTTTCACAATGCCGCTGGCCGTATCCACCTTAAGCCCGCACACTTCAAAAACAGATGGGGAATGGCCGGATTTGCGCAGGGCTGTTCCAATCCGCGCAATCAGCTCCCTCGGGCGGAAGGGCTTGGTGATATAGTCGGAGGCTCCCATGTTAAGCCCAGTAACGACGCTGGCCTCATCGCCGGAGGCCGTGAGAAAAATAACGGGAATATCCTGGGTATCCCTGATTTCCGTGCAGACTGCAAATCCGTTTCCGTCAGGAAGGGATATATCCACCAGCGCCAGGTCATACCTGTTTCCCCCAAGCATGGCAGCAGCCTCCCCGCGGGTAGACGCATGTGCAACCAAAAAACCCTCTGCGCCCAGAAGGCGCATAAGATTCTTTGCAATTTCCTTATCATCTTCCACCAGAAATATGTGTTTCATTTATCTTCACCATCCTTTGGTCTTTTGTGTACATACCTGAAAAAACAGCGCCCCTGGCCATGACCTGTCATGCCCGGAGCGCCCTTTTATTCTGCCTATCTGCCTTCCTTCAATATCTCGGCTGCCTTCTGAAGCTGGTTATCTTCCTCCGGCTTCACCACGGCCTGGGTCTTCAGTTTCTCATCCAGCTCCACTTCCACATCCGGCTCAATTCCCTTTCCGTGAAGGTCAAAACCGCTGGGCGTATAATAGTGGGCCGTGGTAATCTTAATGGCGGAACCGTCTCCCAGAGGAATCAGGTTCTGCACGATTCCCTTTCCGTAGCTGGTGGTTCCCACCACAGTGGCCCAGCCATAATCCTTTAATGCCCCTGTAAATACCTCGGAAGCACTGGCTGAATCCCCATTGACCAGGATGACAATGGGCATCTTCAGCTCATGGCCGTCTGAAGCTGTGTATACATCGCCCTTTTCGTTCTTATCCGCCGTGTACACAATCAGGGTCTTGCCCTTTCCCTTTTCATACTGGTCCAGGTCGTCCGGGAGAATATAATCCACCATCTTCACAGCGCTGTCCAGGACACCGCCCGGATTGCTCCTCAGGTCGATAATCAGGCCCTTCATCCCCTGCTTCTCCAGCTCATCCACTGCCTGCTCAAACTGCTCCACCGTAATCACGTCAAACTCAGACACTGCAATCCGGCCGATTCCGTCATCCAGCATACTGTATTCCACTGTGGGCACTTCGATTTTGCGCCTTGTGACGGACATATCCACATATTCGTCCTTATCCGCCCTGTATACCGTGATGGCCACATCCGTGCCTTCCTCGCCCTTGATATAGTTGTTTACCAGCACATCCAGGCTCTCGGAAGCCACCAGGGTTTCACCCACCTTATAGATGATATCCCCGGGCTGCATCCCTGCCTCCAAAGCAGGGGACCCCTCAAACACCTTCACTATGGTACATAAGCCTGTGGTCCTGTTCTGGCTTATCATGGCTCCGATACCGGAATAGGTTCCCTTGGTGCTGTCATTGATGGAACGGAAATCCTCTTCCGTATAATAGGTGGAATAAGGGTCGTCCAGTCCGGCCAGCATTCCCCTGTAAATAAAATCCTCTACCTTATCGGCATCCTCATCGTACAGGAAATGCAGGTCTATGATTTGCTGAATCATGGACATCTTGGAAGTCACCCGGTTAAAGTCCACGCCGCTTTTATGTTCGCTTCCGTCTGTGATTCCAGGTCCCCTGCCCTCCATGGTCACGCTGGGCTGCCGGCTCATGACGCGCTTGCCGAAAATATAGATGCCGGCTGACATGCCCACCACCATCAATCCTATGAATGCAGTTACAAGGGCGCCCACCAGTGCCCCGGCCCAGAACCGGTTCTTTCCCGAACCATTCCGGTTTCCATCCTGGGGCCCCGGCCCATAGTCCCTGTACGGACCTTCCGGCTGCCCGTCCATATTATGTTCCTGTCTGTCAAAATCACGATTTTCCAATTTACGTCTCCTATCTGTCCGTTCCTTCTATCCTATGATGGGTTACGGGCTTACATAACTTCGGGGATTCACATAGGTCCCCCCTGAGCGGATTCCAAAGTGCAGGTGGGAACCCGTGGAATAACCGGTAGAACCCACTTTTGCAATCACCTGGCCTTTTTTCACCTTTTCCCCCACACCCACCAGCAGTTTGGAGCAGTGCATGTAAACCGTGCTCACCCCGCCGCCGTGGTCAATCATAATATAATTGCCCGCTGAATAGCTGTATGTAGATATCACAACCTCACCATCAGCCGCAGCTATGATATTCGCCCCTGTGCTGGCGCCGATATCAATTCCTTTATGGTTGCTGGATGCCCCCTCTGTGGGAGACTCCCTGTCTCCGAAGTTAGAGGTTATCCTGCTGCTGGACGGACAGGGCCACTTAAAACTAATATTCCCCAAATTCGATACGGTATACGTCTTACCGGCTTCTTCCGCCTTTTTCCTGGCCTCCTCTTCCCTCCGCTTCATCTCGGCCTCAATACGTTTCATCTGTTCTTCCTGGGCCTTTATATCCGCATTGTACTGGTCCAGCTCATCCTGGGCCATGGCAATCTTGGAATTATAGGAATCCAGCTCCTTCTGTTTGGAATCCATCAGCTTCTGCATGGATGCCTGCTTGGCCTGGGTGGATTCCTGAAGAACCAGAAGCTCTCCGTGCTCCTTTTCAAGATTCTGCTCCCTGGCAGCTACCTCCTCCTTTGCAGAAGCATAGGCTGTCAGCATCTTCCTGTCATATTCTGCAATCTGGCTCACGTACTCCGCGCGGTTCAGAAGTTCCGATATGCTGCCGGACTCCATCACCATATCAATCAGATTGTTCTGACCGTTCTCATACATGTACTTAATACGGAGCTTCATACTGTCATACTGGTGTTCTTCCTCCCGTTTGGCCTCCTCCAGCTGTATCTGCGCCTGTTCTATCTCATCTTCCTTAAGAGTAATCCTGCTTCCCAGGTCTTCCAGCTCATCCGCCAGAGAGGACAGACTGGTGTCCAGCTTCTTCACATAAGCTGCCGTGTCCGCCTTCAGTCCCTCCAGCTGGTTCAGGGTGCTCTCCACCTTTTTCTTTTCCTCTTCCAGGGCAGATACCTGCTTCTTGGCGTCCTCTATCTCCACACTGGTGGCATAGGCTGAAAATGCCGTCATACCGCCTAGCAAAAGGCCGCCTGACAGCGCTGCCGCCTGAATCCAATGTCTCCAATGTCTCATCCTCATTCACATCCTCCTTCCCTATACCTTTAAGTGACGGTGGATGGTAAAGTAGCTGACAAAAAAACCAATGCCTATGCCCAGACACCCGGCTGTTGCCGCCATGCAGGGGAAGATATCCCCCAGCGGTATGGGCTCAAACATGCCTGTCAGCATCTGGTAGTGCTCACCTATATATATGACCGCCCTCTGGTACAGGACATACATGCCGGCCAGAGGCACCGCTGCCCCCAGTGCGCCAAGAAGCACGCCTTCCACCACAAAGGGCGCCCGAATCATATAATTGGTGGCGCCGATAAACCGCATGATTTCATTCTCCCGCCTGCGGAATGCCGCTGCCACGGAGATGGTATTGCTAATCAGGAAAACAGCCACTGCCAGCAGCACGCAGATGATGACGGCCGACATGGCCCCTACCATCTTTCCCGCGCTGGAAAGTCCTGCAACAGCCGTACTGGAATAGCGCACCTTTCTCACGCCTTCCATGCCTTCCAGGCGTTCCACGATTTTATCCTGTTCCTCGATATCATTCAGAAATATCTCATAGGAAGCAGAGCCTGACAAGGGATTGTCGTCTGCAAATCCTTCCGCCAGCTCCTCCATGCCCTCAAAATACTCTGTCTTGAAATTCTCCCATGCCTGGGCAGCGGATATATATCCCGCCTCCCTCACCTCTGCCCAGCCGCGGATAACATCACCGGCCGCCAGAATCTGGTCCTCAGGCATGTCCTCATCAAAAAATACAGTGATTCCCACTGTTGTCTCTGCTGTCTTTGCCACATTCTGCACATTGGCTATCAGGGCAAAAAAAAGACAGAATAAAAAAATACATGCAGAAATAGTCGCTATGGATGCCAGCGAAAACAAAATATTCCTGCATATATTAATGACGCCCTGTTTCAGGCAATACCAAAATGTACTGATTCTCATTGTTGTTCATTTGCCTTTCCGGCGGCAGCAGCGTGTCCGGAAGTTCTCATGCCTGTTTGAACATTCCTTCCGGGAAACACCCTAATAATATCCGCCCACATCACTGATAACCGACCCCCGTTCCATGGTAATGACCCGTTTGTTCATCTCATCTACCATCTCCTGACTGTGCGTAACCACAATCACAGTAGTCCCCCTCTGGTTGATTTCCTCCAGAAGCCTCATGATTTCATGGGTATTAAAGCTGTCCAGGTTTCCGGTGGGCTCGTCTGCAAGGAGTACTTCAGGGTCGTTAATCAGGGCCCTGGCTATGGCCACCCTCTGCTGCTCACCTCCGGACAGCTGTCTGGGATAGGCTTTGTACTTGGACGACAGTCCTACCAGCCTGAGCATCTCCGGCACCGTCTCTCTGATTACCCTGGGCGGCACCCCGATTACCCTCTGGGCAAATGCAACATTCTCAAACACAGTGCGGTCTTTCAGGAGTCTGAAATCCTGAAAGACCACGCCTAATCTTCTGCGGTATTTGGGAATATACCTTCTCGGCATCTTTCCCAGGTCCATATCGTTTACAACAATACGTCCCCTTGTGGGCTCCAGCTCTTTCAGGAGCAGCTTCATCAGCGTGCTCTTACCGGAACCGCTTCTCCCTACGACAAACACGAACTCGCCGTCATCAATGGTAAGGGATACATCCTTGATGGCCTTATTTCCTGTCTCGTAGGTCTTGCTTACATTGCTTATCTCTATCATCCACTGACTCCGGTCTAATAATCCAGGCTTTCCATATACTTCATATACTTGGCAACCATCAGGGCAATCTTAAAGGTGATGGCGTCCTCAAAGATGCGCAGGTCCAGTCCGGTGCTCTTCTGAAGCTTATCCAGACGGTATACAAGGGTGTTCCTGTGGATATAAAGCTGTCTGGAAGTCTCGGATACATTCAGGCTGTTCTCAAAGAACTTGTTGATGGTAGCCAGTGTTTCCTCGTCAAACTCATCCGGGGACTTGCCGTCAAACACCTCGCGGATGAACATCTTGCACAGCGGAATGGGCAGCTGGTAAATCAGACGTCCGATACCCAGGTTGTTGTAGGCAATGACGTTCTTATTGGCATAGAAAATCTTGCCTACGTCCAGCGCCATCTTGGCTTCCTTGTAGGAACGTGAAACTTCCTTGATGTCATTGATAATGGTGCCGTATGCCACGCGCACCTTTGTCATGGCCTCGGTGTTAAGCATATCCAATACGGTGTTGGCTGTCTTGTCCAGTTCCCCGTAGGTCTCTCCCTGACGGACTTCCTTTACCAGGATGATGTTCTTTTCATCCACGGCCGTGATAAAGTCCTTTGTCTTGGATGCGAAAAGGCTTCTCACTGTCTCCAGTGCATTGACATCCTTCTCGTTGTGGGTCTCGATGATGTAGACCACGCGCTTTACATCCGTGTCAATGTGAAGCTTCTTAGCCCTGTTGTAAATGTCCACCAGCAAAAGGTTGTCCAGAAGCAGGTTCTTGATGAAGTTGTCCTTGTCAAAACGCTCCTTGTAAGCTACCAGCAGGTTCTGAATCTGGAATGCAGCCAGCTTGCCAACCATGTAAACATCATCGCTGGCTCCCTTTGCTAAGAGGATGTATTCCAGCTGGTGCTCATCAAACACCTTGAAGAACTGGTATCCCTGGATAACCTGGCTGTCAGCCGGTGAATCCACAAAAACCAGAACCGAACTCTCGGAGTCTTCCGCATCGGTAAATGTAGAAGCCAGCACTTTTCCCTCTGTATCACATATACCCAAATCAATTCTTGTAATTGCCTTTAATCCATCCAGTGTGGTTTGAAGTATCTGATTTGAAATCATTCTATACTCTCCTTTTCAAACGTATTCGGAGTAACTAATATCCCTATTTTCATATTTTAATGCAAAATTACAAAAAAAGCAAGAGAGTTGTATACTCTCCTGCTTCTTTTTACCTTAATTTTCGCTTACGGTTCTTTTGTATTAGTTAAGAACGACCAGTTCCGTATCCTTGTCAAAAATGTGGATTTTCTCTAAATCCATGGCCAGCTTGATGGTATCGCCAGGCCTTGCGGTGGTGCGCGGATTTACTTTTGCCACAAAATTTGCATCCTCGATATCAAAGTATAACAGAACCTCGGAGCCTAACATCTCGTATACACGGACAGTAGCCTCAAACACGCTCTTTGGTGACATAGCCAGGTAAGACTCCTCGTCGTGAAGGTCCTCCGGACGGATACCCAGGGTAACTACCTTGCCTATGTATCCTGCTTCCTCTAACTTCTTGGACTTGGCTTCTGACAGGGCTACGGTATGTCCGCCGAAGCTTAAGGTGGTCAGCGCGCCGTCCTTGCCCACGGTTGCGTCAATCATATTCATCTGGGGTGCCCCGATGAATCCGGCCACGAACTTGTTGCATGGCTTATCGTACAGATTCTGTGGGTTATCCACCTGCTGGATGATGCCGTCCTTCATAACAACGATTCTGGTACCCAGTGTCATGGCCTCTGTCTGGTCATGGGTAACGTAAATGATGGTGGTCTCCAGTCTCTGGTGAAGCTTGGAAATCTCAACACGCATCTGGCCTCTCAGCTTTGCATCCAGGTTGGACAGCGGCTCGTCCATCAGGAATACCTTGGGGCTGCGGACAATGGCGCGGCCCATGGCAACACGCTGTCTCTGGCCGCCGGAAAGGGCCTTCGGCTTACGGTCCAGCAGATGCTCCAGGTCAAGAATCTTAGCTGCGTCATGGACTTTCTTGTCAATCTCATCCTTTGGGGTCTTTCTCAATTTCAGTCCGAATGCCATATTGTCATATACAGACATATGTGGATACAGAGCATAGTTCTGGAATACCATGGCGATGTCTCTGTCTTTTGGTTCAACGTCATTTACCAGCTTGCCGTCGATGTACAGCTCACCGGAAGAGATGTCTTCCAGACCAGCAATCATACGAAGGGTTGTGGACTTACCGCATCCTGAGGGGCCTACGAATATGATGAATTCCTTATCGGCGATTTCAAGATTAAATTCTTTAACTGCTACAAATCCGTTTGGATATTTCTTTGTTACGTTCTTCAGTGATAAACTAGCCATTCTGTTTTTTCCTCCTAATAATACACTTGACACATATGTGTTTTACCCTCTTTTGTAACTGCTCTTATAATACATGAATCCCCCCGGGGAATCCATATCGCAAATCCACAAAATCAAAATTAGGGATTTAGCTAATTTGTATACGAGGAAAAAAAAATGTCCTAAATCACAAAGTATTCCAATATTTGCCGCCAACTTTTTGTTAATTATGTTAATCAACTATGTTTTTCCCAAAAATATCGGCAAAAGCCACAAAATTCAGGGGCTAATATTCGATAAATCCTTCACCAAATACCTCTCTGGCGTCACTTACAATGACAAATGCACTGCTGTCAAACTCCGACACAATCTCCTTCAGCCGCACGATTTCCTTCTTGGAAACAACACAGAACAGCATCTTTTTCTCCTGGTCCGAGTACATGCCCCTGGCCGCCAGGCTGGTCACGCCCCTTCCCATCTGCTCCATAATGGCCTCTGCAATCTCCTGGTAATGCTCGGAAATAATATAAGCCTGCTTGGAAAATTTAAGTCCCTCTATCAGGCCGTCCGTGACCTTTGCCACACAGAATATGGCGATGAGGGCATACAGGGCGGTTCTGATGCCGAACACGGAAGCGCCGGCCACCACTATCACTCCGTCCAGAACCTGCATGATTTGGGCCAGCGTATAGTGCTTAAGGCGTTTCTGAATCAGGGCGGCCAGCAAATCCGTACCTCCGGTGGTGCAGCTGGTCAGGAACACCAGGCCGGTTCCAACGCCGCTTATGATTCCCCCGAACAGGGCCGACAGAAACAGGTCGTTTCCCAGATAGGAAGCCTCCGGCAGCACATACAGGGAAACCGAGAGCATAACCGTTGCAAAAAGGGTGCGCTTGATGAACCTCCAGCCGCAGAAAAAGAATCCGGCTGCAAACAGCGGAATATTGAGCACGGTATTGGTCAGCCACAGCGGAACCGACCAAAGTTCCTTGGCAATGATAGCCACGCCCGACACACCGCCTGTAACCATGCTCACAGGGTCGTAAATATTCTTGATGGCAAAGCCAATCAGGAAGGTCCCTGCCACAATCATGGCATAATCCACAGCCGGATTCCTCTTCTTCATGTTTCTTCTTCCTTTCCCCAGCCCATGCCCCGGCACTTTTTATAATGTACTAAAAGTATGTGCCTTACAGCTCCATTCCATACGCCTATACGCGTTCAATGGTCTTGTCCGTAATACGAATCTTTCCTTCCTTTAAAAGCCTGCCCACAGCACGCTTAAAAGCATTTTTGCTCATGCTGAACTCACGCATGATGACCTCCGGCTTTGCCTTATCATTAAAGGGAAGCACCCCGTCGAAATCATCTATGATTTTTAGCACCTGCTCCGCATCTGTCCCCATCTGTACATAGGACTTCTCCCTGACGCACAAGTCCAGCTTTCCGTCCTCCCGCACCCTGGTAACCCTGGCCTGGACCGTATCGCCTTCCCTGAACCGGCCGTAGAGCTCCTTCTTGGGAATAAGCCCGTAATATTTGTGGTCCACCGCCACAAAAGCCCCGATATTTTCATTGATTTCATAAATAGTTCCCGTAACCCAGTCCTCTGCCTTATAGGGAGACTGGTTGCTCATATGGGAATAGACCCGCATGGTTGCCGCCAGACGCCTGCTCTTGTCCACATACAGGGTTACAAGGCACTGCTCCCCCTTTCTCACCGGATGGGTCTGCTCCTTAAAGGGAAGCAGCAGGTCCTTTTCCAGTCCCATGTCCAGGAATGCCCCGATTTTGGCTACGTCCTTAACCTCCAGCTTGGCAGTCTCTCCCACCTGCAGTTTGGGCTTGCCTGTGGTGGCTATCAGACGGTCTGATGAATCCTTATAGATGAACACCTCCACCTTGTCCCCTATCCCGGCTCCTTCAGGCACCTGTTTTTTGGGGAGCAGAACTGCCGCCTCGTCCCCCGCCTTCTCAGCCAGATATACTCCGAATTCCTTTGTTCTTATTATTTCAAGCTCCTGCACTTTTCCTAATTCAATCATCTCAATTTTCCTCCTGTCCTTTTGTCCTCAGCCATACCACAGCGCAGATTTCTCCTGTGCCGCCCTCAAGGACCACGGTCCACTCCCGGCAGTCCCGGCCCTGGGCCATGCTTACACGGGGAATCAGGACGTCTCCCAATACAGCTGCCTTTTTATAATCAGCGCGTATCTCCTCTATCACAAGCCCTTCCGGTATGGCCTCCCTGGCCATCTCCACATACTGGGCATTATTCACATGATGGTTGGTGTCAATGTGGTGCCTGGCAACCACAATCGGCTCACCTGCAGCGCAGTCCTCCGGCACAGGTATCTTTCTGGGGCAGGGACTTAATACCAGCCTTGGCTCCGGCTCGCCGTAGGGAGCCGTGTCCTCCGGCCGCACCCGGATGGGTATGTTCTTATCTATATCGTAGAGGAACCACAAGGACTCCGCCCTGACCACATCTATCCCCTCCGCATCCCGCAGAACAAAGTTGCGGTAGCCGTATATGCCCTTTGACGCGCAATGCCATGTTCCCACCACCAGCTTCTCACCCAGCCCCGGATACCGGTCTATCATAATCTGCCAGGATGACAAAAGCCATGCTTTACGGCTGGCCTCCAGATAACCCACTCCCACCCCGCAGTCCTCTGACTGGAATGTGCTGCAGTCCTGCATGTAGTTAATAATGCCTGAAACCGATAGGCATCCTTCTTCGTCCGTCTCACTGTAACGGACCCTGCTGTTAAATGTATACATATCTACCTCATTCTCCCGGGGCCCGGGCAGCTGCCTCTGTGTCCGGTACTGCCATGCCCAGCCCCGGTATTACGCCCTTCATTGTATCATAAACTCCCTAGGGTATACAAGCAAAATCCCACAGACTTTCATCTGTGGGATTTGTAACTGGGCTACAAGGATTCGAACCTTGAAATGACGGAGTCAGAGTCCGTTGCCTTACCATTTGGCGATAGCCCATTATTCAATTAATCCGCAGCGCCCTGCCCTGACTGTTTGTCCTGATTGGCGGCTGCGGAGTTTATTATACCCATATTGTGGCATTTAGTCAAGAACTTTTTTAATTTTTTAAATAAATTTTTCAAATATCCCCTATGCCGGCTCTAGGGACAGGCATCCCCTGCATCGGAGTAATCCGGAATCCAGCCTTCCAGCAGGTTGGAAACCTTCTCTATAAAGAAATGGGAAATGCTCCCCACAATAAGGGCGGCCAGCACGGTCCCCTCTCTGATTCCCAGCACATGGCCTGTAAAAAACAGGGAAACCGCAACAGCGCTTGCCACAATGGTCATGTCAAAACCAGTCTTCACCAGGCCGAACCTCCAGCCTGTCAGTCCGGCAATGACGCGCACCAGCCCTTCCCCGGGAAGGATAAGCACATTGGGAATCACCTCAAAGG
This sequence comes from Clostridium sp. 1001283B150225_161107_B6, assembly GCF_015556325.1. Classification (NCBI taxonomy): domain Bacteria; kingdom Bacillati; phylum Bacillota; class Clostridia; order Eubacteriales; family Clostridiaceae; genus Clostridium; species Clostridium sp. 1001283B150225_161107_B6. The sequence goes on along the minus strand of NZ_JADNMD010000016.1, from coordinate 15,989 downwards.
CAATACCCAGGCCCAGAAACACACAGCCCAGCAGAAGCATAAGCACCTGCCCCACATAACCGCCGGTCTTCCAGAATCCCAGGATATACATCCATCCGTCTATACATGCGGAAAACAGCAGAGCGGCCGGAAGCTGGAGCAGCTGCACTTTTCCAAAGGCTTTTCCTAAAAGGGCCGCCTGTATCAGGAACATAACCGTATTCACCAGCATGGTAAACTCCCCCAGGCTGTGGGGAAAAATAAACGTCAGTACAAAGGCCAGGCTGGTAATGGGCGATGTGCCCAGACCTGCTTTTGTAATCAGGCTGATTCCCAAAGCGCTGAATATAACGCCTGCAATGAACATGCTGTAACGCTTCAACTTATCTGAATTTTTCACGTGCTTACACCTCTAAAAATTTTTGTATGACCTAAATATTTTTATATATCTAATGATAGCACGTAAAACCACAGCCCACAATGGGCATTCTAACTTAAGTTGGCTTCATATTTTCGTCACAATGCATAATGTTTTTTAGATTACCTAAATTTTTTTTAGATTTTTCTGTGTTTTCTCACCAAGGTAACATGTGCGTACATGGTCACTGCAGCACTGAACCCCAGCTGCACATAATAGGCTATGCCCCTGGACAATACCATGGCCGGCAATAGCAGGTCCCCGTAAAAAATCGGGTCGAATATGGTCAGGAACAGATGTTCGCTGATTCCCATGCCTCCCGGAAGAGGAAGCATGTCAGCGGATACGGAAATGGTTGACTGGAGCAGAACCAGGGTAATCATGGTGGTTCCCTTAAGCCCAAAGGCCCTGTACACGAAATATGTAACCGAAAACAAGGCCAGCCGCTGGAGAATGGTAAGTAACAGCACCTTAAAAAGTACATGCTTGTGCTGGCGCAGGAAGGCAGCCGTATCATTATAATGCTCCATGGTAAGGAGCAGACGCTCTGTCCTGGATGTCTTTTTCTTGAGAAAACGGAAGCGCTCCATAAGCCCCAGAAGGCGCATTACCATGTCTTTTGCAAGGGATGTATGGAAAGCCAGAATCAGCATGGCTGCGCAGAACACCACATTCAGCCCCAGCCCCAGATAGTACACAGGCATAACCTCGTACAGGTAGCGGTTTAAAAAGCCCTGGCCAAATATGGCCAGCAGGCAGCCAATGACCACCAGCACCGACTTATAGGTAATGGTTACCACCATGAGCACCACTGTGGCCACAGGAACCGGTATCATGTTCTTCCTCATATAGTATACCTGGGCCGGCTGGCCTCCCCCTGCCGAGGGAGTGATGCAGCTGAAGAAAAAACCAACGGAGGAATACAGGAAGCAGGTTCTTCGCTTTGTCTTAATACTCAGGGTACCGAACAGGTAGTGCAGGATGGCCGACTCCGACCATATGAAAAAAATAACGCAGGCAACCCCCAGAAGCAGGAAACCGGGAGACGCCTCGGATATGGTGTCCGCTATGTCGCTCAGGTCCTCACCTGCAAATACACTGTAAATGGTCAGAATAAACACAACCAGCAGGAATATTCCATTGAGCAGATTTTTCTTTTTATCAGACATATCTTACCCCCTCTCCCTGTCATGCCCCCGGGTTTCCCTTCCCGCAGATTCCTGTCCCGCTAAAGGGAAATATAACAAAAAATCCCGTCAGGCAGGATGCCTACGGGACCAAGATTTATCAAACTGGGCTACAAGGATTCGAACCTTGAAATGACGGAGTCAGAGTCCGTTGCCTTACCGTTTGGCGATAGCCCATCAACACAACGAAATGTATTATATAATATAGTCAGCGTTTCGTCAAGTACTTTTTTCAATTTTTATCCATTTTTTGCTTGGATTTTTCTTTTGTTTATGGACCCCTGTGTCACTGTGTACATCTGAGCAGTTCCTGAAGCTTTTTCATGGAACGGTTATACTTTGACAATACCGTGGCTAAGGGCATCTGCAGAGCCTCTGCCACCTCCCTGTGCTTCATGCCTGCTGCCGCATGGAGAAGTACAATCTGGCGCTCCTCCCGGCTGATTCGGCCCAGCGCGTCAAGCAGAACCTTGCGGTCCGCAGCCTGTTCCAGAGGCGCGCAGTACGCTCCCTCCTCCTTTTCAGCCAGGTCCTCAAGCGCCACATCCGACTTCATTTTCTGCTCTCTGAACCGCATATAGCAAAGATTCCTGGCTATGGTAAACACCCAGGCCAGAGGCTTCCCCTGGGGGACATAGGAGCCTGCTTTGGTCCATACCGTCAGATAGGTTTCCTGCATCACATCCTCTGCTTCATCCGGGTTCCTGGTCAGGGAAAGGATAAAGCTGTACACGGGTCTGGCTGTATCCTGGTAAAAGAGATGGAACGCCTCCATATCCCCCTCTCCCATGGCCCCTATCATCTCTTCCTGCGACATCCGGCATCCCCCTTCCAGAACCAGCCCGCTCCCATATCACCCCTTACTCCCGGCTCTCCGACATAAAGCTGTTTTCCATGGTGATGACGCAGCAGCAGCGTCTGTCCTTTTTCGCCACGTCCCCGCTGATTCTTGCTTTCAGTTTACCCAGAACCGATGGCTTATATTCCCTGGGAACCACCAAATCAAAAATCAGGTTGATGCGTTCCACGCCGTCCACCATCCTGAAATCGTGAAACGTAAGCCTGCTGTCAATGCCCTCCAGAACAGACGTCACCAGCTCCTTGAACTCCACCACCCTCTCATCATGGGTCTCCACCGGGTCCATGTGGATAACCAGCAGGATTCCCAGACGCCTCATGGCTTCCCGCTCAATGCGGTCAATGATTTCATGGGTACGCTCCACGTTGCAGTCATTGGGCACCTCTGCATGGATGGATGCAATGCTTCTGGAGGGTCCGTAATTATGTACAATCAAATCATGACTGCCCACAATGCCGTCAAAGCTCTCCACGAAGTTTGTTATTTTGTCGTAAATCTCAGGGTCAATGGCTTCTCCAATCAGAGGCGCCAGGGTATCCTTTGCTATGTTCACCCCTGCAATCATGACCACCACAGACACAATAAGACCTACAATACCATCCACATTCAACCCCAATGCCCCATAGATTCCAATGGAGCATATGGTTGCGGAGGTAGTGGCCACATCGCCCAGGGCATCCGCCGAGGTGGCCAGCATCACCTTGGAATTAATACGCTTCCCCAGCTTTTTATTGAAACGGGAAAGCCACAGCTTAATGCCCACGGACATGACAAGTATCAGTATGGATATCCACCGGAAGCTCATGTCCTCGGGATGCAGCACCTTGCCAAAGGAGGTCTTGAACAGGGAGAAACCCACCTGTATAACCAGGAACGCCACGATGAATGCCGCAATATATTCAATTCTTCCATGGCCAAAGGGATGGTCGTCATCCGCTGGTTTTTCCGCCATTTTGACTCCCACGAACCCAATGATGGAGGACGCTGCATCCGACAGGTTATTGAATGCATCCGCCATGACAGATATACTGTGCACCAGGATTCCAATAAAAAGCTTGGATGCAAAAAGCAGCAGGTTGCAGCCGATTCCCACCATGCTGGTCAGCGTCCCATAAGCCGTCCTTACCTGCACATCCTCCACATTATCATGGTCTTTCACAAATTTTCTTACTAAAAATTCAGTCATATCAAATCACCATACTCCACACATTCCAGGAACAGCCCTTCAGGCGGGGCAGTAAAACCAGCTGCAGAACGGTCCCCTGACTCCAGGACAGCGGCCATTTCCTCCGGCTTTCGCCTGCCCATTCCCACCTCCATAAGGGTGCCTGATAAAATCCGTACCATCTGCTGCAAAAATCCATTGCCTGTATAGGATATATGGATTCTGCTGTCCATCCGGCGAAAGCAGATGGATTCAATGGTGCGGATTGTTGATTTCTTCATTTTCTTGTTGCCGCAGAAGCTTTTAAAATCATGGGTCCCTGTAAGAGCCTTTGCCGCCTGTTCCATCCTGGCCAAATCCAGCTCCTGCCCTAAGCCATAATAATAGTGGCGCTCAAACACATTTTTCTTAGAAGCAGTCTCTATCTGGTAACGGTACGTCTTCCTCACTGCATTCAAACGGCTGTGAAACCGGTCCGGCATCACACATGCCTTTGTAACAGCAATGTCTCCGGGCAGGTACCGGTTCATATATCCCAGAATTTCATCCGGCTCCATCTGTTTTACCAGATGGAAATTAGCCACCTGGCCTTCTGCATGGACACCTGCATCGGTCCGCCCGGAACCGTGGACCTCCACCGGATTTCCCTCCAGCTTTTCCAGAACCGCCTCCAGCCTGCCCTGGATGGTCCTGTCCGTATTTCCCTGCTTCTGCCAGCCATCATATCTGGTGCCGTCGTAGGACAGCCACACTCCAATATTCATCCTCTGCCTCCCTGCCTTACCGGCCTCGTTTTTTTCTCCGGGCAGCATATGAAAGTACCCCTGCGGTAATCATCATCCCCACAGCCGCACCGCTCATATCCAGCCATACATCACTTATCTGCCCGGACCGGCCTGCCACAAAAAGCTGGATAGTCTCATCCACAAAAGGTACTATGAAAATCAGCATCAATGCATCTTTTAGTCTTTCTGTTCCAGGTATTCCGGCTGCCCTGGCTGTCAAACCGCCCAGCACTGCATACTCCGCAAAATGGGCGGTTTTTCTGATGATGTGTTCCGTCAGCCACAGGAACTCCCAGCCCAGGGATTCCATAACTCCCTGGACTTTGGCCAGAAGAAAGCCGCTTTCCCGGGAAGAAACAGCGGCCGGTGTCAGGGAATTGCCGTATATAAAGCATATATAGAGCAGTATCACCACATGCCATCTGTTCCATGCGAATCTGTTTCTGTTTCCCGGCATTTATTGTTTCCCCTCTGCCAAAAGGACGCCGCTTTCACTGACAGCCCTAATAGCTTGATTGAGCATTTCCTCATCCTGGACCAGAGCAAGACGCACATAGCCCTCACCGGAGGGTCCAAACGCGCTGCCGGGCGTGACCATTACACCGGCCCGTTCTACCAGGTCCATGACGAATGCCTCAGAATTATGGTAATGTTCCGGAATAGCTGCCCACACAAACATGGTGGCCTCCGGCCGGTCCATTTTCCATCCAATGGATGAAAAACCGTCGCACATAATATTCCTGCGCGTCTCATAAGCCCTCCTTGTGGCCTGCACACAGGACTGGTCCCCTGTAACCGCTGCAATGGCTGCGGCCTGGATAGGAAGGAACATGCCGTAATCCATATTGGATTTAAGCAGCTTCAGACGTGACACCACCTGGGCATTACCAAGGCAGAACCCGATTCTGGCGCCGGCAAGCCCGTATGTCTTTGACAGGGAATTAAATTCTATGCCGACTTCCTTTGCCCCCGGAAACCGCAGGAAACTGCCGCATTCCCTTCCGTCAAAAACCAGGTCGCTGTAAGCATTATCATGAAGCACAATGATGTCATATTTCCTGGCAAAGGCTATGAGCTCCTCATAAAAAGAATCAGGAGCCATGGCTGTGGTGGGATTGTTGGGATAAGACACCACCATAAGCCTGGCCTTTTCAGCCACTTTCTCAGGTATCTCGTCCAGGCGGATGATATACCCGTTTTCCTTTTTCTGGGGCATATAGTGAAGCCTGGCTCCGGCTATCCGTGGACCGTCGCCAAATACAGGATAACATGGGTCGGGCACAAGAACCACATCCCCATCATCCACAATGGACAACGCAATATGGGCCAGCCCTTCCTGGGAACCCAGCAGGGAGCATATCTCTGTCTCAGGATTCAGCTCCACCCCATACCGGGTCTGATACCATGCGCTGACCGCCTCCAGCAGCTCCCTCCTGTCACTGATGGCATACACATAGTTGGACGGCTCTTTGGCAGCCCTGCACAACGCCTCCATAATATGAGGCGCAGGCGGTATGTTGGGCGCCCCGATGCTCAGGTCAATGACTTCCTCTCCCCTTGCCGCTTTTTCCTTCCTAATCTCAGCCAGCTTTGAAAAGATACCCTCTCCAAATTGGTCCATCCTCTTTGCAAATTCCATATTTCTTATCCTTCCTCTCCGTATATCTGTAACGCTGATTCCTCCGGCTCATATCCCGCCCTGAACTGCCGGTTGCCGTAATCCTAAAAACCCAGCACGCAGGCAATGATTGGCAAAAAGACAGCCGGCAGCAGATTTCCAATCTTTATCTTGCTTCCAAGGACCAGATTCAGTCCCAGACCGAATATCAGAATAGAACCAATGCATGATACCCTGGTAATCATCATATCTGTAAGAAACGGCCTTACCAGCCCTGCCAGCAGCGTAATACTCCCCTGGTAAACGGCCACGGGAAAAATGGAAAATGCCGTCCCTATGCCAAGGGCTGCTGTAAACACCACGGACAGCACTCCATCCATTACTGCCTTGGTAAACAATGTATTGTAATTATGGCTTAAGCCGTCCTCCAGGGAACCCACAATGGCCATGGCCCCCACACAAAACAGCAGAGAGCTGCTGACAAACGCCTCCACAAAGGTTCCGGATACCTGACCTGCCGGAATCCTGGATTTGCACCATTCTCCCAGCTGCTGCAGCTTGTACTCGATATTAATCCATTCACCCAGGGCAGCGCCCACCACCATGCAGACCACGCTCACCAGCGTGTCCCTAGTCTCAAAGCTGCCGCCATGTATGGTCATCAAGCCCTTCAGGGCGCCTGTAATGCCTACAAATACCACACACAGTCCCACTGCGCTGGATATCGTATCCTGCAGCCGTTTGGGAAGTCCGCCTTTCAATAAAAGCCCAACGCCGCATCCGGCCAGTATGCCCGCCACATTCACAATCGTACCTAATCCTGCCATTTTACTTATCCCTGCCTGTTCCTTACTCATTTTCCCAAAACACTTTTACCCATTAACAGGCTAAATCAGCCCATTTCGCCTATTATAGTATAATTTTCCAAATATGACAAGGGTCCGGCGCCATGTATGGCTTCATTTTCGATTGCACATTACAAAAGGCGGAAGTCCCTGCCAGGGGCTTTCCGCCTTAACCAATGCTTCTACATGAGGATGGCTTTCACCGGCTCCCTTTCCTTTAATCCGCTGCTTCCGGCCGGGATATCTACCAGACAGTTGCATCCGGCCATGCTGGAAATCATGCCTGAAGAGTGGCGTCCCTCAGGCAGCCATACCTTTCCGTCCTCTATCTTTCCTCTCACCAAACGTCTTAAAGGCGATGATTTGGGAAAAGGAGTTTCAAGTACCCCCAGCAGAATCTGCGGTTTCCACTGTGTTCTTCCCCTCATCCGTTCCAGGGCCGGCCTCACCAGGACCTCAAAGGTAGCTGCCGCCGCAAATGGATTTCCGGACAGGCAGAATACAGGCTTGCCCTCCACTATCATTGCCAGCATGGGTGAGCCTGGCTTTACATTGATTCCATGAAACAGCACCTCTGCTCCAAGGGATTTAGCAACATACGGCATGCAGTCCCGTACGCCCACGGAAACACCGCCGCTGGTAACCAATGCATCACATTCCCTTAACCGTTCCCTGATATCCCCTGCCAGCTCCTGTGTATCATCTCCGGCCCGGCAGTAAAGTAACGGCTTCATTCCCAGCTCCCTCACCCTGGCGGAAAGAAGGGGTCCATTGCTGTCGTAAATTTTTCCCGGCTCCAGAGGGGTTCCCATTGGAACCAGTTCATCCCCTGTGGCCATGATGCCTATAACAGGTACAGAAAACACAGACAGGGACTCTATTCCCTGACTCGACAGGATTCCTATATGGGAAGCGCGTATCTCCACTCCCTTTTCGATAAGCAGGGTTCCCCTGGATGTATCCTCGCCTTTTTTACAGTAGTTCTTATAAGCTGCGGCGGATTGATATATCTCAACCAGCCGGCTTCCCTCGTCGGTTTGTTCCTGCATGATAACGCCGTCTGCTCCCTCCGGTATGGGGGCACCTGTCATGATTCTGGCTGCCTCACCCGGTCCTATCTTTAATTTAGGAAACATCCCCGCACATATATGCTCAACTACATTCAGTTTAACCGGATTCTCCTCTGACGCACCTGCCGTGTCCTGGCTTCTGACCGCATAACCATCCAATGGGGAACGCGGAAAGGGGGGCTGGTCCATGACTGCGTATATTGATTCAGCGCATACTCTTCCCAATGCATCCATTGTGTGGATGGTCTCAGTTTCTGCTATTATATTAATATGCCTGAGGCGCTCCTGGGCCTCCTCCAGCATGATTGGGTTCCTCTTTCTCATCTGCGTTCTCCCCATCTGTTTTGATGTATTCTTCCTACGAGTATAATGTGCCTGCCTGTTCTTGTCAACTACCACAGACTATCTGAATAACATCAAAAAAGCGGAAGTTCCTCCTACACTCCAAGGCACTTCAGATTATCTGAAGCAATCTGCTTCAGTCTCATGCGGCTCTCCCTGGACGCCTATGATATATGGGGAGTAATAATGCAATTTTTTGCCTGAAGCAGCGGATTCTCCCCCGTTTAGGCTCTTCAGAAACAACATCCAGACCAGCTTATATCACCAGGATTTAAGATATAACCATCTAAGACCACTATTCTCACTTTATATTCAAGCACTTTTCCGTCCTTTCATTTACAAAGCATCTTCTGTATAGCAGCTATTGTACCTACAGAACCACCTTTGGCCGCAAACTCACATCCGGCATATATACCATCCAGAAATATCCCTGAGGCGATTCCTGTCTCCGGTTTTTCTTTTACCAGCATTTGGGAGACATTGCATTTATGAAATATGGCATTGGCAGTCTCTCCACCTATAATAACAATGCGGTCCATCGTTACATTCTCTAAGACCTTCTCAGCACAAAGAGCCAGTAAATACAAGATACGTTCTGACAGGCCCGTTTTCTGTAAAGAATCCGACACCTCCGGAACTACGATAAAATCTCCCCGCTGATTTATAAGTTTACATTGACGGACAACCCGGCTTACTTCCGAATCCACATCCTCATCCTTCAGACAAACCGCTATATTTAAATATACCACTTCCAGTCCATGCTGTTGTGAGTATGCGATTTGTTTCTTGGTAACATCGTATGTAGTTCCGCTAAAACATGCACATCGAATCTGGCGCGAACTACACTCATGTTCCAGAGCTTCTCCATACAAAGCTCTGGTAACCCCCGAAAGAAGCCCTAATGTCCCTGCCCACAAGGCAAGCGGATACCGTTTACTCAAATGTTTAAATATACAGTAACAATCCTCATCCGACACTGCATCAAAGACAATAATCCGGGTATGATTACTCACCATATCTTCTACAGATTCCAGCAGATGACAGCTCTTAACTGTATCAATATCCAAATGACCCACCTTAACATCCACATTCTTTCTCAGTATGTCAGGAACATATGACTCTTCCACACGATGGATTGGGTCATCTGCATAGAGAGATTCTTCCAGAATTCTTCCTTTCACATACTGGTTTCCATACAAAGTGAATGTCTTAAACTGCGGCAAAGCCGCTACAACAAAACAAACAGTCCGATTCAGATACTGCATTAGAGCACTTATCTCCACCGCCGGATTGCCGCGAAATCCCATATCAAGTTTTTTAATCAGGATTCCCTCATATAATTTATTCTTTTCTGCAAACTCTTTATGTACAGTAAATGCCTGTTTTTCAGAGCAGCCTCTGGTGGCCATGTTTATGCACACCAATTCCCTTTGCATTCCCCCGTCATAGGCAGCCGGGTCTGTATAGACCACAACTTCCCTGCCGCAGGCCACAGGAAATGCGCCTGTATCAACAGCCCCTGTTAAATCGTCCGCCAGAATCATCAATCGCGTCATAAACCCTTACCTCTTCAGAGTTACTCAGCGATAATAATCCTACCCTTGTCTGACATTAATTTCTGATAAGCCTCAGGAACCTTATCGCTGATTAACATGTCCACATCCTTTAAATATCCATTCGAGAAGAATCCGCTTGTTCCAAACTTAGAGCTGTCCACGGCAATGACAACATTATCTGCCAATGACATACCCTGAATCCGCATATTTGAAAGCTGGATATTATGATAAATCAACCGGCCGTCTGGCATAATAGCTCCGGGAGAGGAAATATAATAATTAAAATGCATATTCTTCATATTCATATCTACCATATCGCCCACAAGAAAGTAAGTTCCGGCCCAGATACAGCCGCCAAGAACAATGGTTGTTACAGAGGTACTCTCTGCTAATACCATTGCTATATTCAGGGCTGCTGTAATCACTGTGATATTTTTATTCCGGATACTTTTAGCTATCTCCAGCTGTGTTGTGCCGCCTTCCAGAAAAACCACATCATTATCCTGGAGTATGTCTGCCACGCATCTGCCTATTGCCTGCTTTTCCTCCAGATTTTCCTCTTTTCTCTGGTCAAAAAATTCAAATCCCTGACCCTTAAAATTGCTGCTTGTTATGCTTCCATGGCGCTGTGTAACCAGCTCCTTGGACACCATTACCTCAATATCCCTCCGAACCGTAGATTCAGAAATATTCAGATGCTCTGCTATCTCAGAAACTGTAACAATCTTATTTTTTACCACAAACTTCTCTATCTCACAAATCCTCTTGTTCCGATCCATAGTCCGCTTCCACTCCCTTTATAGGCACCCTTTTACCGCTTTATTCTACCATAATCTTTATTGCCAATCAAGCAGGAACTCCCCCCACAAGGGGCGTCTTTTTATGCCCATATGAACAAATGGCCGCGATTCAGAAGCCGGAGGATTCCCATGGCTCCTTTTCATTCGGAAAGGTTCTGGTATACCATGGTGCATATACCTCTATCAACTCATAGTGAAATACCAGAACCATAATTTTTTCTTTCTTCTGTTATGCCAACAGATTTGGAATTAGCATCACCAGCGCCGGACAATACGATATCAGTAACAGTACAGCTAACATTGCCAGAATATATGGTACCATAGGTTTAGACAGCTGTGTGATAGACTTTTTAGATATACCACATCCTACATAGAGTACGGTTCCCACTGGCGGTGTCAGCAGACCAATACAAAGATTGACTGTTATAACCACGCCAAACCAGACCGGGTCCAAATGGAAACTCTGTATGATAGGCAATAAAATTGGTGTCATAATCAATAACGCGGGCGTCAAATCCATTACACATCCAATTACCAGCAGTATAATATTAATCAGAAGAATAATAACATACACATTATCAGTAATACTAAGTAATCCGCTGGCAATCATACCAGGAATCCTGGCTGTGGAAATAAAGTAAGCTACTGAAGTAGCAGAACCAATAACCAGAAATACAGTTGCAGTACTTTTTGCAGCAGCAAGCAGAATCCTAGGAAAAGCACAGAACTTTAATTCTCTGTATATAACCAACGACACCAGAATTGCATATACGCATGCAACCACCGCTGACTCTGTAGGGGTTGCAACCCCTGTCAATATTCCTCCCATGATAATGATGGGAAGAAGAAGCGCCCAAATCGCATCCTTTGTGGCATCTTTCACTTCCAGCCACCGGAATACACGGTCTGTATTATAGACATCCTTTCCTCTTGTATAAAACCACCAAACCAGTCCAAGTCCTCCGCCTATTAAAATCCCCGGAATAAACCCTGCTTCAAATAATTTGATGATGGAAACCTGTCCCATTACCCCATATAATATGAATGGAATGCTGGGCGGAATAATAGGGCCAATGGTACCTGCCGCGCATATCAGGTCTACACTTCTCTCCTCATTATAACCCTCACTTTTCATCAGGGGATAGAGTACAGAGCCCACTGCGGCTGTATCAGCCAGAGCTGAACCTGAAACACCTGCAAAGAGCATACCGGTCAATATGCTTACATACCCCAGGCTTCCTTTAATATGTCCCAATAACGAACTGGCAAAACGCACAATCCGTTTAGATATGCCCCCCTCATTCATAATTTCTCCGGCGAGCATAAAGAAGGGAACAGCCATGATGGTAAAACTGTTGACACCCCGAATCATATTCTGCACAATAACGGATGGTTCCGTGATACCACTCATATACATCATAATGGTAGCTGTTATCAGAAGGGCAAAACCTATTGGAACGTTGATAGCAATAAATCCAAATAGACTTATCAAAAATATTGTTAGCATATTCACCACCCTTTAAAATTCATCTTTTACGAATGCCAAAATGGTAGCAACAAACTTAAGCGCTGCCTGAGCCGCCATGATTGCAAAAGAAACCGGTGCAATAGCATATACAAATCCATAACTGGTATGTGTAGCCGGTGAGACCCACCCCCACTGGTTCTTTGCCAGAGCAAATCCCCCTCTGACTAAAATAATTAGAATCCCAAAGGCGAGGATGTATCCTGCTAATGTAATAATAAACCTGGGAATTCTGGGAAGGGCATTAACCAATGAATCAAATCCCACATGTTTATTCTCTTCATAAGCTGCCACAGAGCCAACCAGTGTCAGCCAAATCATCAGGAATCTGGATATTTCTTCTGCCCAGGCAATGGAACTGTTAAATATAAACCGGCTTAAAACACTCCAAAATACAATGCAGACCATGCCAAACAGGGTAATGATAGCAAGAAGTTCTATTGTTTTCAGCATTATCTGATATATCTTTTTTAAGACTCCCATAACCCTATACCTCTTCCATGGATACGACCTTAATTGTAGGCAGCCATTATATCCTGTATCTGTGTGATTAAATCTCCATATTTGCCTGAATACTCCTCATAAATCGGAGATACTGCCTCCACCCAGACAGCTTTTTCCTCAGGAGTCAGAGTGGTGACTGTCATACCAGCCTCCTCAAGACTCTTGACATACCCCTCATCCAGTTCCCTTGACAGCTTTCTGTTTGCATCTACTGCTGCCTTTGCAGCTTCATCAACAGCAGCTTTATCCTCATCTGAGAGCCCGTCATAAAATGATTTGTTCATACAAAACATATGTGGACTATAGATATGCCCGGTTCTTGTTACATAATCCTGCACTTCATACAGATTATTCAGATAAATAGTATTTAATGGATTTTCCTGTCCATCAATTGTCTTTTGCTGAAGAGCTGTGAACACTTCGGAAAATGCCATAGGCGTAGGATTGGTTCCCAAAAGTTCAAAGGTTTTTAAAAACACTTCACTTTCCGGGGTACGAATCTTCAAGCCCTTTAAATCTTCCGGGGTATGAACCTCCCGCACACTATTGGTAATATTGCGGAATCCATTTTCAAAATAACCCAAAATATGGACGCCTCCATTTTTCTCTACTGTCTGTCCAATTGCTGTCCCGATTTCCCCGTCAAAAACCTCATCTGCCCCTTCTGTGTTTGTAAACAGGAAAGGCATATCAAAAACCCCTACATCCGGACACACTCCGGTAAATACGCTGGGAGTTGTACAGCACATTTCAAGCGTACCCAAGGAAACTGCTTCCGTCACTACCGTATCATCTCCCAACTCTGCATTGGCATACACCTGTACATCATATCTTCCATTGGTAAGCCTCTCCAAAGTCTCCTCAAATACCTGGGAACCAACTACCATAGGGGTTCCTTCTGCCAAACCACAGGCAATCTTAATCACAATGGCATCCTGGGATGGAGCACTTGTTTTGTCATCTACTGCTTTCTCTGTCTGTGTTGTTTCCGCCTTCTCAGGTGTGGATTCCACTTTGCCAGAACCCTGGCACCCGCTAAGTCCCATAACCATTGCCCCGCTCATAATCAATGCTAATATTTTTGTCTGCTTCATAAAAATCCCCCTTTTAATTACAAACTGTTTTTGCTGCAACCTGTTTACTACCCCTTAACTGTTTTCCCTCCTCTTTTAATTATTTTTTGATAACATCTCTGCCACATAAGCAATATGTGCTGTATCTTCTACCAGCTCTGCTGTGTCAAAGCATTGTGACATTCCTTTTTCATATGCAATTATGCCGTGGGCTTTCAAAACCATAGCATGAATATCTTCCGGAGCCTCCTTCACAATCTGCTCCACATAGGAGGCAAGTTCTTCTGTCCCGGGATTGGCGTAGTCCACAACCGGTACATCAATCACTTTCATCTTAGCGGATGCAGTCAATACTGGGATTTTTCTGTCATTAATCGAGTACCCCACAGAGTATGCAGGATGAACATGTATCACGCTGTCCACGTCCTGACGAATCTGATATATCTTTAAGTGAAATATTGTTTCCTTCGATGGTTTTAAACCGTCCGGACAAACTATCAGTTTGCCATTCTGGTCACACAGGATAAGGTTATCTTCCCGGGTATCCCGCAGGGATACTCCGCTTGCAGTTACTATCACTGTATCTCCACATCTCATGCTCACATTTCCGCCTGCAGCCGTAACTAATCCCCGCTCATAAAGCAAATGTGAATATTTTACAACTTCCCTCTTACACTCTTCTAAATGTCCCATTTTATCCTCCATTATGAAATATGTTGTGCTGCCAGCTCTGCTGCCTCCAGCACTGCTCTATAAAGATTCTCTTCATTCGCAATATTCTGCCCGGCTATATTAAATGCAGTTCCATGACCAGTAGAAGTACGAATGATAGGTACCCCTACCAATAAAGTGACTACATTTCCAAACCCCAGCAATTTCATAGCCATATTGGCCTGGTCGTGGTACATAGCGATTACTGCATCAAATTTCCCCTCCTTTGCATCCACGAAAACAGTATCTGCCGGAACTGGTCCCACTACCTGTATCCCATCTTCTTTCGCCAGTTCTATTCCTGGAATAATTTCGTCCAGCTCTTCTCTGCCAAACATACCATTCTCTCCGCAATGGGGATTCAAGGCAGAGACTGCAATTACCGGATGCTCCATTGAAGTAATTTTTTTCAGACCTTCATGAATCAAAGTAATCTTAGAGCGGACTGTCTCCTTATCAACCTTATGGCATGCTTCTTCCAGGGAACAGTGATTGCTATACATCAGCACACGTATATTCCCTAATAAAAGCAGCATTCCATAATTTTCAGAATGGGTCATTTCCCCCACAATCTGAGTCTGTCCCTCATAGTTGTATCCGGCCATACGCATAGCAGCCTTATTCAAAGGTGCTGAAACCATGGCGTCTATTTCTCCCTCCATACACATTCGGCAGGCCTCTTTTGTGTAATGCACCGCTGCTTCTCCGCAACTTTTACTCAATTCTCCGAATTTCCATTGGGACATATCAATATCGTTATAGTCCACTACATCAACATATCCGTATTCACGCCCTCCTTCTTCTGTATGCGAAATCTTACGTGCTTTTAAATCCAGACTGCACCGCACAATAATATCCTCAATAATTCTTATATCTCCAAGGACAATGGGTCTGCATGTATCATAAACGTCTTTTCTTGATAAGGCTTTACAGGTAATTTCCGGCCCAATTCCCGCTGCGTCTCCCATTGTAATAGCAATTAATGGTTTCTTCATTTTATCTCCTTTATAATTTTCTTTCATAAATTGAAAATATATTTTCTTTTTATATATCAAATCTTACTATTTTGAAAACATTTTGTCAATATACAGAATGTACAATCCTGGCATTCCCATTTTGTGAAACTTTATTTTCAAATTATTTTTCATTCTGCGCTAGGTACCATTCATTTTGGCCCGATTCCGGCCTCACATTTACATACAACCTGAAGGACCTCCCTTCAGATTCCGCCCCGCATATCCGGGACCTCCGTCCGTTAAAGTTTGCCCAGCATGGGCAAACAAAAATAGGAAGTCCTGATATAACAGGACTTCCTAAAAATAAAAGCGCGAGACGGGATTCGAACCCGCGGCCCCCACCTTGGCAAGGTGGTGCTCCACCCCTGAGCCACTCGCGCATTTAGTACATATACATTTATAAAAATAATACGTACCCTCAAAACCACATATTGAATTCCGATTGTTCCACAAACCACTTTCCCTTAACCTTTTTGGATAAGCCCTCGACCGATTAGTATTAGTCAGCTCCGTACATTACTGCACTTCCACCTCTA